>SYMT01000052.1 GCA_005805375.1 Actinomycetota bacterium
CGCACCCACCATTGGCTCCATCAGTGGCGCCACGTCTTTCTCCGCTGGCATCGTAAAGCCGCTAACTATCTTGCGGCACTCCAGTTTGCCGCCGCGGTCATCGCCTTCCGCGCCGCCGGGGTTTTGGGATAGGCTCTAAGTCCTCGTCCACTGGGGGGGAGCTCGCGCAGAGCCGGGATGAGGGTGTCATTGCGATCCCTCGGACCTGTTCTGCGACGGATTTCGGGTTGTGGCCGAAACTCTCCTGCCCCGTTTGGGTCTCAAACGCGCGAGGCGCTCGGGCGGCAAATGCCCACCTCTCCATCGGGCTGGGCTCCTGGACGATGCAGCTCGCCCCGCCACTGCCGCCGGGATTGCCGAGAGGTACTCTTGCCATGCTGCGCCACACCCGTCGCCTTGCCTTGCTGCTCCCCGTGCTGGGGGCGACCGTCTCCGCGTTCGCCGCCGACCCCGCGCCGCCCGTCGTGTTCCTGTGGCCCGCAGGTTCACCCACGCTGCAAGGCGCCGGGGAGAAGGAAGTCACCACCCCGCCCGAGCCGAAGCCGGGTGAACGGATCAACTCGATCCGCAATGTGCACAACCCCTCGATCGAGGTACGTCTGGCTCCCGCCGACAAGGCGTGCGGCGCCGGGATGCTGGTCGCGCCGGGGGGCGGTCACCGCCAGTTGGTCTGGGGTTCGGAAGGCGCCGACATCGCCGCCTGGCTGAACAGCATCGGCGTGCATGCGTTCATCCTGAAGTACCGCCTGGAACAAACCCCGGGGTACCAATACAGGGTTCAGGGCGAAGCGCTGCAGGATACACAGCGCGCGCTGCGCCTTATCCGTGCCCGGGCAAAGGAATGGGGGGTGGATGCGACCCGAGTCGGCATGATCGGCTTCTCGGCGGGAGGGGCGCTGGCGGCGCTCGCCGACATCCGCTTCGACCGCGGCAAGTCCGAGTCGGGCGATCCGGTCGAGAGGCAGAGCTGCCGACCGGACTTCGTGGCACTGGTCTACCCCGGCTGGGCTCCGATGGACATCACCGCGCCGAAAGATGCTGCGCCGGCCTTCCTCACCAGTGCCGGCCTGGATGATGCCTTCCACGCCCGTCAGACCGTCGAGTTCCACAACTCGCTCTTCCAGGCGGGAGTACAGTCGGAGCTCCACATCTATGCCCACGGCGGGCATGGCGGCGCGATCAAGGCCCGCAACGGCATCCCGTTCGGGACATGGCACGTCCGGTTCCATGAGTGGTTGACGGATCTGGGCGTGCTGGTCAGACGGTAGCGGGGATCGCGGAGTTCAAACCTCGCGCTGTGACGCGAGGCCCACCTTCCTGAACCCGGGTTGGACAGGGCCCCCGGGGCTCGTGCTCGACCCCCATGATTGTTCTTTCCTCCGTCCCCATTCTCGACTCCTGATCGGATCAGACCGATTCGTTTCGGTCGAGGACGGTACTCACGACACGAGATTCCGAACATGCGGCGCATCTGCTTCACAGCGTTCCTGGTCCTGGCAACCACACCGGCTTCCGCCGCGCCTCGACAGCCCCGGCTTTCCCCGGTGCGCTCCCTGCCACGCCATGCCGGCCCAGCGGTGGCGCCGTCGCGCGGAGTTTCGATCCCACCGGCGCGAGGTGCGGCATCGGGGCTGCTCGCTGCCGCAGAGCGTTGGGGGGCGGGCGGACCCGGGGGCGTGCCCGGCTTCACGCGCCATGTGCAGCCGCTGTTCGGCAAGCTGGGCTGCACGAACCGGGCATGTCACGGGTCGTTCCAGGGACGGGGCGGGTTTCGACTCTCGTTGTTTGGTTCCGACCCGAGGCTGGATCTGGAGGGCATCCGGGGGGGCGCCCGCATCCGGCCGGAGCATTGGCGCGAGAGTCTCCTGCTCCGCAAGCCGACGGCAGCGGTGGCGCACGGCGGGGGCAGGCGGCTCGACCCCGCCGGGTGGGAGTATCGCCTCCTGGGCGCGTGGATCCAGGCGGGTGCGCCGTTCGTGCCGGACACCGAGCCGCGAGTGCGAAGGCTGGAGATTGAGCCGGCGGAACTGCTGTTCCGGGCGCGGATGCGGCACGCACCGGTCCGCATTCGCGCCCACTTCACTGACGACGGCGTAGAAGACGTCACCGGGCTCACGCAGTTCTCCGCGAATGATGATGGCGTGGCGACGGTCACGGCCCGCGGAGAGGTGGCACGGGTCGGTTCCGGGGACACCGCAATGGTCGCGGTGTACGGCGGCGCGGTGGAGAGCATGCCCGTTCTGGTACCCTACCCCGGCGCCGAGGGACGCACGGTCCGGTTCCCGGTGCAGACCGATGTTGACCGGTGGGTGGGTCGGCGACTCGGGCAACTCGGCCTTCCCCCCTCCGAACTCTGCACCGACGAGGAGTTCCTGCGCCGGCTGAGCCTCGATCTGGTCGGCACACTTCCCACGCCGGCGGAGGCACTGGCCTTTGCGGCGGACCGGACGCGGGGAAAGCGCGAGCGAAAGGTAGACGAACTGCTGGCGCGCCCCGCGTACGTTGCCTGGTGGACCACTCGTTTGTGCGATCAGACCGGCCTGAACGCTCCCCTCTTCCTGGGTAACACGGACTTCGGCCCGCAGACGGGCGCCCAATGGCACGCGTGGATCGAGCGGCGCGTGCGGGAGAACATCGGCTACGACCGGATCGTCGAGGGGCTGGTGTTGGGTACCAGCCGCCGACCGGGCGAGGGTTATGACGACTACACGCTGCGGATGAGCTCCTACCTGCGCAATCAGGATCCGGCCGATTTCACGGCTCTGGAGCAGATGCCGCACTTCTGGTTCCGGGGAAACCTGAAGGAACCGGAAGAGAAGGCGCTCGGCTTCGCCTACACCTTCCTCGGAGTGCGCCTGGACTGCGCGCAGTGCCACAAACACCCCTTCGACGTCTGGACCCAGCAGGACTTCCAGCAGTTCACGGCCCTCTTTGCGCGCATCACGCAGGGCATCGCGCCGGAGTCGCAAGAAGCGCATACCCGTCTGAAGGAGCGCCTGGAGGTGGCGAAACTCACCACTGCGGCCACGCGGCGCCAGACCTACTGGCGCTGGGCGGCCGAGGGGAAACCGGCGCCGTTCTACGAGGTCTATGTGACGCCGCCGCCGCCCGACCGGCCCCCTGCGCGGATTCTGGGAGCGCCGCCGCAGGACCTTGCGCGAGTACCCGACCCGCGCGTGCCGTTGATGGCCTGGCTGCGAGATCCGGAGAATCCCTACTTCGCACCTGCGTTCGTGAATCGCGTGTGGGCCTACTACTTCGGACGCGGGCTGGTGGACCCCACGGACGAGAGCAGCCGCGGCAATCCTCCCACGCATCCGGAACTCCTGCGCGGGCTGGCGCGCGACTTCGTGGCCCACGGCTACGACATGAAGTGGCTGCACCGCCAGATCACCACGAGCCGCACCTACCAGTTGAGCTGGCGGCCGAACGCGATCAACCGGCGCGACGAGCGGAACCTGAGCCACGCCCGCCTCCGCCGCCTGCCGGCGGAAATCGCGGTGGATGCCATCCTTCAGGCCACGGCGGGGAGTAAGGCTCTCGAACGCTCCGCGACCGAGGTGATCGGGCGCCGGATCGCGGTCCAGCCCACAGCCGACGAGGCGCGGACCGAGTTCGGGTTGGTGGTCTTTGGGAAGCCGCTGCGCAAGGCGAACTGTGATTGCGAGCGCGAGCAGGCGCCCTCTCTCCAGCAGGCGCTCTATCTGCGGAACGACCAGGACCTGAACGCGGCGCTCGAACGAAAGGACGGCTGGCTGCAGGAAGTCCGCGCGGCGGACAGCCCGGCGGCTCTGGTGCGGGAGGCCTACCTGCGGACCCTCAGCCGCCCGCCCACTCCGGTAGAACTGTCCCGGAGTTCCCGGCACCTGACTGAAGCGGGAAGTCTGACCGAGGGGATGCGCGACCTGTTGTGGGCACTCCTGAACACGCAGGAGTTCATCACGAACCACTGAAATCAGGAGTGGGAGGCCCGGCCACGCCGGTTCCCGGAGCCGGGAGAGTGAGGACCACGTGGCAGAGTTGGAACCCACCTCGTTTGGGGAATTCCTCGCGCATTTCCCGGATCGGGCGATCCAGTGGGCGAGCGAAGACCCCAGTCTCTTCGGAGAGATTGCCCGATGTATCGTCCCCCGATCCTTCCATCAACGCCTGGACTTTGCTGCGGCGGTCAACTCGCCGCGGGAGCTGCTGACCACCGGCCTGGATCTGCGGCAAACCGACATCCTCTACCATGTCCCCTGCTCCCCGCTCCCTCCGGAACGCGGCATGCGCTACCCCATCCATTTCCACCTTGAGCAGCAGTACAAGCTGCAATGGTGGTTCCGGGCGCGGGAAACCGCCTATCGCGGGCTCGTGTGGGAGAAAGAGATCCGGCGGTGGGAAACCGACAAAGTTCCCGCTGCGGAGTGGAAACTGACACCGCTGCTGAGTGTCATGCTCTATACCCCGCGCAAGGCCTGGGGCGGACCCCGGCGCCTCGCCGCGTGGGAGCAGCCGCCGGACTGGGAGCGGATGCGGCGGGCCGACCCGGACTGGGGGTTTCACTTCGTACGGCTGCACGGTTTCACCCCGCGCGCGCTGCTGGACGCCGGGACCGCCGGTGGCCTGGTGCTGCTCCTGCTGCGGGAAGAACGGGCGCCGTTGGCCTCCCTGGTCGAGACGCTTGAGGCGACGTTCACGGTGCTGGAGCAACTGCCGCTGGAGGTTGCCCCGCGCTGGCTGCGGGTGGTCCAGATTCAATGGGCGCTGGTGCATCGGCGGCGGCCTCGGGTAGAATTCCCCAGGCTGTCGGGGATGCTGGAGCGGTATGTGGAGCGGTCGAAGTTCCGACAGGGGGTGGAGGGCACAAAGATGGGCCAGACAATGTATGACTACCTCCTCGCCACCGGCAGGCGCGAAGGCAGGCGGGAGACGACACACGACATTCTGCTCGAGGTTCTCGGCACGCGCTTTGCGGGAGTTCCGCCTGAGGTGATCGCACGGGTGGAGCAAGCAGAAACGGATGAGGCCCGCCTCTGGCTGCGGCGGGCCCTGACGGCAGATCACCTGGAAGACGTGGGGATCGTCGCCTCCGGCGCCGAATAGCATCGAGGGCCGCACCAGCATTCTGTCGGGAATATCGCAGCGGTATCTGGAGCGCTCGGAGGTCCGACAGGGGGCGGAGGGCACACACATGAGCCAGACAATGTATGACTACCTCCTTGCCACCGGCAGGCGCGAAGGTAGGCGTGAAGGCAGGCGTGAAGGTAGGCGCGAGAGCGAGCTTGAGGCCAGGCGGGAGACGACGCGCGACATTCTGCTCGAGGTTCTGGGCACGCGCTTTGCGGGAGTTCCGCCTGAGGTGATCGCACGGGTGGAGCAAGCAGAAACGGATGAGGCCCGCCTCTGGCTGCGGCGGGCCCTGACGGCAGCTCACCTGGAGGACGTGGGGATCGTCGCCTCCGGCGCCGAATAGCGCCGGAGCTTGTACCGGCCGGCGGGGCGGGCGGTGGCGCAGACCCACCCCTCACCCGACGTCTACCTCGGACACACGAGGCAACCACCGGGGAGTCGGGCCGCCCGGCGGAAATGGAACAGACAGACCATGACCAGTCCAAACTGTGATGGCCGGACCCGGCGTGACACGGTGCGCGTGGGGGTCCTGAGCGCGCTCGGATTGACGCTTGCAGATGCGCTTCGTCTCGCCGAAGCAACGGAGCAGTCGCGTGGTTCGAAGCGCGTGGTTCCAGGTCCCGCGCGCCCGCCGGCGGCGCCCCGGGCCGACGCCCACGGCCCCAAACCGGTTGCGCCGGCAGCGGATGCGGTGATCTTCATTCATCTGAACGGCGGTCCGGCTCACCTGGACACCCTGGACATGAAGCCGGATGCGCCCGCCGACGAGCGGAGCCCGTTCGCCCTGATCCCGAGCAAGCTACAAGGCCTGCCCGTGTGCGAGCACTTGCCGAAGTTGGCGCACGTGCTGGACCGCTTCACGCTCCTGCGCGGCATGAGCCACAGCGCGGGCGCCCACCCACAGGCAAACGAATGGCTCTACACCGGCAATCGCCCCTCCCCGGCCGTGCGCTACCCGGCCCTGGGTTCAGTCGCAGTCCACGAGCGCCCCGGCGCCGCGGACGTGCCCGGCTTCGTGGCGGTGCCGACCACGGAGATGCAGCCCGGCTACCTCGGTGTGGCCTACGCGCCGTTCAAGACCAACGCCGTCCCACGCCCGGGTCAGAAATTCGGAGTTCGCGGTCTTGTGCTCCCGAACGGTGTTTCGGCCGACCGTATTCGCCAGCGTGATCGCCTGCTGCGCGACCTGGACACCCGACTGCGTGCTGCGGACGCCGGCAACCCGCTGCTTGAAGGGCTGGACCGCTTTGGGCAGCAGGCCCAGGCGATGCTGCTGTCGCCGCGGGCCCAGGCCGCCTTCGACGTGGAGAAAGAGGCTCCGTCCGTCGCGCAGCAGTTTGGCGCTGATCCGTTCGGGCAAAGTTTGTTACTGGCGTCCCGCCTGGTGGAACATGGAGTCCGGTTTGTTACGGTCAACTCCGGCGGCTGGGACACTCACCTGGACAACTTCTCCGGGCTGAAGGACAAGCTGCTTCCGCCATTCGACGCCGGGATTGCTGCGCTCGTCCAGGTGCTGGCGGACAAGGGTCTTCTGGCGCGCACGTTGGTGGTCGCGGGCGGGGAGTTCGGCCGCACCCCATCCGTAAACAAGAACGCCGGACGGGATCACTGGCCCCGCGCGGGCTGGATGCTTCTTGCCGGCGGCGGCGTGCGTGCGGGACAGCTCATCGGCGGCACCGACCGCAAGGGACACGGTCCCGACGACAGCACCTCCATCACGCCGGACGATATTGCCGCGTCCGTTTTCCACGCGCTGGGGATTGATCCCCGTCGTGAGTTTGCCACCGCCTCCGGCCGGCCGGTCACTCTGGTGCCGGAGGGAAAGGTCATCGCGGGGCTCTTCGGATAGGGGCCGATCCACCGTCAGTTTCGGGTGCGGGGCCGCGGTTCTGCTCCGCACACAGGGCTCAGTGGAGAACGCAAGGGTGCGTTGACCACCTCCTGCGCTCTGGGGCTCCCGGCGCGGGTCGGGCGGCAATTCCCCCGCAATGCCGCGCACCACCAGGTGGCGTGGCGCCGTCGGCCGAGCCACGCGCGTGAGCCAGTGGAGCCGGCGCAGCCATTCGGTATCCGTCGCGGCGATCGCCGTTCGCCGTCCGCTCTACGGGGAAACGGACGGGGAAGCCGACGATGAACACTGAGGATTGTTCGGGAGGACGACCACACGGGATCGCTCCCTGCCGAAGCCGCAGGAGACCCTCGCCATGCCGACCCTCTACATCATTGACACGTTCGCGCAGATCTTCCGCGCCTACTACGCGATCCGCAATGGGATGCGCAGCCCTGTGACGGGGGAGCCGACGCAGGCGGTGTTCGGCGTTGCGGCGCTGCTGCTGCGGTTGCTGAAGGAACAAAAGCCCGAATACGTGGTGGCGGCCTCGGACGCGCCCGGGAAGACGTTCCGCGACACCCTGTACGCCGACTACAAGGCCACGCGTCGCGCCACACCGGAAGACCTGATCCCGCAGATTCCTCGTGTGATCGAGCTTCTGGAGGGCTTCGGCATCCCGGTGCTGCAGCAGGAGGGGCTGGAGGCGGACGACGTGATTGCGAGCATTGTCCGTCAGATGCAGGAGCGCGCCGAGGGCGCCGACCTTACGATTCGCATTCTCTCCAAGGACAAGGACCTGGAGCAGATCCTGTGCGAGCGAGTGCATCTGTACGACCTGCAGACCGACACCCTCACAGATCGCCCCGCCCTGCTGGCGAATAAGGGCATCACGCCGGAGCAGGTGGTGGATGTGCTGGCGTTGACCGGTGACACCGTGGACAACGTGCCGGGGGTGGAAGGAATCGGACCGAAGACAGCGGTGCAGTTGGTGACCGAATTCGGTTCGATTGATGGGATCTACGCCAACCTGGAGCGCATCAAGGGCAAGCGGCGCACGAATCTGGAGAAGGCGCGCGACACGATCGGGCTCTCCCGTGAGCTGGTGACGCTGAAACGGGACGCCGCTGTGCCGTTCTCCCTGAGCGACGCGCAGGTCCGCCCTCCGCACCTGGAGCGTCTGCTGCCTCTGTTCCAGCAACTCGGCTTCAATCGCTTCCAGCACGATGTACGGCGGCTCGCCGGTGAAGGCGAAGCGGCCCTGCCCGGACTGGAGCCGGGGACAGGCGCCGCGGCCGGAACGGGCCCCGAAAGCGCCGACTCGCCCGCGAGCCTGCTCGGTGCAGACGCGCCGGACGCCGCGCGTCCTGTCGGTGGTGAGTACCGGGCGGTGTGTACCCTTGAAGAACTCCGTGACCTGGCGGTGGCCCTGCGGCAGGCGCCGCTGGTGAGTGTGGATACTGAGACCACCGGCCTCGAACGGAGCGCGCGGCTCTGCGGCCTCTGCCTGGCATGGGAGCCGGGCCGGGCCGTCTACGTGCCGGTGCGCTCGCCGGAGCCGGAGCGACACCTGGACGAGGCCACGGTGCTGGCTGAGCTGGGGCCGCTGCTGTCTGACCCGACTCTTCCGAAATGCGGCCACAACCTGAAGTTCGACGCGCGGGTCCTGGCCCGCAGCGGCGTGCTGCTCCGCGGGGTCGTGTTCGACTCGATGCTGGCGGTGGCGCTGCTAGACCCGACGGTAAATGGGAAGCTGGATCTCCTGGCGGAGCGCCTGCTGGGCTTGAAACTCATCCCGATCACCGACCTGATCGGGGCGGGCGCCGAGCAGACGACGATGGAGTCGGTCCCGCTGGAGCAGATCACGCCGTACGCCGCCGAGGACGCGGACGTGGCGCTGCGTCTGTGCCATGTCCTGCTGCCCCGGCTCGAAGAGCACGGGATGGCCGCCCTCCTGCGTGAGGTGGAAGCGCCGCTCGCCGTGGTGCTGGCCGAGATGGAGCTCGCCGGCATTCTGTGCGACCCGGCCGAACTCCGGCAGCAAGGGCAGGCGCTCGGGACGCGCGTGGACGCGCTTCGCGAAGAAATTCAGGAGCGGGCGGGCCGGAAGTTTGCGCTCGACTCCCCCAAACAGCTCGCGGAAGTGCTCTTCGACCACCTGGGCTTCTCGGTAGTCAAGAAGACAAAGACCGGGCGCTCCACCGACGTCGAGGTCCTGGAACGGCTGGCGGCGCAGGAAGATCGGAACGTTCCGCACACGCGTATCCCCCGCCTGCTGATGGAGTACCGCCAGCTCACCAAGCTCATCTCCACCTATCTGGGCAACCTGGTGGAGGCGATTGATCCCGAAACCGGCCGCGTCCACTCGTCGTTCCACCAGTTGGTGACCGCCACCGGGCGCCTGGCGTCGCACGGGCCGAATCTCCAGAACATCCCGGTGCGCACCGACATCGGACGCCAGGTACGCAAGGCGTTCCCGGCCCCGGAGGGTCACGTACTCATCTGCGCCGACTATTCGCAGATTGAGCTCCGGCTGCTGGCCCATCTCAGTGAAGATCCGGGACTGGTGCGCGCCTTTGAAGAGGAACAGGACATTCACACCGCGGTCGCCAGCCGCGTGTTCGGCGCCCCCCCGGAGGCCGTCACCCGCGAGCAGCGGAGCCACGCCAAGACCATCAACTTCGGCATCATCTACGGCATTTCGGCGCACGGCCTGTCCCGGCGGATCGAGGGCCTGGACCGTGAGGCGGCCGGCAAGCTGATCGGCGATTACAAGCAGCAGTTCCCCGGCATTGATACGTTTCTCCAGGAGTGCATCCGGCACGCCGAAGAGCACGGCTACGTGAAGACGCTCCTCGGCCGCCGCCGCGCAATTCCGGAAATCCGCGCCCGCAGCGCTACGGAACGCCACCTGGGGGAGCGCCTCGCCATCAACACCGTGGTCCAGGGAAGCGCGGCGGATCTCATCAAGCTTGCGATGGTGAACGTCCAGCGGCGCATTGATCGCGACCGGCTGCCGCTGCGCCTGCTGCTGCAGATCCACGACGAACTCGTCTTCGAGGCCCCGGCCGCGGCAGCCGCCGACCTTGCCGAACTCGTGCGTGGAGAGATGGAAGACGCACTCGTCCTGAAGGTGCCGCTGCGCGCCGAGGCAGGCGTAGGACCGGACTGGATGTCCGCTAAATAGGAGCCCCGACGATGTTCATTGTGACCAACCGCATTCCGGTGGCCCCCGGCCACGAGACCGAGTTCGAAGACCGCTTCCGGAACCGGGCCGGCCTGATAGACGGGTCGCCCGGCTTCATCCGGAACCAGGTGATGCGCCCCGTATCGCGGCGCTGGAACTTCCGGACGGGCGAATGGGAAACCATCACGGAGCAGGGCTACTACTTGGTGCAGACCTGCTGGGAGAGCGAGCAGGCCTTCTGGGACTGGACCCAGAGCGAGTCCTTCCGCGAAGCCCACCGAAACCGGCCCCCCGTGGAGATGTTCGCCGGGCCGAACGTGCTGGAAATCCACGAGGTGGTGTTCGACACGATAGCCCGTTCATAGTGAGTCTGCGTGACCTATCAACTCCGGGTTGATCTTCGATGCTGCCCTTACCTGACAGATCCGTTCATAGGTCGCTGGAACTCATCCGGGCCACTTCAAAGCTTCCCCCTGCGCGCGCCACGTGCATGGATGACCTGCCCGGGGCGTGCCTGCCGGACGAGCCCGTCCCGCCGGATCACCCGTTCTACGTCAACCTCACGGACCTCCGCCACGAAAACTGAGCCGCTACAAAGGGTCGCTCACTTTCGGTGACGAGGCCGACCCGGATCTACGGGGGTAGCCAGCCGGGATGCCATTTCCTCCGACTACGGAGGCCCCTGTGCCTCTCGGTCGTGCGGCGCCGGCAACCGGTTCTGACCGGTTTTCCTGGGAAGTAGCCCCGCGGTTCTAACCCGGAGCGGCCCGGCGGTCGAGCGCGACCCGCAGATCCGCGAAACCCACGCCGCGAAACCGCGTCCCAGGATGCGAGTCGGCTGCGCCCCCGGGCCGGCGGCCGGCGGTGTGCCTGCCGGCGCCGCGCCGAGAGTTGAGGCGCCACCTGGCAAGTTTCGCCGGAGTCCGAGGCGATAGCCTCGTCCACCCTTTTCCGTACGCGCGTCCTCAAGGTTCATTGCACCACCGCGAGGGTTCCCGGCGAGACGCGGACCCGGCGGAGGCGCGCGAGCGGGAGGTCCGGGTGCTCTGCCTGGACGAGCTGCCGATCCGGGCGTTGGATCAGCTTTGATCGGATCCGGAAGTTGGCCCCCGGGGCTCCGGCGGACGATGATTCAGGGATGAACGCAAGCAGGGAAAACCGGTCGGCGACCGGCCTGCGTATCGGAGTCGCCATTCCAATGCGTCTTACGATCGAGCTGCCGCCCGCTGTGCAGGCACAGTTGCACGAAGAGGCTCGCCGACGCGGCCTTGATGCCGGCAGTCTGGCGGCGCACTGGTTGGCCGGTCACCTGGGCACTGCGGGCGCACCGAAAGGCGGCACGTTGTCCGGCGAGGAGGGGGCGCTCCTTCAGGAAATCAACCTGGGGTTTTCAGACTCGTTCCGGACCCGGTACCGCGAGTTCGGCCGGGCCCGGCGCGACGAGACGCTGACCGAAGCCGAGCAAGCCGAGCTGATTTCGGTCTCGGACCGGTTCGAAGCCGCAAACGTCCGCCGGATGGCGCTCCCCTCGGGTCTGGCGCTGTTGCGCGGCGTCACCATCCGGGAGTTGATGGAACAGTTGGACATTTCCCCCGGGTCCCCTGTCCGAGCCTCGGCCCTCCGTGGAGGTCCGGAGGGCTGTCGCCGCGCGAGCGCTGGGCTCCTGCGAGTATTGCGGCAGTCTAGTAGTGTGTCAGGGCGGAAGTGATAGGTGGAATCGTGCCCTATGGGGCCTGCTCGAACCCATGAATATCGTGTTGACACACTACTAGTGTAGTGGCACTTTCGCCGGATCCGTTCTCTGTCGAGCACATCCCCCCTCGCTTGCGCGGAGGAATCGACGATCTCGACAACCTGGCGCTTTCATGCCAGGTTTGTGACAATCGGAGATACACCAGGAACTCCTGGAGCAGATCCAGTATCGGGTGAACATGCGCCCCTGTATCATCCGAGACGACACCATTGGTCTGACCACTTCGTGTGGTCGGAAAATAATGACATCCTGATCGGCATTTCTGCGACCGGGCGGGCGACCATCCAAACCCTGGCGTTGAATCGTGATGCGGTCGTCAACTTGCGACGGTTGCTCATCCGGACGGGGGAACATCCGCTGATGTGAGCCCGAACCGGACTGGGATGGGATCTTTGCCCGGAGTTGTTCCGGGCGCGCCGGATTGCCGAACCCGCTGCGGTGGGCGCGGTACAGGGGAAAACGCACGCCGTGAGTGTCCGAAACGGCCGGAAGGGCACCCCTGCTGGCAGGGGTGCCCTTCCGGTTGTGTGAGACGGGCGCAAACGTTACCGAAGCCCCGCCAGTTCCTGTAGCACGTGCCAGTTACGAAGGCGCTCCTCCTGGGCTTTGTGGAGGCCTGCGCTGGCGACGCCGTTGCTGTCGAAGTGCTTGGAGAAGCGCCCTTCTGTCCGGGCCCAGTGGATGAAGTCCATCGGCTCGCCGGTCTTCGGGTGCTTGTACCAGTCTTCCTTCATCGAGGGGTTGCCTGCCAGGCTGGTGCGCTCGCGGATCTTGTCGCCCTTCTCAGGATCGTACACCATCAGCGGGAAGGCTCGGCAGTCTACTGCGAGGCGGGCCTGGTAACCGGCGAGGTGGTCCGCCACACCGTGCTCCGGCTGGCAGGTGGTGTAGCAGATGATGACGGCCGGACCGCGGAACTCGTTGGCCCGCATCACCGCCCTGTAGAAGTGATTCATGTGCGCGCAGGTCGTCTGAGCCACGAACGTGTTCGGGTGCATCATTGCGATCTGCGCCAGTTCCTTCCGGGCTTCGGATTTCCCACCCTCGGCCTTGCCGTGGTACGAGAATTTCGTCTCCTGCGCCATGAAGGTGCTGGTGGAGGCCTGGCCGCCGGTGTTGGAATAGACCTGCGTGTCCAGCACAAGCACTTTGATGTCCATTCCGGACGCCAGCATACGGGACAGCGACTGGAAGCCGATGTCGAGCATGGCGCCGTCGCCGCCCAGCACCCACAGTCGCTTGTCCCCCCAGCCCTGCGCGTTCCATCTGGCCCGGATCCCCATCGCGTCCGCCGGGGCGTTCTCGAACAGGGAGTTGGTCCAGGGAATCAGGTAGGGGTTGAACGGGTAGGTGGACGTGTAGACGGTGTTGCAGCCGGTGGAAGCGACCATCCCGAAGTTCTCGGGTCCGTACTGGAAGCCGGTGGCGGCACAGAGCATTCGGATGGCGGTGCCTTCGCCGCAGCCTGCACAGGACCCCGCTCCACCCACGTACAGGTTGGAGCGCTCTGCCAGCATCATGTCCGCGAGGATCTTCTCCTGGATGTAGGCCGCAGGCGTTTCGGGGGTCTTCCGGTAGAACGTGAAGCTCTTCCGGTAGTGCGCCATGTTCTGCGGAGTCTTGGTAATCATCCGCAGGGCGTTGTGGTCGCCGCACACTTCGACGCACTCGGCGCAGCCCTTGCACTTGGTCGGGTCAATGAAGATCCCGAACATCGCCGGTTCCTGCTTCTGGCGCTGCGGCACGTCGTAGTACTTCCGGGTCTTGGCCCAGTTGCCTTCCTGTCGTTCCCGTTCGCCCTCACCCGTCAGACCGCCGAGGTTGGCTTCGAGCGTACTGACCGGCAGCGCTTTCGCTAGGATCGCCGTGTCGGGGCACTCGACGACGCACTCCATGCAGCCCACGCAATTGTCCGGGTTGAACTCGGGGATCTCGGGGGCGATGTAGCTGAAGTCGCGCAGCGCCGCCGTCCCCGAAGGGATGAGGCTGCGGGCCACGAAGATATCTGCGGGAAGGCCCTTCTCGGCCGTGCCGTGGTTATACGATCCCACGACCCGATCCATGAAGTCCTGAACATCAATGAAGTTGTTGCTCGGTCTCTCCAGGAGTTCCATCTATGTTCCTTGTTACACGCCGCCCATGGACATCAAGCCCAGCCCATCGTCGGCAATCTCAGCGTGGTCCAGGATGGACCGTGGAACCTCGATCACTTCTTTGTAACCGCGCAGCACGCAACTGAGGTTGGCCTGCACGACCGGCTCCCCTTTGCGTCCCCAGGCCTTTCGGATTGACTGCTCGACATGCTCGAAGAGCTGGTCGTCGGTCATCTCCCGCTGTTGGCGCAACGGCATGATCTTGAGGAAGATGCCGAGGAGCACAATCCCCTGCATGCGCATCTGGAGGTCCGGCGTCGGTGCGTACTCGCGAGCGATCTTCACCGTGTCGAGCGCCAGCAGACGGGCGTGCTTGGCCCGCAGGGTTCGCTTGGCCCAGGCGGGAAGGGCGTTCCACACGTCCATCGGGTCCGTCTTGTCACTCTGGACAAAGACCGATCCGCCGTCCGCGATCCCACCGAGCGGATTCCCATGCTTGAACGCATTCACGTCGTTGCACGGGATGAACTCGACGGCCTCCAGTTCACAATGGGTCCGGATGGTGTCCGGCGCTACTGTGAGGTAGTAGGTCGTCGGAAGCCCCTTCTTTTCGGATCCGTACTTCGGGTAGGCCTGCACCTGGATGCCGAAGGTCATGCCGCAGAAGTCGGCGATGACCTTGTTGGTGGTGACCGAGCCGTAGCCGCCGACCGAGTGCCCGCGCATGGAGAAGCTGCCGGCCGGGCGCAGGTCGGGATCTTCCGTCTTCGGCAGCGCCAGAGGGTGGTCAATGCCGACGGAGAAGAAGCGCTGCCGCTTGCCGCCGGGCATCATATTTTCGACGATCGAGATCCAGTCTCCCGGACGCACATCGCGACTGCCCAATCCGCCGGTGCCGCTGTAGATCTGCGGGATGCGGTCAATGGCAGGGTAATCTTCCGCCCCGTTGAAGGCATCCGCGAACGCAGCCTTGATCTCGCGGGTAAGCGGATTCGACTGCGCCATCGGGTTGTCCATTCGCTCCAGGACGGCGACCGCGCGGCAATTCTGGAGCGCCTTGACGATTTCGTGGCTGGGGAACGGGCGGAAACAGGTCGCGTGCACACACCCGACCGGCAGTCCACGCACATCACGCAGGTAGTCCACCGTGGCAAGCGCGGTCTCCATGTAGGAGCCCATACCGACCAGAGCGTACTCGGCATCTTCCATCCGGTAGGGCGCAGCCACTTCGTAACGGCGTCCGGTGTACTGGTAGAAGAGGTCCATCGCGTCGCGGAGTTCGGCCAGCACCGGATCGTAGAAGTAGCGCTGGGCGATTTTTCCCTTCATGTAGCTGTCCTGGTTTTGCACCACGCCGCTCATGAGGGGATTGTACGGATCGAAAAGCGCCCGGATGTTCTCCTGCGGGCTTCCGACAAACAGCTTCATCAGTTCCGGCTCGATGTAGCGCACGCTCTCGATGGTGTGCGTCGTCAGGAAGCCGTCCTGGACGTTCATGATGGGCGTTTCGGTGGCTTCCGCCACGCGCCGGCAGATGAGCGCGAGATCCCCCGCCTCCTGCGCATTGCGGGCAAAAACCATCCCCCATCCCACGTCCTCGCAACCCATCACGTCGTCATGCCCGGCGTGGACATTCAGACCCTGCGACGTGAGGGCACGCGCTCCGATGTGAAACACGACCGGTAGGCGTTTCCCCGAGATGGTGTAGAGCACTTCCTTCATGAGGATGAGCCCCTGGCCGGAGGTGAAGTTCGTCACTCTCCCGCCGGTCACGGCGAAGCCCTCGCAGGCGGTCGCGGCGCTGTGCTCACTCTCAGGTTCGATAAAGACGATGCGCTCACCCCAGAGGTTCCGCTGACCGTTGGCCACGGTGTACTGATACATCTCCCCCATGCGACTGGAAGAGGTGATCGGGTACGCGCATCCGCCCTGGGTGATGTGGGAGTCGACCCAGACTACGGTTCCGGAGCCATCCGAAATCGCCGGAATTCCGGGATAGGGAAACTCCTTTGGCGCCTGTTCCTTCTTTCGCTCTTCCAGACCCGGGAGTGTCGTAGCTGTGGCCATCGCCACATCCTCCTTACTAAAGCTGGAAGCCTGCCGTGACCCGCCAATCGGAGAGAAACTCCTCTGCACTCTTTCCGGGCCTTGCTTCCGGGGGATTATAACATGGCTCTCCTTGACCGGAAGGGTTTCGTGCGGCGTGCGGAGTGGATCGCCGCAGACTTTCCGGAATTCTCGCCGGCCGAAGCAGGAACGGAGGGCTTCGGTGGAGAATCTTAGACTTGAGGCGCTCCACCGGGGCGGGTTCGGTCGTGCGGCCGGATTCGTTCAGGCGGCTTTCATCTTCGAACGAACAAGAAACGCTGGGGGCCGCGGTCCCGAGCGAAAAAGAACACGGGATCCGTGCGCCCCAGGTTCTGTCGCAACACGATGTCACTCTCCCCGTGATCTGGGAAGAGGAGGCGGTGTGTTCACTGCTCGTGGAGAGGCGGGCGCCGGGCCGTCCGGCGCACCCCGCCCTCCGATCCCCGCTTCGCGACCGGCCGAAGTGGGCGGATCCTGACGCCGACAACCGGTGGTCCAGGTGGGAGACCGCAGCAGGAATGAGGGACTTTCTCGGGCTAGTCGAACAGCCGTCTGCGCCCCGCAATGCCCGGTTTGAACGCCTGGCGGATTGCGATGTGGTGATGATGGCGCAGCGCGGGCGGCGCGACGCTGCCGAGCACATCCTTTTCAAGTACCGCAACCTGGTGCGCAGCAAAGTACGCTCGTACTTTCTGGTGGGCGCGGAGCGGGAGGATCTGCTCCAGGTCGGCATGATCGGCCTCTGGCAGGCGATTGTGGACTACCGCCAGGATAAGGCCACGTCCTTCCCGGCGTTCGCCAAGGTGTGTATCCACCGGCACATCATCACTGCCATTAAGGCCGCGACGCGGCAGAAACAAGCTCTGCTCAACAACTCGCTCTCCCTGGAGGGATCCGGAGACGATGAAGGGGGCGAATGGAGCATGAGTGAGATGCTGCATTCGGGGGAAGATGCGGATCCCGAGGCGATTTTCCTGAACGGGGAGTCCACCCGCCACCTGCGCACCGTCCTGCAGCAGATGCTCAGCGAATTCGAGTGGCGTGTCCTGGCGGCCTACGAGATCGGGAAGTCATACCGCGAAATCGCCGTTGAACTGCGGTGTAATACCAAGTCCGTTGACAATGCGCTCATGCGGATCAAGCGTAAGATCTCGATGTCTGAATCGGAAGAAGGAGACTGGGTGAGCGCGGAGTGAGTTTGGGGGCGACAGGGAGTCCCCGCCGGGAAGTGAGACCTATCGGTTGTGCTGGGACGCGGTGCGACCCTGTGCTTCCGCCTGCGCGCGCACCAGCATGCGTGGTGTGCGGAAGTTGCGGAACTCGGTTGCGATCCAGGAGTCCCGCAAGTAATGTGGCATCCGGTCGTTACGCTCGATGGCCAGCCGGGCGGCGGTGCTGGTCACCACATGTGCGAGCAGCACCGCCATCACCAAGCCCAGGACTGCGCAGAAGACCCGGTCCACCTCATCCAGCGAAAATCTGGTCTGGCTGTGGATCAGTCGCCCGGCCAGCATCAGCACGGTCCAGAGCCCGAGAAAGATCAGGAGGAACGCACGCGCCGAACCGGCGGTGCTGTGCGGTCCCTGCCAGTGTAGTAACTGCGCGACGGTAGCCTCGCCCTGGTGTGCCAGTAGGAGGGCAAAAACAGTCGACAGCGTGTCCAGGAGCGCCTTCCCAAGCTCTCCGCGGGCCTGGCTCCAAATGACTGCGATCAGCACTGCGCCGAACCCGGCGTCAAACCAGTTCATGGTCCCCTACCCTCCCAGTGATCCTGCTCGTATTATGGTCAATCCCCGCGTCGCCTCGAGCCCAGAAGGGTGGAGTGTCCTACGATCGGCGTGCGGAGATCGTCAGGAGAAGGGTTTCACCGTCGTTTGTCCAACTGGCTGGTTGAGTCGGATTCGGTGAGCGAAGGAACAGGGGAGCAACATGCGATTGGGATGCGCGGCCTACTCATATCGAGACCTGCTGAAGCCGGGCCTGATGAGCCTGTTGGAGTTTGTGGATGCGTGCGCGGATATGGGCATGGATGGCGTGGAACTCACGTCGTACTACTTTCCGAGCACGCACACGGCCTATCTGCACGACCTGAAGCGCCATTGCTTCCTGCGCGGGATGCACATTCTCGGCACCGCTGTCGGCAGCAACTTCACCCAGGCCGATGCCACCAAGCGAGCCGAAAACGTCGCCATGACGAAGGCGTGGATTGACCACAGCGTGGTTCTGGGTGCGCCCTGCATCCGGGTCTTCGCCGGCCCGATCCCGGTGGACACCCTCGAAGAGGCCGCACACGGATGGGCGCTGGCGTGCCTGCAGGAGTGTGTGTCCTACGCCGCCGAGCGGGGCGTGGTGGTTGCCCTGGAAAACCACGGGGGTGTCACCTCAACCGCGGTGCAGGTGCAGAAATTCCTCGACGTGATCGAGAGCCCCTGGTTTGGGATCAATCTCGACTTCGGCAACTTCCGCGTGGACCCATACGCCGAGTTTGCCCAACTCGCGCCGCGCACGGTGACGACGCACGTGAAGGTCACCAGCCGTTTTGGGGATGAGCGGGGCCCGGTGGACTACCGGCGGGTGCGACAAGTGATGGAAACCGCCGGCTACCGCGGTTATCTGTCCATCGAGTTCGAGGAACAGGAGGACCCGACGGTCGGTGTTCCGCGCCTCGCGGGGCTCCTGCAGCAGATTCTGGCGGAACCGTCTGCCTGACCGGTGCCGGGCGCGTGCCTTCTGCGGCGGCGCCTGCTTATAATTCCAGAGTCCGGCACGCGACGGGAGGGGAGACCGTGGACGTTCAGGCGATCAAACAAGCCATCATTACCGAGCTGAGTCAGCGCATAGCCCTTTCCGGAGGAGTCGAAGTATTCCGCCGGTTCGTAGGCCGCGCGCCGGCGGACACCCTTCGAACCGCTCTGGGCGAACTCGTCACGGAGGGCTGGTTGAAGCAGACGGACCTCCGCGTGGGCACGATCTATCACTACCCGCCCAATGTGAAAGCGTCCCTGGGGGTGATGAACCGGGAGCTTTCTGCGCCCCCGCCGGTCAAACCGGCGCGCACGGCGGCCGGAGCGGCTGCGCCCGCGCGGTCCGCCCCGGCTCGCCCGGCTGCGGCGCCGGCGGCAGTGGC
>SYMT01000463.1 GCA_005805375.1 Actinomycetota bacterium
GGGCCATTGCTACGCCCAGGGGGCACCCGGCGTGGCTCGGGTACGGCATCGGGCACGCACCGCCGGCGATCGCTGGCCGATGTGGAGTCGCGCACCTCCGGTTGCGCGCGTCGCTCGCGGCAAGTCCCCGGCGTGGCTCGGGTACGGGGTGCGTGGGCGGGAGCGGGGTCCACTTGCTACGCCCAGGGGGCGCCCGGCGTGGCTCGGGTACCGGGCGGGGGTGTGATGGGGGATGATCCCGGGGAAATCTCGTCCGGTTGGGATGATTGATTCCGCCGGGTTCCCTAACTCCTCATGACAGTTCGGACCGTCAGCCAAATCCCCCAGAAGAACACGAGGGCGGCAGTGGCCGGGAGTGCGACACGGCGAAGGGGGCTGCGCGGCCATTTTGCAAGTAGGCCGGCGATCACTCCGGTGAGTGCGAGCGCTGTCAGCAGACCGCCGATGGCGCCGCCGCCGAGTGCCAGCCCTCCCAGCGTTCCCACGACGACGGCTTCGCCGGCGCCGGGGGGGGGATCGGCCGGCCTGGGCCGCCAGCGGGTGGCGGATTCGATCGCGGCGATCGGCTCGGGTGGAGAGAGGATTTCGTCCAGGGGATAGTCCTGGGGTGGGCCGTGAGCGGGGGCGGTCCGTGCAGGCGCCGGCGCCGGCGGGGGAACCGTGACGGCGAGCAGGATTCCTTGCAAGAAGAGCCAGAATCCCAGCCCGATGACCCCCAGTGCCCCGAACAGCCAGAGAGAGTGCCGGGCCGGCTCCGACTCGAGACGCGGAGCGGCCACCAGCAGCACGGCCGCCAGCACGACCGCTCCGGAGGCGTCGCTTAGCACCTGCAGGATCGCGCCGTACATCCGGGAGACGATGCCGGGGGGCGGAGGCACAGGCGCGGTGGGTCGGGGATCCACTTCCTCCGCTTGCCCCGCTTGCTGCCCTTCCGGAAGCGCGGGCATCCTGCCCGCAGGAGATGGAGGTGCGGCAGTGGGCTGTTTGCGGCGCGCGCCGCACCCCAGTGCCAACCCGAGCAGCAGCACAATCAGGCTGTGGGGCAGGGCCTCGCCGGGTGTACCCGGGGCGTGGGATGTGCCGGACGAGCGAGGCCCGGCGGCGTCCGGACGGCTGTAGAGGATCCGGCCTCCGCCACCCATCAGCTTGCCGGGATCCGGCGGCGCCAGATCCCGGAACCAGTTGGGGGGCTTGCCGGATTCCGGGGGCGGCCTTCCGGAATCTGTTCGTCCCGTCGGACCGCCTGCCGGCGGTGAGGTGGTCGCTCCTGCGTTTCCCGTCCCGGGTCGTAGCGTGATGAACACCTGGCGCCCGTTCTCGGTCATCTCGGGATCACCGGCGATGAGCCGAAAGGGGCGGACGGCCGGAGCGGGGAATACCGCGGTGTAGTTCGGATAGGTGCCGTCCCGAATGCCGAAGGTGAGGCCCTCGGCCGGGATCGCCGGGAGCGGAGCCACGAGTTTGAGGGTGACAATGGGGAAGGCGCCGGAGAGGAATTCCGCGCGGGCCGGGTACTGCCGTTCGGCCAGTTTCCAACGCGTGGGCCTGCCGGCCACTCGCAGGGAGATGGCTCCCAGACGTTGTTCTGCATCCCGCTTCTGCTCGGCCGGGCTCAGCTTCCCGTCGCCGTCCCCATCCATTTCCTTCCACGCATCGGGGGCGAGCCGGCCGCCGACAACAGTCGCATGTTGGAGAGCGACCTCCCCGGGCCGCGCTTCCAACCAGAGGTAGTGGTAGACGACCGTCTCGTCGAGCGGATGCGCCGCCGCGGGGCCCGCCACCGCACCGCAGAGTAGGAGGCAGAGGCCCGCCCTAACCGAGTGCCGCCACACCGGGGAGTATCCGGCCTTCCAGGAATTCCAGGCTGGCCCCGCCGCCGGTCGAGATGTGCGCAATGCGGTCGGACAGACCCACTTGTTCCACTGCGGCGGCGCTGTCGCCCCCGCCGATGATCGTGTTGGCGCCCCTATCGGTGATCCCGGCCAGAGCTTCGGCAATGGCCCGTGTGCCTGCGGCAAACTCCGGCCGCTCAAACACCCCCATCGGGCCATTCCACACCACCGTGCGTGCGTCGCCCAGGGCATCACAGAAGAGGCGGATGGTCGCGGGCCCAATGTCCACTCCCATCCGATCGGGGGCAATCCCGTCCACGGAGACGGTCTCCACCACAGTCGGAGCCTTGAAGTCATCCGTGACCACCACATCCACGGGCAGCAGCAGACGCTTTCCAGCGGCGGCGGCGGCAGCCAGCGTGCGCTTCGCTGCCTCCAGATGCTCGGTGTCCAGCAGGCTGCGCCCGATCTCCCGTCCCTGCGCCTTCAGGAACGTATAGGCCATCCCGCCGCCGATCAGCACCATGTCCACCCGGGGCAGCAGGTTGTCAATGACGCCGATCTTGTCGGCCACTTTCGCGCCCCCCAGGATGGCCGCAAACGGCCGTTCGGGGTGGTGCAGCACCGCTCCGAGTTCCTCGATTTCCTTCTGGAGGAGAAAACCGGCGGCATTCGGCAGGAGCCGCGCGACCCCTTCGGTGCTGGCGTGCGCCCGGTGCGCCGTACCGAAGGCATCGTTCACGTACAGGTCGCCCAGCCGGGCGAGTTGGGCCGCAAATGCGGGGTCGTTCTTCTCTTCCTCACGGTGGAAGCGCACATTCTCCAGCAGCACCGCCTGTCCCGGCGCCAGTGTCGCCACCGCCGCTTCGGCTGCGGGTCCCACACAGTCTGCGGCCAGCGCCACCGTGCTGCCGAGCAACTCGGAGAGCCGGACGGCCACCGGGAGCAGCGTCCAGCGTGCATCCGCCCCCTTGGGGCGGCCCAGATGGCTCATCAAAGCGACCCGGCTACCGCGCTCCAGCAGGAAGCGCAGTGTGGGGAGCGCCGCCCGGATTCGCGTGTCGTCCGTGATGACGCCGGCGTCATCCTGCGGGACGTTCAAGTCCACGCGCACGAGAACGCGCTGGCTCCGGATGGCGCATTGATCGAGGGTTCGCACGGTGCTGCTCCTCTGGTGCGGGCCTAGAGACCCTGTACCGCCAGGAAGTTGGCCAGATCGGCCACCCGACAGCTATATCCGTACTCGTTGTCGTACCACGCGATGACCTTCGCCAGGTTGCCGCCTACCGCCAGCGTGGAGTCACCATCCACAATCGAGGAGAGTTCGTTGCCCTTGAAGTCAATGCTCGTCAGCTCTTCCATCGTGAAGCCGAGCACGCCCTTCAGCGGGCCCTCGGCGGCCGCCTGGAGCGCATTGTTGATCTCCTGCGCCGAGGCATCGCGTCCGAGCAGCACCGTCAGGTCCACCACCGACACGGTCTTGGTGGGCACCCGGAAGGCGGTCCCGTGCATCTTGCCCTTCAATTCCGGAATGACCAGCGAAATCGCGCGGGCTGCTCCGGTGGAGGTGGGAATGATGTTGTCCGGCGTGGCGCGCGCCCGGCGCCGATCCTTGTGCGCCTGATCGGCGATCCGCTGATCATTCGTAGCAGCGTGGACCGTGGTCATCATGCCTTTTTCGATGCCGAAGGCATCCAGCAGAACCTTCGCTACGGGCGCCAGGCAGTTGGTCGTGCAGGACGCATTGGAAATCACATGGTGCTCGGACGGTTTGTAGTTCGTGTGATTCACGCCCATGACGACGGTAATGTCCTCGTTGGTCGCGGGGGCGCTGATGATCACCTTCTTGGCGCCGGCTTCCAGGTGCGCACGCGCCTTCGTGCCGTCGGTGAACACGCCGGTGGATTCGAGCACCACGTCCACGCCCAGGTCACCCCAGGGGATCTTCGCCGGATCCTTCTCCGCAAACACACGCACACTCCGCCCGTTGACGCAGAGACCGCCCTCGACGACTTCTACCGTGCCGCCGAAGGCGCCGTAGTTGCTGTCATATTTCAGCAGGTGCGCGTTCATGGCCGGATCCACGAGGTCGTTGATCGCTACGACCTCAACGGTATCCGCGTACCGCTCCAGTATTGCCCGGAGGGTGATACGCCCAATCCGGCCAAAGCCATTGATTCCGAGTTGAACTGCCATCCTGAACTGCTCCCTGGGCCTATTTCCCTATCGCGATTGCCGACGCGACGCGGGCGCCCGACTGAGAACCGACCCGCAAATGCCCTCGGGCAATTATCTCACGATCTTCACGGGAGCGGTTGGGACGACCGGGCCGGGTATACTGCCATGACGCTCAGAACCTCAGGGCTCGCGGCCGTCCCGCCCGGTCGGGTGCGACGGCCGCGGTCGCGCAATTCACAGGTCGGCGCCGGCGGAGGCGCCGGGGAGCGGGGACTGTGGAAGGGAAGAGGGCCATCGGTGACGTATTTCACACCGTGAAGCGGATCCTGTGCGCTACTCTTTCAGGAATGGACCGAGAATCTGAAGGGTTGAGGTCAAGCCCTTGAAGACAGTCCGATGGCCGTACGATTGCGCGGCTGTCGTGGGATCGGCGACCGGAGCGGTAATGGAAGCAATTCGGGTCCTGGAAGACACCTACCTGGCGCCTCTGCCGGATGGGAGAGCGCTGATGGTGGGCGCGCCGCCGGAGGCGTTGAAGGTGCTTCTGCTCTGGGAGTACCCGGAGCCGGCGGTCACCGTGTTGCCGCCGGACCCGCTGTACGCCAACGGCATCAACCAGGCAAGCTTCGAGTTCCTGATCTTCAATCACCTCTTCCGCATGGGTGGGGCCCGGGATGGCGTGCCCTACTATCTGGTGTGCGACCCCGGCCAGAAGGAACGGATTGAGAGCCTCGTTCTGGACATCCTCCGGGGCCCGTCGGACGAGTGGATGGCCGCGCATCGCACCCCGGCTTCGCATCGCAAGCAGTTGCTGCGGGAGATGTTTGCCGTTTCCGGCGGCGTGGCGGAAGCGCCGCTCGAGCGCCTTACCCGGGTGGTCGCGTTTGAGCAGGGGCGGGTCGAGCTGCCCGGTGATCTGGTGATCCAGCAGGTGGGAACGGACGCCGTCCGGGTCGAGTGCTGCGGCGAATCGATGCAGATGCCCCGCCGGGCGCAGCGGCGCGCGACGCTGCCGCTCTTTTTCGCCGATGTCGAGGAGCCGGTGATCGGACCGCGCCTCGGGCTGCAGGTGATCGGCAGCGCCAGCGGGTTCACCGGGTCCGAGTGGAGTTCGGCGTTCATCATCTGGATCAACGGTCAGCCGCTGATTGTGGACGGTACTCCTTATCTGGAGGAGCATCTGGCGCGTCTGGGGGTGGAGGACCACCACGTCCTGGGGTATCTGATCACCCACGCGCACGAAGACCACGCCAACATCGTGGGGCAACTGGTAAACCGTCGCAAGGTGACCGTATTGACCAGCCCGCCCATCATGGCGAGCCTGACCACCCGGCTGGCGGCGGTGCTGGGGATTGCCCCGGCGGACGTGCGGCGGCTGGTGAATTGGGTGCCGCTGCATCCGGGACTGGATGAGTTCAGCCCTCCCTTGAACTGGTACGGCGCCGAGATTCGCACCTGGTACAGTGTGCACACCATTCCGACGCTCGGCGTGGAATTCCGGATGGAGGAAAAGACGATCTGCCTGCCGGGCGATACCATCTGGGGCAGGCAGCTCGACCCGTTCGTCGAGCGGCGCGTCATTTCGCCGCGGCGGGCCCGGTTCGTACAGGAGTCGTACAGCAGCGCCGATGTGGTGGTGGCCGACGCCGGGGGCGGGCCGATCCACCCTGACCCGGATGAGGTGCGCGCGCTGGCTGAACAGCACCCGAGCCAGATCACGCTGGTCACGCACATTCCGGAGTACGCGCGTCCGTATCTCACACCGGCGGAGCCGGGCAAGGGGCTGACACTCGTGCCTCGGACCCCGCGGACGCCGGAGCAGGCCACTGCGCTCTTTGGTTCCCCGCTGCTCAAAGACGTGCCGGAGCAATGGCTGCTGGCGCTGCTCTACGGCGGCGATGTGGTGGATCCCCCGGAGGAACCGGCCCCGGTGCAGCCCGGCGCGATCGTCGTGTTGTCCGGATCGCTGGCGGTGCGCCAGGACGGGGAAGAGACGTTTCGGCTGGAGCGAGGCGACATGTTCCACCACTCCCTGCTGCCCGCCTGCCGCACCCTGGAACTGCGCTCCACCGCTACCTGGACCCGCGTGCTCTCCATCCCGGAGCCGCTGTATCAGTCCCTGCTGACGGCGACGGGATTGCGGGGGACCCTGCAGCACCTGTACCGCACCCGCCGGTGGTGGTCGGGCATCATCGGCGGCGAGCCGTCTCTGGACACGCTCGTGGTGCTTTCCCGCCTTTGCCGGGAGCGGTCGTTTCAGGCGAACGCGGAAATCGTGCGGCAGGGCGATACTGCCACACACTTTTATGTCGTTACTGCAGGTCAGGTCGAAGTGACCCGCTCGGACGGAGACACCGCACACGTGCTGGGACAGTTTGGGCCCGGCTTTTTCTTCGGGGAGATCGCGCTACTGTGCGAGGAGCGGCGCACCGCCACGGTGCGGGCGCTGACAGCGGTGGACACGCTGGAACTGGCCGGGCGCGCGTTCCTGCGCAACCTGATGGATGTGCCGCACGCGCGGTTTCTGATCTCCCATGCCGCAGAGGAGCGCCGCCGGCGACTGCACGAGACAATCCAGCACATCCGGAAAGGCTGACGCAGCCGCACACGGATTCGCCGCCGCTGCCCTCTCCCCAATGGGGCCGTGCCCCGGAAACTCGACGCGACTCGCAACGAAATGGACGACCCCACCACCTCTCACGTGCAGCCTGAGCCGTGCCTGTCCCCTGCGCCTGCCTACCTCGAGGCTGCCCGCGCCATTCTGGATCGCATCGCAGCCACACAGCAGGAAGCCGTGCAGGAATGCGCGCGCCGGTGCGGCGAGGCGATTGCGCGCGGCGGGCTGGTCCACATGTTCGGCAGCGGCCATTCGCGGATGGCGGTCGAGGAGATGTTTCCCCGCTACGGGAGTTTCCCCGGGTTTCATCCCATCGTCGAGCTGTCGGTGACCTACCACAACGCGGTAGTGGGTGCGAACGGGCAGCGCCAGGCGATGTTTATCGAGCGCACGGAGGGCCTCGGCCAGGTGATCCTGCGCAACTTCGACTTCGGGCCGCACGACCTGATGTGGGTCATTTCCAGCAGCGGGACGGGTGCGCTGGTGGTGGATGTGGCCCTCGAAGCGAAGCGGCTGGGGTTGCCGGTGATTGCCCTGGTCAGCGCCGCCCATTCGGAGGTCTCGGCGCCCGGACACAGCAGTGGGCGCAAGCTGCCGGAAATCGCGGACCTTGTGCTGGACAACTGCGCCGTGCCGGGCGACGCGATGGTGTCGGTACCGGATCTGACGTATCCGGTCGGGCCCGGTTCCACCATTGGGAACACCGTGATCATCAACATGGTGAAGTGCGAGGTGGCCCGCCTCCTTACGGAGGCCGGGCAGCCGCCCCATGTGTTGACGCACGCCTGCTTCATCGGCGCCGACGCCTCCCGCGAGGTGTTCGAACTGGCCTACGACGACTATCGCCGGCGGGTGCGGCGCCTGTAGGGTGTGGGGTGTAGGGTGAGCCGACGCGTCGTCCTCGAATCACCCCACATCGCTCCGACCCGTCCCGTCACCTGGGCGGCGGCGAGCGCCCCAAGTTGTGGCGCTCGCCTCGAATCATCCCACATCGCTCCGACCCGTCCCGTCCGTCCCATTCGACGGCGACGACAACAAGCCCCTCCCGGGAGCGCCGCCGTCCCGCCGACCTCCACCCGTGAGGGCCATGTGCGCCCCCGTACCCGAGCCACGCGCGTCAGTAAGTGGTCCACCTGACAGTCGCGCGCCCCGTGGACCGGCGATGCCGGCGCGCGAGGGATTGAAATCACCTCGCTGGGGAGGGCGTCCTCCCGGACGCAGGCGGCCCTGGCGCGGAGGGCGAGCACATCATCCAGCAAATAGCGTGCGCCGCGCGCTCGGTGCACTCCTCTTCGGCGCCGGCTGATACCCGGCCCAAAGAGTGTAACCCTGGACCCGGCCCGGAATGGTCGCCCACGGGCCCCGGAACCACCCGCCCCCGTACCCATATGCGTCCCCCTCTTCCTTGATGCCCGGCTGGCCGGCTTTGCCGATCCAAGTTAGCGCATATGCCCGCAGGGGCTCCTCCTCGTCCTCGCACAATGGCCCGCATCAGTCGAAGACGACGACGGGCCTACGATCCGAAGGGCGAGGGCGAAGGGATCACGATCCTGCCGGCGATTGCCCCGTCGCGGATGCCCCACCGGAGGGCGTACGCGTAGAACGGCTCCCGATCCCAGAGGGACCATTCCCGCCAGCGGGAGAGCCCCGGCGCCACCGCCGCAGCCGCCGTGGAAACGGCGCCGACCAGCAGCGCGAGCACCCCCACGGATGTGAGGAGGTCGCGCCGCAGCCGGGCGTGGCCAACCGGACAATTTGCCGTCAGCAGGGTGCCGTCCCGCCGCCGGAAGAGTCGCCCGCAGAACTGCCCGCCGGTGTCGCGCGCCAGCGTCTCAATCTCCGGGCGAGTGAACGCCGCCAGGTTGTAGACATGCATCCGGCAGTGGGCACAGAAACGCACCCGATCGTCCCCGGTCATCTCGTCCCAGGGTGCGTCACAGGGCGACGCGACGCGAATCTGCTGGAAAAGTTCCGGACCGGCGGACATGGCAGGCTCCCTTCGGGCAACATTGCCCCGCGGATGGGGCTGCTCATGGAACGGGAGCGCCGGCCTCAGGGTTACACTCCGCCTTTCGGTGGACAGATCGGCCGACGCGGCCCATCGTGCTGTGCGTCAGTCCTCGCGCCGGACAGGTTGTACCAACGCATCGGGATGCTCCCCGATCACCTGCCACAACCTGCCATCAA
Organism: Actinomycetota bacterium; assembly: GCA_005805375.1. Classification (GTDB taxonomy): domain Bacteria; phylum Armatimonadota; class SYMT01; order SYMT01; family SYMT01; genus SYMT01. The sequence goes on from SYMT01000463.1 coordinate 8,815, forward strand.
CGCCCTGGCCCGCGAAGCACGCGTGCTTCTGCCGTTTCCCCGTCGTCTTTATTGACTAACTTATAGGGGAAATGGGCATTCGAACCTTCAAGTACCACGATATCGCTCGCAGTAAGCCACAGTACCGTGGTGACCTGATCTATGGGGCACACTTCCCAGATGGATCCGTCTTCCAGTTCGATGATCTTGCCATTGCCGGACACGGAGTCAATCCAATGCCCTCCGCTGACCTCCACGTCCACGGGATGCGGAAGAGGTGCCAGCGGGGGATCTCCCACCGGTTCGCCCGGGCGTTCGTGAGCATCATTCCTTCGATTGGTGTGAGTATTTGCGACTTCCGGCACTTGTAGCAGATCTCGGTCTGCGGCGCCAGGGTCCGACAGGGGTGGATGGTCGTTCAATGCGCCCCTTCGAGTCCAAATCACTTCCAACTCCTGTTGGGACACAATCTTCCACTCGTCTCCTCGTCTTTCCCAGAGGAGCTCCACCCGAACCCGGGCGGCGTACCGTCGCCTTCTCCGCATTGAAAACTCGACCTCCTCGATAACCGCAACAATCGGTGCTCTCCATTCGATGCTGGGGTCACTCCAGGAAATCTCTCTATCCGTCCCGGAGTAAAAACGCGATCGGTCCTGGCGAATGCGGTCGCGGCTCACAATTCCCTTTGTAAAGTAATTCACAGAGGGGGCATAGTGGGCCATGTCACCGTCGAGATCCCCAGCTACGATTGCACGATGCCAGGAGGCGAGCGCCTCCCGGACTTCCGAAAGCGGCGCGTGTCCGTCCCCTACCTCTCCGGAGGGCGAGGCGACTGTATCCTGAACGGCAGGACTCTGGGTATCGCCGAATGCCTGACTGATCCGATCACGCGTTGCCAGCGGGCGGATCCACCTGTCGACGCCTCCTGTCGCCATCGCAAGGCACAGGCCCGTCTCACAGACGAGCAGTACGCCGCACAGTATGTGTCCCGCGCGGAGACGGCCCGGGGAAGGGGGATCCCATAGCAACAAGCCCAGGCCGAGACTAAACACGATCTGGGAGGCGATGCGGATCGCCATCACCGAGGGAGTGAACTCTGTGCCCGGGGTCGTATTAGCCACTACCAGAAGGGGGCCTATCACTGCACCAAGCAGCGCACGAAAGAGGCCGAATCCTCGAAACCAGGGCTTTCCGAGCAGCAGCCCGAGCGCCAGGACCACGTTGAAAATGTTGACACTCGCGGGCATTCTGGCTGGCTGCGAAGGCGTGGCCGACAGCAGCGCTGCCCACCCCTCCAATCCCATAACCAACAGTAGAACCAATGCGGCGGCCGTACTACCTGGAATGTCCCTGGCCCGGCGCGGCGAATCTCCGCCCGGATCTGAAATGTCCTGCAGGGTTCCAACGATGGCACGGCCCGGAGAATCATGGCCTGCCTCGGACTCCAGGCTCTTCAGCTTGAAGTGGTCTGCGACTGGGTGCCCGCACTTGGGGCAGTTCTGTGCTTCACGCGAGACGCGTGCTCGGCAGGCTGGACACCGAACCAGCATGGAGGATCCTCCTACGACCTTGCGGTTCATCCGGCGTATCGTTTCAATGCCTGCAACGGCATTCATGAGGTTCGAGCGGGACAACCCGCACCTCGACAGCACGTTCGACGGCGACAGTTTCAATAGCCAGTAACAGCATTCAGTGGGTTCGAACGAGATGCCCCGTGCCGGGTCCGTCAACGGCGGCACCCAAGTTTCAATGCCTGCAACGGCATTCAATAGGTTCGAACGCAAACATCCCGCCGACGCCTGGGGATTCCGCTCCAGTAACGCCTCGCAGCCCGGCGGCCGACGGCGGCTTCAGCCCCCGGCACTGCCGACCTCCTCGGGACCCGAGAACGTTAACTGAACGGTATTCGGCCTAAACGAGCGTCACCGACTTTCGCAGGCGCCCGGTGCTTAACCATGGAAGCTGCCTCTTCACATGCAACGCTCAGGCATCCCTCAATCGGGGAAGTCGCAGTACTCCCGACCCCGAGTGGCCGACCGGGGGCGAGCCAATCAGAGCGGTCGCAAGAACTTGCTCAAAGGCATGGCAATCGATGTGAAGCAACCGCAGGTAGTGTGCCCCCATGCAGGTATTCTGGTAGGGCAGTGCCACCGGGACTTGGCCGAGGGATAGAGGGACCCCCGGCAAGCCGCGGGTCCTTCCAGGTTTGCGCGGCCAGGCAGCGCGGAAGCGACGACTACTTTTTTGGGGTGACCAGCTTGTACTTGACGGTTGCCTCGCTCTCCTCTGTGACAAACCGCAGTGTTAGCTCTTTTACGTTAGGGCCAACTATTGGCTTACCCAGAGCGTCGAAGAGTGGGAAGAGAACGCGATAGTGCGCTTTATAGTACGGGGTAGCGTTGGAGTACGGGACGTACTCCGTACGGCTAAAGGTACCTGAAGCGTTCCAAGAGCCTTGTGCATACGCACTTCCCCCTGGACCAACCACCGTGGCAGTTCCGTTTCCGGTTGCATTCAGCCGATCTTGTGCTCGGAAGGTAGCCACACCGCCGTACGTGACGGTACCAGACTCGTCGCTACGACTCTCGGTCTCGACCGGAAACCTGTCGCCAGTATCCGTCTCGACGAAGAATCGCAGCGCTCGCACTTCCCCTGCAACTGCTTGGCGTCGCACCCGGGATTGCGGTGTCGTGCCAGTAAGCCCACCTAGAAAGGCTTCTCCACTGCTGACGCCGATCTTTGGGGTGGAAATGATGGATACCTCGAACGTGAGAGTGTGGACATACCCACTCTCCGGTAGGTTGGCCTTCTGGTATAGTCGCTCAGCATCGAAGGTACCGATGGTAACTAGGCCTCCATCAAGCCCTAAACACCACACCCTCGCAGAGGCGCGACCTTGCCGCCCACCGGGCCACTTAGCATCCTGCTGCCACTTCTTTGCTAGCTTGTCACGTTTCGTGCCGTTCTTCGCGGCCTTCAGCCCTGCTTCCTGCCACTGTCGATACTGCTCCGGTGACCAGGTAAGCGCTGGATGCAGGTTTCTCACATCGTGGACGGGTGCCGTGGGCGCAGGTTGCGCCACCACGGGCGCCATTACGACGAGAATCAGAAGAACTCCATTGAGTGCCAGACCGTTCATACTCTACTCTCTGCCAAGAGTTTGTGTGAAAAGGGGATCAGTTTCAGTGCTTGCAACGGCATTCATCGGGTTCGAACGCGAAGGCATCACGTCAGGATAGGCGCTCCGCCCACGAGGAGTCTCGCCAGCAGCCCGAAAGCGGCGGGTGCACCCGGAGAGCGTTTTCCGCCTGAACCTTCCGCACCCTCTTTCGCCATGTCCCCGGATTTCTCCTTCTCAGTCGGAAAAAAAGAGGTGAAATCGGCTGAAATAACCCGAAAGGACCCGAAA
>SYMT01000464.1 GCA_005805375.1 Actinomycetota bacterium
CAACCGCCGCGACATGCCGTGGGAGCGCGTAAACGTCCCCGATCCCGCCGACCCCGCCACCTGCCGCGCCGTCGTCATGCGCCGGCACGCTCAGTCCCTCATTTACACCCGGCGGCGCAGTCCGGCCCTCCGCTACGGCCTTTCCACGACCCTCTTCGTAACCCGCACCCTGTTCGTGTTCTGCCGGGCCTTCCTCGACGATGTGCGCATCGTGGTCCTGAATCCGGCGGACGCGCGCGCCGAGTTCCTGCTGCCTCTCCACGCCAACCCCCGCCTCCCCACCCGGGCCCGCGCCGTCCTCCACGACGGAGCGGAACTGACGGACGAACTGTCCCCACACGTCCGTTTCGGGGTGGCCGACGGCGCGGTGCGCCTCTCCGTACCGGCACGATCCGGCCTCATTCTGCGCCCGACGTAACCAGGCGGCAGCAGAGAACCGCGGCCCGTCCCCCGGGGCCCTGCGATGCCGGCGGCCACGGTTCGGGGGGACGCCCGGCTGCTGCGCGGCGAGTGGTGTTGCGGGCTGAATCTCGCTTGACTGCGCCCCCCCAGCGATGAACAGCCCTCCATTCAGAGTTCGCTGCGTTGCGCTCTCACTCCCACGGGCGCCCGAGGAGCGCCGCCCGCAGGTCCCTGGGAACGGGCTCTGCGGGAGTCGGAGGCGCCCCTGAGGCGAGGCTGCGTGCCCCACCTCGCCTCGCCACGCTGGATCAAGACGCCGCAGAGTGATCGGCAAGGTCGTCCCGCAGAGGAACTGGCCCCGGCGGCGTGGAAGCAAATGACGGACCGGAGAATCCTGTACCCGGGCGGGGGCGGCCTTGCCACACCGCGTGATTTCCTCGCGGCGCTGGCCGAGGAAGTGGACTGCCGGGTGGGATTGTAGCCCCATCCATTCCTGGTCGGAGAAGCTCACCTACCATGTTCGCTCCTGCAACCCTTGGCCGCACCGGGCTGAAAGTCTCCTCGCTCTGCTTCGGCACAGGCACCAACGGATGGGGCGGACGGTCGGCCCAGACCGGGCTGGGCCAGCAGGCGTTTGTGGACCTGTTGGTGGAAGCCCACGGCAAGGGCGTCACGTTCTGGGACGCGGCGGATCAGTACGGGTCGCACCCGCATGTGCGAGATGCGATCCGCCGGGTCGGACGCGACAAGGTGGTCTTCACCACCAAAACGGTGGCGAAGACCGCAAAGGACGCGGAGAAAGACCTGGAGCGCTTCCGGCGCGAACTGGGGGTGGACACTCTGGACATCGTGCTGCTCCACTGCATGACCGACCCGGAGTGGCCGGTGAAGATGGCGCCGGTGATGGAGGTCCTGACCCGCGCGAAGGAGAAGGGCCGAATCCGGGCGCTCGGAGTCAGTTGCCACAACTTCGGCGCCTTTCAGCGGGCCGCCGACGAGCCCTGGGTGGACGTCGTCCTCGCTCGGCTGAACCACGCCAATGTCCACATGGATGCCTCGTGGCCGGAAGTGGTGGAGGTGCTGCACCAGTTCCGGTCTCGCGGGGCGGGGGTCTACGGGATGAAGGTGCTGGGAGCGGGGGATCTGTCCCGCGATCCGGGCGCCGCCATCCGCTTTGTGTTCGAGCAGGGCTGCGTGGATGCGGTGACCATCGGCATGCGCTCGCGCGCGGAGTTGGACGAGAACCTGCGGCATGTGGCGTCCGCCGTCGGGCGGCGCGCGGCGCCGGCGGGATGAGGAAAGTAAGAGAGGAGACATAGGCCGGGAAAGAGGAAGGAGTGGAATGCTCACCCGACGTTCGCTTCTTCACGGCGCAGCCGGCTGCACGCTGGCCGCGTCCTTTCCCATGAGTGCCATGCCTGCTCCCGAACCCAACCGGCGGCTGAAAATCGCCGCGATCTTCACCGAGTGCCGCCACCGCAGCCACGCCCATGTGATCCTGGAAAACTTCCTGGAGCCGTATCTCTTCAACGGCCGTTGGACCGAAGCCGGGATGGATGTGGTGAGTTTCTGGCAGGACCAGCACCCGCCTCAGGACCTTGCCGCCGCTATGGCCGCCGAGTACGGAGTGCGCACCTGCGGCAGTGTGCGGGAGGCGCTCTGTCTCGGGGGAAACCGCCTCGCAGTGGATGGCGTGCTTTCCATCGCCGAGCATGGAGAATACCCTACCAACGAGCGCGGACAGAAAGAGTATCCCCGCAAGCGGTTCTTCGACGCGATCGTGGAGGTATTCCGCGAAACCGGACAGGTCGTGCCGGTCTTCTCGGACAAGCACCTCTCCTACCGGTGGGACTGGGCGCAGGAGATGTACGCGACCGCGCGCGCGATGAAGATCCCCCTGATGGCGGGGAGTTCCGTACCCCTCGCCGAGCGTCGCCCTCCCCTCGACCTCCCGCCCGGCGCCGAAATCGAAGAGGCGATTTCGATTCACGGCGGCCCGTTCGAGGTCTACGATTTTCACGCGCTGGAGGTGCTCCAGTCCTTCATGGAGGCGCGCAAAGGAGGGGAGGCGGGAGTGGCCCGGATCCAGTTCCTCTCCGGTGACGCGCTCTGGAAAGCGGCGGACGAGGGGCGATGGTCGGAAGCGATCGCCGAAGCGGCGCGCGAGGCCGACCTGGGCAGGGATCGGCCCGCACTGCGCTCTCTGCCGCGTGAGGCCGCCCAGACACCCGCGGCGCCCTGGGGGATTCTCGCCGAGTACCGCGACGGTACGCGCGGCGCCGTGCTCCGTTTCAACCGGACCGACATCCGTTGGAGTTTCGGCTGCCGCCTCAAGGGGGAGAAGACGCCCCGCGCCACGAGCTTCAACGTCGGCCCCTGGGACAACCGGTGCCTCTTCAAGGCGCTCTCCCACGCCATCCAGGCGCACTTCCGCAACCGGGAAGCACCGTACCCCGTCGAGCGCACCCTTCTCGCGACCGGAATGCTGGAAGCCGCGATGACCTCCCGCCACGAAGGCGCCCGCGTGGTGGATACTCCGGACCTGGCCATCGCCTACGCCGCGAAGGACTTTCGCGCACTGCGGGAGACGGGCGCCAGTTGGAAGATCCTGACCGACGCGATCCCGGAGCCCATCGGGTTCGAGCGTGGCCGGGTGCGCCGGAAGCAGCTTCCGGGTGCGGGAGAATGCACGGATGAGTGATCCGACGCCTGAGGCCCCGCAGCCGCCGGCAAAGCGGCGGCTCAGCACGCGCGGCGCGTGCGCGTTCTGCCTGCGCTCGTTTTCGAAGGGCGCCATCGTCCGGCATCTGGAAACGTGTCCTGCCCGTCAGGCGGCGCACCTCCCAGGGCGGAAAGGCTCCGTCCACATCTCAGTGGAATCGCGCGACGACCGCCGCTACTGGATGCATCTGGAGGTAGCCAACTCGGCCATTCTTGCGGACCTGGACGTGTTCGTGCGCGACACCTGGCTGGAATGCTGCGGGCACCTGAGCGAGTTCCGGGCCGGCAGAATGTCGTACGCCAGCAGTCCCGATCCGGACTGGAACGATGGCTCCATGGACGTACCGGTCGGTCGGGTGCTCCAGCCCGGCGCCGCGCTCGAGTACGATTACGATTTCGGAAGCACGACGCGGCTGTACATCCGCGTCCGGGAAAATCACCCGTTCCGCAGCGGCGAGGCTCCTGTGGTGCTGCTCGCGCGCAACGAGGCGCCGGAATGGACGTGTGTGGCGTGCGGGGCGCCGGCCACGGCGGTCTGTACTACGTGTATCTGGGAAGGATCGGGTTTTCTCTGCGAGAAATGCTCCGGAGAACACCCCTGCACCGAAGAAATGCTGTTGCCTGTAGTGAACTCGCCGCGTATGGGAGTGTGCGGTTACGTTGGTTGACCGACCGCGCCGTGACCGGAATGGCTCCACAGGCGGATGACCCGGACTCTGAGGATGATGGACTGAGGGGCAGCCCGGCCGCCCCTCAGTTCGGCCAGAGCCGGGCGCGGAACTCCGCCATGTTCGGGCAGACCGCCGCCGCGTCCATCAACAGGTTCAGCCGATCCAGATCCCGTTCCGCGTACAGGGCTTCCTCAACGTCGGTCTGCACCTGCTGGAACCGCACGCGCAGGATGCGCAGTACGTCGTCGGCTTTCGTTTCCACTGTTGCTTCGGCGCGCGCGTCGGAAACCTGCCGGCGCAACTCGGCGCCGTGCCATTCTTCAGCCAGTTCCGCGATCAGCGGACTTTCGAGCATCATTTGTCTTCCCCCCAACAGGCCCAGCAGTCCCGGGTCATTGTACCGTACCCGGAGCAGCGCCTGCGTCACCGCGAGCAGTTTCCGTTTCTCGGTTTCGTCCGGGTGGCGTTCGATCACCTGGCGTGTGCGGCGCACCACCTCCTCCGGGGTGGCCGCGCCGTAGTCGGCCAGCACGGCCCAGGGGGCCCCGTCCGGGTCCTGGGGCCGCAGCAACTCGGCGGCGGTGAATGTCCGCGAGTGGCGGGCGTGGTTCTCGAACAGCGGCGCCGCGATCTCAGGGCTGGAACCCGGAGAGGAGTTTGCCAAGCCACTCGCCCGCCGCCCTGATTGTGTCCTTGTTCTTCCATACCTGCAACAGTACATCATGGATCTTCTGCACCTGCCGCCGGCTGATCCGCTGCGCAAAGACTTGCTCTCTGGAAGCGAGAGCGGCTTCATCCGGAAGAGATTCAATCTCCTGAATCACCCACCACTCCAGAATGGAGGAAGCGAACCGGTATTGCTGCCGTCCCGGACCTGCTACTCGTTCAATCAGCCCCTGATTCTCGAGTTCCCAGAGGTCCCGGTCGTGACGACTGAACACCGCTTCAATGTCTCCAAGATCGTACCGCCTCCGACCCGCAAGACGTCCCCCCAGGCCCTCGAGTGCGATGAGCATCAGCAGCATGCGTTCCACTTCCGATGTCGCGCCCCACAACCGGATGAGGAGCGATTCGAGAGCGCCCAACAACTCCCGTTGAAATGCAATGCGGTCGAACGGTCCCGGCCGTGCCAGAGTGCGCGCGAGCAAGTCGCACGTACGCTGAAGGAGCGCAGGATGACGCCCGGTCAGTTCCAGGACGTCCGTCCAGGCAGTGGGTGTGGGGCCACCGCCCAACGGTAGGAGTGCAGTCAGGATTTGGGCGTCTTGGAAAGAATAGGGGCGCAGTCGTAGATTGACGGTGTGGTTGTACCACGGTGAGAGATGGGCTGCTGGGGGACGGAGTTCGTCCAGGCGTGCCGCCGTGGCCACTGCAGTCGCGAAGCGCGCCTCCAGGCCGACATCGGTGGCCAGACTGCGGAGGCCGTAGAGGAACTCCAGGGCAGCCGCATCGTCATACGTGGCATGGGTGTGGGTCGCGTGGTCGAAATCGTCCACCAGCAACACCCAGTCCCAGTTTCGGTCATGGAGCGTACGAATGACGTTCCGCACCTCCATTCTCCCCAGCGTATCCTTCTCCAACTCCCGATTCACCGCGCTGATCACGGCGGTGTCCCCAGGTCGGGCGTCATGCAGGCGTGTGAGGGCCTCACGCCAGAAAGCCGTTCCCGTAAAGGGCCGCACGGCCGCCGCGTCCATCAGCACCAGCGACCGACGGTTGGTCGGCAATCCTCGTGCTTCCCAGGCTTTCGCGTGTGCGAGAACCCGGAGTAGCGAGGACTTGCCTATCCCGGCGCCTCCGTACACAGCCAGGTGCCCTGCCTGAACGACCACATCGAATGCACGGTTCAACTCGTCCTTGCGACCCAGGAACTGGGTCGGTGCTACGGGTCCGCCGATAGTGAACGGGCTTGCTGTTTGAAGTTCGTGCATGTTCGATTACCAGCGGCGCTGGTTGGCTTGCCGTCTGTTTCAGCGGGCGTGCCTTCCAGAGGCTGTCGGCCGCGAGCCGTCAGGCCGGAACCGCAGCCGATGGTGTGTACCGACCGTCGGTTGGCCCTTAGCCCAGGCTCGAAAGCTGGCCGGGATCGAAAGACGCACGGAACCCGATTCAGCCGGCAGCGGAGAGAGCAGACCAAACGCTTCCAGAGCGGACGCTCCCTGATGGAGCTTTTCCCCAAGCGGGCGACGTGTGTCGCCCGACTCGGGTTGCAAGATCGAGCTGTGGTTCTGCACAAGCCATCGAGCGGCCTCCGGCAGGCAGTTCCAGGTGTGACTGAAGTACGGGTCCAATTGTCTTCCCAACCGAGTCAGACATTCTTCGCGGGTCCAGATGGGTTCACTGGCCCGTGCCTGAAAGAGCACGGACAGAGCGAACTGGAGCAACAACGGATGTTGCCCTCCCTGCGTGATGACCCAATTGCGCTCTTCGTCGGTCATCCCAACTTCCGAGGGAAATTGGTCACACAACTGTCGCACTGCTGCATCCGTCAATCCTGCGAGATGAACCGTCTGATACACGGTGCGTAACGGGCCGTAAGAGGACCCGTGGTGAAACCGTGGTGAGTCGGGATGTTCGTCCGTGGCCAGCACCACCGAGATCGGCAGGAAGGACGGGTCGGAGGAGAGCCGAACCAGTGAGCGACACAACTGCTCTTCAACACTCTCCTTGGATCTCCCTGACGATTGCGTCAGAACAGGATCGAATCTGTCCAGAAGGACCAGGAGATGCTGCATTCGTTGGAAGAGCATTTCTCGCACTGTGCCTTCCAGTTCGGCTTGGCAGTTGTGCGTCAACCTCATCCCTTGTTGCCATGAGATCTTACGATCGGTACCAAGTGAGTTGTGTACGGCGATCAAGAAGTCATCCCACGACTGGACCGGAACGACATTGCAGTCCAGGTAGACTCCTCTGACAGGAAAGGAACGGGCTCGGTCATGCAGGATGGGAATCTGATGTACGAGGTACCGCAGCAGCGAGGTCTTGCCCAACCCCGGATTGCCGGATACCCAGACACCCTTCCCTCTCTGAATTGCGGGAAGCACTTCGTCTAACTGCTCAACCCGTCCCACAAATCGTTCAGGAGAGACCGGGATCCCCGGCGAGAAGGGATTGGCAGCCAGGACCTGGCGGCGTAGATCCGTTCTCGTCGTCTCCAGCCGTTTTCGAAGGCGCAGCTCTGTGTCGGCGTCCGGATCCAGGGCGAGGGCTTGTTCTAGGTAGCGGGAAGACTTTGCATAGGCAGCGCGGCTAATGCAGTGTTGGGCGCCAGCCTCCAATGCTGCAATCAAGTCTTGGTGGTCCGGTCGCAGGGGAGTCAATCTCGAGAAGTTGGTAACTGCGTCGTCAAATCGTTGGGATTTCAACTGAAGATGAGCCATCGTCTCGCGCGCGGAGAAGTGGTTTGGGTTCATGTCCAGGGCAAGTTGAAGGCAGACTTCCGCTTGCTGGTCCTTCCTCCCCAGGGCGGGCACTCCTCCCTGGCTGGGCCAGCACATCTGGGGCAGGCTTGCGGGATGTCCTCCCCCATTGCCCGCGGCGACAAGTGTTTGTGCCTCGCGGTAGAAGGCATCTGCAGCCGGGGATGTCTGCTCTAGGCGATGGACTTCCATCCGAAGTGGGTGGCGGTGGCGCACCCAGTGTGCGACCAGAGCCACGGCAATGCGGCCTTCCACGGCGGGAGTCTCTGCGCGGGGAGTGGCAGGGCGGAGAAAGCCCCAGTCCTGAAGACGCACCTCCGCCTCCTTCAGGATGCTGTCCAGTGTCACGCCGAGACGCTCCAGGCGGGACCATTCGGGACCACGATGAGGATTTTCGCTGGGACTGCCGTTCGAGTGAGGGAGAGGGTCGGGAGCCACCTCGGAGGTGTCCGCGCAGGCAGCGAAGAAAACTGCTTCGGCGGGAGGTAGGGCCTGCCAGTACCAGGCCAGACCGGCCTCCCCGCTTTCCAATGCGCGGGGGATGACGGCTTCCACATCGCTGGCCACTACGTGCGGGCGCGACTCCGTGCGGGCGCGGGCGAAAAGTTCATGGCAGACCAATTGGGCGAAATACGGGTGCCCCGCGGTCAGATCGAGGATAGCGCGGAGTGCGTCTTCGTCGAAGGTGAGCAACCCTTCGCTGGGACGGACGATCAGTTCGCGGGCGCTCTGCGGATCGAGGTGTCCGATTTCCCGATGAGGAGCGTTCCGAAATATTTGAAGGAGGTTGGACAGGTCCCCTGGTTGGCGGCCGACCACGGCGACGATCTGGAAGCGCGATTCGCGGCGCAGGACGGACTTGAAGGTCGGGAACAGTTTGGCGGCGGCGGAGTCCGGGGGAGCCTCTTCGAAAACGTCGAATTCGTCGAGCAGCAGTGCAAGGCGCCGATCTCCGAGGGCGGCGAGCACTTGCGGGATGAAGTTCCCGGCGAACTGGAGGGGATTGCCCTCCAGTTCAGCGGCAGTGGGAGGTTGGACGGTAGCGCCGACCTCCGCACGGAGCGTGATCGCGATCTCCTCCGCCAGGTTGGCAAGCACTTCGGGGAGAGACGCGCGTGCCTGGTCCTGGAGGTCGAACTGCACAAACACATGGTCCGGCAACCCGGTCTTGTGGGGGATCTGGCGCAGTACGGAACTCTTGCCGATGCGTCGCCAGCCGTGGAGCACCACGACCTCCGCGCCCTGGGCCAGATTGTCCGCGAGGAAGTCGAAGAGACTCTCTCGCCCAAAGAAGGCGTTCGGATCGCGGATCGGGGTTCCGATCACGTAGGGGTTGATTCGGCGGGCGAGGAGCGTTGACATCAGCGTACTGTAGACCATTCCCAGGGTGCAGCCGGAAGTGCCTGCCCGAACGGACGCCTCTCGCAGTGACCGCTTACTGGGCTTTGGAGCATCACTTGTCTTCCCCCAGAAGGAAGGCCCAGCAGTCCCGGGTCACGGCAAGCGGGGCCTCCTTCCTGGCCGCCCCCCAGTTCGGCCAGAGCCGGGCACGGAACTCCGCCATATCGGCACAGCCCAGCGCCACGTCCATCAGTTGGTTGAGGCGTTCCAGGTTCGGCTCCAAATGGAGGGCTTCCTCGACGTCGGTTTGCACGTGCTGGAACCGAAAGCGCAGGATGCGCAGCAGGTCATCAGCTTTCGTTCCCACCGTTGCTTCGGCGCGGGCTTCGGAAACCTTCTGGCGCAGTTCGGCGCCGTGCCATTCTTCGGCCAGTTCCGCGATCAGCGGGCTTTCGAGCATCATCTGTCTTCCCCCGAGCAGGTCCAGCAGTCCCCGGTCATTGTACCGTACCCGGAGCAGCGCCTGCGTCACCGCCAGCAGTTTCCGCTTCTCCGTTTCGTCCGGGTGGCGTTCGATCACCTGG
>SYMT01000465.1 GCA_005805375.1 Actinomycetota bacterium
ATGATCGGGCGGTCCGGATTACCGCCCCGCAGAGGGACGCGCCACAGCAGGCGACCTTCCGGTGAGAGGCACAACAGTGCAGGCCGGCGACGATCTACTGTGTAGATCCGCCCCCGCACGTCCAGGCACGGCGGCAGCAACTGCGAGTTCCCCGCGCCGGGTAGCGCGAACTTCCAGAGGACCGAGCCATCCCGCGCGCCCAGGGCCGAGAGACGGCCAGTCGGGTCCGGGTAGTAGACCACGGTGCCGTCGGAACGCACAGCCGGGGAATCAAGCCCGCAGTAGGTGGGGCCGTCCCAGGTCCAGCGGACCTGGGACAGGTTGCGGACGGCGCGAAGTTGGGCGCCGATGCCATGCGGCGGCCGATTGCGCTGTTCCAGCCCGACGAGATACAGCATGCCGTCACTGGCCAGCGACAGGGAGGGCTCCGAGCCATCGCCGTGGCGGCCAGCGTAGAACTCTGGTGTTTGATCGTAGCGTCGAAGGAACTGCCCTTTGGGAGACATCCGCACGATCGCTCCATCCCAACAAGAGAGAAGCAGGAATGCACCGTCCCGATCCATCACCGGATCGGCCTTCACTTTGAACGACGAGTAGAAGCGGGCAAAACTCACAAACAGCGTGCCTGAGCTATCAGCAGGTTCAACCTGTGCGCCGTCCAGGCACACGGTGAGAATCTTCCCGTCCGGCAAGAGGTAGGGAGTGCTCGGGAAGCCGCTGTGCGGGGCGTGGTAGGTCCGCCGCGCCCCGCCATCCGACCGCCACCAGGTCACCCTTCCCTCCTGGTAGGAACCAGAGTAGGTCAGATACTCCCCTCGAGGAAGTGCGGTCACTCCCGCCACACTCATCGGTTTCTCGTAGCGCTGCCGTCCCCGGGCGCTGAGCACCCGGAAGTGCTCGTTGGTAATCGCGTAGATGTCGCCCTGGGTCCCCACAGTGAGGTGGGAGAAACTCCAGTCTTCACCATAGTCCGGCCAAGCGTAGTCCCAGCGGACCCGGCCGCGATCGGCGCCGGGGCGTCCGCTCGAGTTCGTGCCGAATACGTTGCCGTGTCTGATCGGCCAGGGGGAATGGACGGGGGTCCCCGCACCGCCGGCCACGCTGGAGGATGTCCTCGGCGGGCGGTGCGGAGAGGGGGGGGCCGCACCCGTGCCCCCAGTGGTGACCACAAACACTGTGGCGCACAGCGCGACGCTCCGTGGGTTGATTGTCGCGCAGAAGCGAGTGCCTCCGGTTCTGGCTTGCTGGACACTACGGCGCATCCTGAACCTGAATTCCCAAGCGTTGAAGGATGCGGAGGAGTTGCCGTGTGAAGGTGGGGTCGGCCTGTGGGTCGTGGTAGCAGATCACGACGTCGGCCGGTGTCTTCGGATTCATCAGCCACTGCACCATGTTGCCGAAGATCCTCGCGGGGCTGGGTCTGGGTTTGCCAGGCCCCGGCGGCATGTCATTGAGGGTCCGGATCCTCCACATCGAAGCGTCCGTCAAAGACTGGTAGGCAGGATTCACCAACTTGGCGGCTCGATCGATGCGGTCCCAATTGAATGGTCGGGACTTTCCGGACTCATCTGCCGGATAACGAGACTCACCCGGGGCTCGATAGACACGCATGTTTACTCGCGCGATTTGCATCACCGTCGTGTGGCAGGCGCAGAATTCACCCCGCATTTCGGTTTCGCTCAAGTGCCCAAAGCTCAGGAAGGGCCTGGGGTAGCCCGGGTCCGTCCCTGTCTCTCTCCGGTGCGTTTGGGTGTGGTTCCCCAGAATGCGTCCCTCATTTCTCATCCGGAGAAGGTCCCACGGGCGTCTGTTGGCGTTGATGCCCACTACGAAGAAGTAAGCCTTGATGTTGCTCCGTACCCAACTCCGGCCTTCAGTTGGTCCAGAATGGCGGCCACATCTTCCTTCGGGCCGTCATCAATGCAGAGTTTCGCAGTGTACGCACGCAGTCCCAGCGGGTCCACGAACTCCAGCGGATTGTTGTGCCCATAGACGTAGCTCTCCGCTCCCGCCCAGTCCAGCGGGTCCCGGCTCAGCCACGTGCCCCAGCTCGTCCCCAAGTGCCGGTGCCGCACGTAGAGCCGGGTTGCCGCGTCCCGGTAGTAGCCGTAGGCGCTGCCGAAGCGGTACGGGTTCCCCATGCTCCCCGTCGCCAGTTGCTCCACCCCGAAGGCGTCCGTCAGGTACGCATCCGTCACCACGCCGGCGTCCGTCAGCAGCAGGCGCACGGCCCCGTCCAGGTCGCTGAAGTAGAGCCGCCGGGTGCCATCCCGCTGCTGCGCAAGCAGCGGGTGGTCGCCTTCCGGCTTGCGCGTGAAGAACGCCTCGGCGGCCCCGGCCCCGCGTTCCCAGAGCAGGGTGTTCTCGTCCCACAGGTATTCGGTCGTCGTCCCTCCCTGCTTGCGTTGGCGTCGCCGCCCGTCGGGCAGGTAGCTCCACGCGGTGGTGGCGCCGCCGCTGACCTGGGAGATCAGCCGCTGCTCGTCGTCCCAGGCGTAGTCGCTGCTCGTGGCGCCCGTCTCTTCCCGCACCAGGTTGCCGGTGCCCCTCCAGGGGCATCGGGAGCCGTTCCTGACCGCCGCCGGTGTCTCACAGGGAAGTAGTGTCCCGCCAGACCGGATAAGTTCGGCCCGAATTTCGCTGCGGATGGGGTGATCCCGCTGCAAGTGGTTGCGACGCAGTGCCGGCTGACCACGTCACCGCAGAAGCGGGCATGCCCGCTCCTACTCTGGGGTCGCAGTGGATCACTCGATACAGTAGAGGTACCGGTCCGTGGACACCAGCACGGACTCGCTCGGTCCGATGATGGGACGGATTGGGAACCGGCCCTGCAGTCGCACCCACCACTCGATTTTCCCCGCCGCGGAGATGGCCAGTAGAGTATTGTTGATCCGATCCACACAGTACGCCACCCCTCGCACGTCCAGACTGGGGGCGGTAAGGTTTGATCCACGACGGCCGATCCCCTTCACCCGCCAGCGGGCGATCCCGTCGCGAGCCCGCAACGCACATAGTCTCCCCTGGGTGTCGGGGAAGTACACTGTGTTTCCGTCCTGACTTAGGGCCGGAGCGGAACGCAGGCAATAGTGAGGTCCCTCCCACGTCCAGCGCGTGCGTCGGTACGCCTCCACGGCGCGGAGTCGCACGTGGGGTATGCGCTCGTTCGGGTTTGGCGAAAAGACATCCACGATGTACACGCTCCCGTCCGGGGAGCAGACAGGGGGAGGGGATGCCTCTCGTTGGTTGGCGGGAGTGATGGGAGGCGCCAGGTTGATGTGCTCGATCAGCCGACCAGTAGGCGTCATTCGCACCAAGCCGTCCCAGATGGTCAGCAGCAAGATAGTGCCATCCGGATGGAGCACTGGAGGGGCCTTGAATTTGAGTGAGGGCCACACCCAATCCAGGTACCGATAGGGAGGGTCGGAACCGCTGGCGTCGAAGAGTTCGAGGTCCTCCAGGTCCACTGCGAGTAACCTGTCATTGGGTAGCAACAGGGGCGTGCTCAGCGTAGCAGTCCCAGGACTGGGATGCTTCCAGACCACCCTACCATCCGGGCGATAGCGGACCACCTGTTGCGCGTGGTAGGTTCCGTCGTACAGAATGTAGTCCCCATTCGGCAGCACTGCCGGACCCATGTGGGAACTCGAGGCCCGCTCATACCGCAGTTTGCCCCGCGCGGTCAACACACGGAACTTCCTCGGCGCGACTGCATACACATCACCCCGTGTGCCAATCCCCAGATGCGGGTCTTCCGGCCCCTCCACCGTATCCGTCTCGTACCCATGTTGGTGGGGTAGGCGCCAACGCACACGGCCACGGCGTGCCCCCACGAATGCGCTGGCACTGGTGGCCTGTGCGTTGGCGTAGGGTCGCGGCCAGGGAGATAGGCTCTCGACCACTGACTTGAGGCTCGGACCATTGTCCGCAATCCTCCCCGATACTATCGGAGAGGTACCCGTCCCTGTGTTGTGCGTGGGGGTTGCGGGGGCCGGGGGAAGCGGCCAGCCAGCAGTCGCTGGCTCGGACGACTGGTTGGCATCGGTACAGCCTTGCAGTAGCACCAGTGACCCACCGATCACGAGCATGGTCCATAGCTGGACCACACCCCAACACCGGCCAAATTCGGGGCCGAAGTTGGTGGCGCGGGGTACCAGCCCAGCCCAACTGCATCGTGACCAGATCGTCCTGGTGTGAGAGGGAAAGCGCCAGACTATCCGCACGGGTCCATGACACTGCAATCGGTCACACAGAGGCGGTGAGAGCATCAGTCCGCGTTCTTGATCTCGATACCGAGACGGAGCAGTTCCCGTACGAGGTCCCGCGTGAAGCTTTGCGTCGCCTGCGGATCGTGATAGCAGATGGTCACCTCGTCAGGGGTGTTTCGGTCCAGGAGCCATGCCCGCATCTGCCCGAGGATGGGTCCCGACTGGTCTCCTGCCCCAATGTCGTGTAAGGTACGGATGCTGCGCTCCCGTTCGTCCATTTTCCGGGTGTAGTTGGGGCTGACCATCTTGGCCGCCTGGTCCACACGATCCCAGTTGTGCGGCTCCCGGGTCGGGAAGCGCGATTCCCCGGGCGCACGGTAGTAACGCATTTTCACCTTGGTGAAAAGGTACACGGCCCGGTGGCAGGCGCAGAATTCGCCGTACATTTCGAGGAGGCCCAGATGCCCAAAGCTCTCAAAGGGCCTCGGGTAGGGGAGTTGGACTCCAGTGGGCCGAATGTGACTGTACGAGTGATTGCCCAGGACGTGCCCCTCGCGCGCCATCCGCTGGGCCAACTCGGGGTGGGCTACGACCATCTTGCCCACCACGAAGAAGTAGGCCTTGATGTTCCGCCTCCCGCGCACTCCGCGCTTGAGCTGGTCCATGATGTCGTTTGCTCCACGCGGGTAGTTGTGCGGTCCGTCATCAATGCACAACTGAGCCCGCCGCGCCCGCAGTCCGAGCGGATCCACGAACTCCAGCGGGTTGTTGTGCCCGTAGACGTAGCTCTCCGCTCCCACCCACTCCAGCGGGTCCCGGCTCAGCCACGTGCCCCAGCTTGTCCCCAGGTGCCGGTGCCGCACGTAGAGCCGGGTTGCTGCATCCCGGTAGTAGCCGTAGGCGCCGCCGAACCGATAGGGGTTCTCCGTGCTCCCCGTGGCTAACTGCTCCACCCCGAACGCGTCCGTCACGTACGCATCCGTCACCACGCCGGCGTCCGTCAGCAGCAGGCGCACCGCGCCGTCCAGGCCGCTGAAGTAGAGCCGCCGGGTGCCGTCCCGCTACTGCCCCTGGAACTGTTCCGGATGCGCCGGGGCCTCCCAGCAACACCGGGCGAGGCCCGCTCTTCCCTCCCTGTGCCCCCATTAGGGAACCGAGCAGAATTAATCCTCCCACCCGTGAGGAGACACGGCGGCATCTGAGAGGACACAACTGGACGGAATCATGTACGTCATGGTGTTATGGAACTCACTGCCGC
>SYMT01000466.1 GCA_005805375.1 Actinomycetota bacterium
GAACCCTGAAACCCTGGAACCGTTGGCCGGCGGGACGCCGGCGCTCCCAGGGAGGGCAACAGGGGGCCAAGGGGCGACCACGGGGGGGCGCCCCTACCCCGCGCCGGGGGGCCCGCAAGACTGGATGCCCGGCGTGTACGAGGACCCGGCTGCACTCACCGACCCGCGCGCGCTGCTTGCGGCCGACGTCCGGAAGTTCGACTCGCGGCGCTCGGCCGACGCGGGGCCGGGCGATCTGTTTACCTACCGGCAGGCTCTGCCCGGGTACCGCTTTCAGTTTCCCCGCGACCACGCCGCACACCCGCAGTTTCAGACCGAATGGTGGTACTACACCGGCCATCTGGAGGGTGGGGGACGGCGCTTCGGCTATGAGTTGACCTTCTTTCAAGTCGGCATCAATCCTCTTCGCCGGGCCAGTCCCTCCCGGTGGGCGCTGCACACGGTCTACTTCGCGCACCTGGCCCTCACCGAGAAGGACCGGAATCGCTTTCGCTATGCGGAGAAAGCATCGCGTGCCGCGCTGGGCCTCGCCGGCGCCGCCACCGATACGTACCACGTCTGGCTGAATGATTGGTCGGCGCGCCTGCTCGGGGACGGGAAGACGCACCGTCTCCGCGCCCGATCGGCCGAGTTCGGCATCGAACTCGACCTGACGCCCGGGAAGCCCGCGGTCGTCCACGGAAGAGGGGGAGTGAGCCAAAAAGCAGCGGGCCCGGGGCGCGCCTCCCACTACTACTCCCTGACCCGGCTGAACACGCGCGGCACCCTCTTCGTTGGGAGTGAGCAGCGCGCGGTGACCGGCCTGACCTGGATGGATCATGAGTTCGGCAGCAATCAGCTCTCGGCCGAACAGGTGGGGTGGGACTGGTTCAGCCTGCAGCTCGATAACGGGCGCGAGTGGATGCTCTATTCCCTCCGCCGCAAGGATGGAAGTACCGAACCCGTTTCCAGCGGCACGGTGGTGCGGGCCGACGGCTCCAGCCGGCATTTACCGCTGGCGGAGTTCCGGATCGAGCCATCCGGCGCCTGGAAGAGTCCGCGCACCGGGGCGACGTACCCGGCCGGGTGGGTGCTCCGCGTTCCCACAGAGCAGATGGAATTGCGTCTTACACCCCTCGTCGCCGACCAGGAACTCCGCACACGCGGGATGGGTGGGGTGACCTACTGGGAGGGCTGCGTGCGGGTCGAGGGTCGGGATGCGGGCAAACCGGTGCGCGGAGAGGGCTATGTCGAACTCACCGGCTACACCGGTCCCAGGCCCGCCATCTGACGCTGCACCGGGCGGGGCAGGCGCGCTCCCCGAGCGCATTCGCCGGTGGGGGCCGTGCCAGTCATACGCCGCGATTCTGCTGGCAGTCGCCGTGTGCTCACGCGGGATCGCCGAGCGGTGGTGGCTGACCACTCTCTTGCTCTACATCCCCCAGTTGATTTATGGCCTCCCACTGCCCCTGCTGGCTCTCACCGCGTGGCGCCGGCGGGACCGCCACGGGGGGATCGCGGTTGTCGCCGGCTGTCTGCTTGTAGCGGGTCCGATGATGGGGTGGGAGAACCCGCAACTACAGGCAGGACCGGTGCGGGGAGCGCCGCGGGTTCGCGTGCTTGCCTACAACGTGGAACTCCTCGCTGCCGGCCCCGCGCCGCTCGTCCGGCAACTGCACACTGCGCAGGCGGATGTGGTCGTCCTGGAAGAAGCGGGACGCAGCGCTCCACGAGTGGGGAACCTCGTACGGCGGACGTTCCCGGAGTGGTCCGTCACCGAGGCGGGAGACATCACCGTTGCCTCGCGCTGGCCGATTTCGGCTGAGACGGCAATACCCCTTGGCCCGGCGCGGGTGGCCGGAGCCAGGAACCAGCGGCGAGCGCTCGCGGTCACGGTAGCAGCCCCGTTCGCTTCGTTCGCGGTGCTCGGAGTCCATTTCCACACCGCACTGGATGGCGGCTCGTTCCGCAGGCATTGGCGGCGCCTGCCGGCCTACGTGGAGGGCAGCGCGGCCGTCCGGCGGGAGCAAGCTGCGGATGTGGCAGCGTGGGTACGGCGCGCGCGACTCCCAGCGATCATTGCCGGGGACTTCAACACGCCTCCGGCCGGGCTCGCCTACGGGGTTCTGCGCGGCGCCGGCCTGCGGGATGCGTTCGAGGAGCGTGGGTGGGGGTGGGGGTACACCTTTCCTGCTCGGCAGCCGCTTCTGCGCATTGACTACGTGTTCCACACGGCTGCGTGGGACGCGCTCCACTGTCGGGTCGGCGCGACCGACGGATCCGACCACCGGCCTGTCCTCGCGGAACTGGCGCTCCGCGATCCGGTAGTGGACCACCGGCGGCAGAATGGAGGGGGATGAAGCCTCCGGACGGGTGATTCATGTGAGCGGTGGCCGATCCCTGAGCAAGTACCCGTTGGATCCGTCCCTGCCCGCGTTGACCCAGGACCAGGTGGAGGCGGCAGCCCAACTCCAGGTGGCTCGTGGGGAGTTCCCGCCCGGGGATTGGCGCCCGTTGAGCGCAGAGTCTGCGTACTTCGCTGATGCCCTGGGAGAAGGGGGGCTCCGGCATATCGGCCCAGGTGGACGGTCCGACTCTATAGTCACCAGGACGAGCACATTTACGAATTGGAGCGGGCAGCGCCACCTGGAGCTATGATGATCGCGACGCGGTCACCAGCACCAGCACGACCGACACGGGCGTGCCGGGCAAGACGCTGTCCTACACCTTCTACGCCGACGGCAGTCGCCAGACGCTGATCAGCCCGGCAGGAAACTTCAACGATGCGTACGACGCCGTGGGACGCCTGACCTCGCTCACGAACCCGTACAGCGAGACGTCCACGTGGACCTACCTGGACAACGACTGGCTCTGGACCCAGGCGCTCCCGAACGGGGTCACCACGGCTTTCACCTACACCCAGCGCGGCGCCCCCCTGCGCCTGGAAACGCGCAACGCAGCGAACACGCTGCTGTCCGATTTCGCTTCGATGGTCTACAACGGCGTGCAGAACCGCACCTCCGTGACCGCCAACGTGCCCGGGTGGAACCCCGCCGGCGGGCTGACCAGTTACGCCTACGACAGTAAGGACCAGTTCACCCAGGAGCAATCCGCCCGCAACAACAGCTACACCCGGAACTTCGGCTACGACGCGGCGGGCAACCCCACCACCTTCCGGGGCGCGGGCCGCGCGTTCAACAGC
>SYMT01000467.1 GCA_005805375.1 Actinomycetota bacterium
CCGATGTTGGCGCGCTCGCCGATTTCGACATCTCCGAGGTAGGCGAGGTGGCCGGCCGAAACCCCCGCGCCGAGCACAGCGTTCTTCAGTTCGACGAAGTTTCCCACCTTGGCGCGCACCCCCACGCGGCACCCGGGTCGCAACTGAGCAAACGGCCCGATCCGGGAGTCGTCGCCCACCTCGCTCTCCGTCACCACTGCGAACTGGACGGAGACGCGGTCTCCCAGCACGCTGTCGGTGACCCGCACGGACGGCCCCACCTCACAATGCTCGCCGACCCGGGTGCGACCACAGAGGTGGGTATGGGGGCGCAGCACCGTGTCTCGTCCGATTTCTACGTCGGACTCGACGAAGGTGGATGCAGGGTCTTCGATCGTTACGCCGTCCAACATGTGCGTGCGAAGGATGCGCGTGCGCAGCACCGCAGCAGCTTCAGCGAGTTCCACTCGATCTCGGATCCAGACGGCGTCCTCCGCCCGGCGGACGGGGAAGAGCTCCACACGGCCCCCCGCACGAGAAATCCTCGTGAGCAGCGGGGCCAGATCTCGCTCGTCTCCGCCTGGAACGGCATTTGACTGCTCGATCGCCGCTCGAAGTGCCTCGATCCGAAACAAGAAGCCGCAGGCGCGCGCCTCTTCTCCCTCTTTCGGCTGCGGCTGCAGCGCCAGTGCGTCCAGATGTCCCTCCCGCCAGCGGTTCAGGAATCGCCGCACGAGTTCCTCATTCAGCAGCGACGACGCGGCATAGAGGACCAGGACCGCAGTGGCCTCCGGGCGGAGTGCGGGGAGTGCCAGTTCCAGAGCTTCGGCCGTCCCGCCCGGCGCTGCTTGCGGCACGATGGTCGTGCCTTCGATCCCGACGGCGGCCGGGAAGCTGATCTGCGGGGGCGTCACCACGACAGGAGACGGCAGCGAAAGGTCCTGGACAAGACGCAGATGGTGCGCGAGGAGCGGTTTCCCCAGTAACGGCAGGAGGGCCTTGGGGCTTCGGCAGCGAGCGCGACTGCCGCGTCCGGCAGCGAGCAGAGCAACAGCCGGAGTTGCAGCGTCAGGGGGGGCGGGTGCGGACATGGTGAGGAGTTCGAACGCCGGAGCGAGGAGCGTCGGCTATGCCAGACGAGTCTATCACCCACATCACACGAAGAAGCCCCGCGCTCGGAGTTGGACGAACGCGGGGCTTCTTGATAAGAAATGGAACGCGTCTGCGGACGGTTATTTCGGCGCCAGGAGCAACGTCATCCGCTTGCCTTCCAGCGATGCGGGGCGCTCCACCACGGCGCAGTCAGTCAGGGCGGTGATGAGCCGATCCAACTGCGCCTTACCGATCTCCGGGTGGGATACCTGACGACCACGAAAGATAAGCGTCACCTGCACCTTGTCCCCCTCTTCGAGGAACCGGCGGGCGTCTTTGACCCGGTAATCCAGGTCGTGCTCTTCCATGCCGTAGCGCATCCGGATCCCCTTGATCTCGGCGTTGTGCGCCTTCTTCTTGGCCTCTCGCTGCTTCTTTGCCTGGTCGTATTTGAACCTGCCGTAGTCCAGGATGCGACACACCGGCGGCTGCGCCGTGGGCGCTACCTCGACCAGATCCAAACCCGCTTCCAGAGCCATCTGGAGCGCCTTGCGCGTCTCCATTACCCCGAGCTGATTACCTTCCGCGTCTACGACGCGGACCTCGGGAATCCGAATGCGATGGTTCAGACGGGGCCCCGTGTCACGGGGCGGTCGCCGGTCGTTGAAGCGATTGATATCGGGCCTGCCTTTCTGGTTAACCGGGGTAAACGATCCGCCGCAGGAAGCAGGTCCGGTCTGGTTGGCACATCCCAGACCCCCCTCCCCCCCCGCGAATCCCAGTGGGGGCAGCATAGCTCAGGTTTCGCAACTTGGCAATAGCGGAATTTACGCGGGCGTGCGCGGCGAGGAGCGGAAACTCCCGTTCCTCACTTCCCGGTGGTTGCTCTGAGCTGCCTGCCGCTACAGGATACGATCGTGTCCCCACGGGTAGCGGGCAGTGATGCGATACTCACGGCGATCAGAGGTGGGGGGCGGCCCCTCAAGGTGTTTCGGATCGGTCTGCATGCCGATGGCCTGAAAGAGTGCCCGGAGCGCGGCTGTCCCGAAAGTGACCCCATGAAACACCATGCGCTCTCGATTCAGATCTTCCACAACGGTTTCCGTGGGGGTGATGATCGTCCGGCGGAGCGCGCGCATCTGGGGGTCCCAGCTCTTAAAGAGGGCGACGACTTCTTCCGGGTCCGTAGTGTCGGCGATGAAGCGATCCATCAGGGTGCGTCCCGCGGCAGGAGAAGGAGAACCACGAGTTCATGTGTATCATACGTGCTTCATGGCGCTGCCCTATTTGGCCGCATTGATGGTGCAGGACCTTCCGGGAACTCCGCCGAACAGCTTCACAACGATTCTGCGCAGCGCAGCGAGACCTTGAGGAACCCGACCGATGCCGGCCAACCAGATTTCCGTGAACCTTGGCAGCTATCAGAAGTTCCGCGAAGGGGCGTTGGCGCATCTCGCTTCGCTCGGGGTTCGTTGGGTGGAGATCGCCGGTCCGGCGCCGGACCAGGTGGAGGCAACTCGCGCGCGTCTCGCCGAGCACGGGATGACGGCGGCCACCTTACTCGCGCGCTGCGACCTGACCGAGGAGCCGGAGGCCATGCGGGACTCGTTCCTCGGCGGGCAGATGCTCGGCGTCTCGCGGTTCTTCATCAGCACCCGAGCTGGGGAACTACCCAAGCCAGAAGCGTACCGCCGGCTCCGTGCCCGGGCGGAACTGGCCGCGGAGTACGGGGTCACTCTCTGCTTCGAGACACATCCCGATTTGGGGGAGAATGTCGGCGAGGCACGGGCCACGCTTCACGCGGTCGGGCACCCGAACCTGCGCTGGAATCTGGACACTGCAAATCTCTATTACTACAACAGCGGGGTGGACGCAGTGGATCAGGCAGAGCGCGGCGCGGACCTGATCGGCAGTGTGCATCTGAAAGATACGAACGGCGCTACTCGGTGCTGGTGGTTTCCGGCGCTGGGCGAAGGAGTGGTGGACTTCGCCGGTGTGTTCAGGGCACTGAACCGACGCGGTTTTTTCGGTCCCTTCACTTTGGAGTTGGAAGGCGTGCAGGGCGAATCTCTGGACGAGTCTGGAGTGCGCGAACGGGTGGCACGGAGCATCGGGTTTTTGCGGGCAATTGGGGTTTCTCCCTAATTCTTTTTGCACACCGTCCGCTCTTTGGGGCACCTTCCTATGCAACGAGGCAACGTGCCGGGATAACACCGTCGCCCCGGCTCGACCTCATCCAATCAGTCCTGTGCTTGGTGAGCACGGGGAAATGCCGCAATCAGCGGGTGCAGGCGTGGCGCGGCCCGATCCAAACAATGTCCGGGGCGCCAGAGCTCTGCTCGATGGAATCCTCTCAATGTCTTTCCCCGAGATAGACCCCATTTCGCTCCTCATGGAACAGGGTGTGATTGCGGCCCCGCTCCTCCAGGCGGCGCACGTTCGGGCTCGCGCGCACGGAGAAACTCTGAACGCGGCCCTCGTCCAGATCGGCGCCTGCACAGAGGTGCAGATGGCTCGCGCGGTGGCTCAGGCTTATGGGATGCGATTCGAGGACCTGGATGGGTTCCGTTCCCCGCCCGAGTTGGTCGTACTGGTGCCCGAGGATCTGGCGCAGACCCATCTGATGGTGCCGCTCCGCATGCAGGGCAACCGAATGGTTGTCGCGGTCGCGGACAGGCCGAGCCCCACAGTACACGCCGCGCTCACGGAAGCAGCCGGCCTGCCGGTGGAGTACGTAGTGAGCGCGCGGACGCAGATTTGGGCGATCCTGAAGACCCGGGATGTGAGCGACTTTGACGAAGTCCTGGCGGGCAGGGCAGTGGCCGCGGCGGACCAACCCGCGATGGGGCAGGAGCAGAGCACAATTCGAGTGCTGGACCGCTTCATCACCGATGCAGTACGAGCGGGAGCCACCGACATCCACTTGAGACCGGATGCGGATGGGGTGCATGTCCGGTTCCGGCTGGACGGAAAGTTGCGCCCGACGGCACTCCTGCCGCTTGCGGAGGGATTGGAACTTGTGTCCTGCCTGAAGTTGATGGCAGGGCTCGACCTGTCCGAAGCCCGCGAGATGCAGGAGGGCAGTGCGGGCGTCACCGTTGATGAACGAGACTGTGGCCTGCGTGTGTCTACGCTTCCGGGATTGCACGGCGACGCGGTGTTCGTGCGAGTGGTGAGCCATCAGGTAAGCACACGCAATCTCAACACGTTGGGATTGCGCGCAGAACACGAACGGCGGCTGCGGGCATTGCTCCAGGCACAGCAGGGCATCCTCCTTGTAACGGGTTTCCCAGGTTCAGGGAAGTCCTCCACGCTGTACGCGCTCCTGTCAGCGGTAAATAGCGGGCAGCGAAACATTATCTCGGTCGAGGATCCGGTCGAAGTCCGCCTGTCCGGGATCGCGCAGGTGGGCGTGGACGAAGCGTCGGGGGCGACTTTCCCCAAGCTCCTTACGGCGATGATGTCCGAAGGAGTGGACGTCATCGGCATCAGCGATCTGCGGGACGAAGAGAGTGTTCGCTTGGCGGTCACGGCTGCGGAGCAGGGCGGATTGGTGATCGGTGCTATTCACGCGCCCAGCGCGACGGCTGGGCTGCTCCGTTTCGTCCGGATGAGTAGTTCCGTGCCTGGCGCTGCAGCACAGGTGAACGCGGTGATTGCGCAGCAGTTGCTCGGGCGCGTGTGCGAGCATTGCGCCGTTGCGGACGATCCGGACGCCACGGTTCGCCAGCGCCTGGAGCAGCGATTCGGTTCGCTTTCGGGGGCTAGTTTTCTCCGGGGCGCCGGATGCCCGGTGTGCGATAATTCCGGTATCATCGGAACTGTGCCCGTCTATGAACTGCTGCTCGTAGACGAGGATCTGCGGCGCTTGGTGGTGGCCGGAACTTCGGAGGAAGAAGTACGCGCACAAGCCGTGCGCGCCGGCTTCCGGTCGCTGGAACAGGACGCGTTCGCACGGGCGGTCCAGGGACTGCTGCCGGTGGACGAGGTGATGCGGGTGCGTGGCGCAGCGTCCACGCCGGCCCCGATCGTCCGACCGACCGCTTCCAGCGCGAGCCGGGCTGCAGTTGTCAGCGGCAGCCAGGGAGCGGGCGACATGACGAGAGGCGAGCAGACAATTCGACCGGCAACTCCCGGTTCTCGAACCCGCGCGGCGGCCGAGCCGGTACTCCGGGTGCGCCAGCAACCGGCTAATGTTGGGTTGCTGGCGAGCCTGCACCAGCGCGGATGGCTTGCGCCGGTCGGGTGGGGTGTCGGGCTGGCAATGGCGGCGGGCCTGCTGCTGTTTGCGATCAACAATCCGATCCGCTTCCAACCGGCGGGGAGTACTTCTCCAAAGCTTGCTACTGTGCGCCGTCCGGATGCAGCGACGCTCGGATCGGGTGGGAACCGCGCCACGTCGGAAGGGACAGTCGCTTCGACCGCACCGCCGGGAGTGGATTCAGGAAGTTTGCCGGGGCGCGGTCCTCAAGGTCCCGGATCTGGAGATTCACAGCGTGCCGTTTCCGGCACGGATCCGCGTGCGACCCCTGGATCTACCGGCGGTCAACAGACGGGAACGGCTTCCGATGTGGGGATTGGACGTTCCATCGCTGCCACCGGTGCTGCGCAGCCTGGGAACAGTGGGCAGTATCGAGCCGCGACGTCGCCACAGGGTCGCCGTCCGGCGGCTCAGCCGGGTGCGGTGTTCGGGATTCAAGGGGATTCTCCGCCGTCCGGCGCCACCCCCGGTGATCCCGCGGCGATGACGCCCGGTGGGAATGCCTCGCCCGTCGGAGTTCCTCCCGCGGGGTCTGTTCCGGGCGGCAAACGGATTGTGCAGTCCGTTCCCCCAAGCGGTTTCAGCGTCTCGATCCTTCCTTCCGGCGAGGTGAATGCACTGGCCAGTGGAGGAGCGCTTCGCGGCGGCGGACGGCAGGGGGCAGCGGCGGGGCGGCGGCGCAAAACTCCTCAAGGGGGCGTGGGGCGACCGGGATCGCCGGGTTACGCCGGTCCGGGTTACGCCGGTGCGGTCAACGCCGAACTCCAGGCGGAATTGGCGGCAAGCCGGGAGCGGGAACGGGCACTGCGGCAAACCCTTGCTGAGCAGCGGGCCCTTGCCGGTGCGTACCGGAGGCTCGAAGCGCAGATCGCAGAAGTTCGCCGGAATTCAGGCAGCGGCACCGTTCCGGCAAACCAGCCCCTCAACCAGTTCGGCGCCACCGTCCCGACCACAGTCTGTGCTGGCGGCGGAGGGTCTGGCGGATCAACTGCGCCGCCGTCCGCACCGGGGGCGGACGTTCCGCAGTCCGGGAACCCCGGAGGCGGAGGTTCGCTCGATGCCCAGATCCGGGCGCAAGTGGTGATCGGCAGTCACGGTGATTTCTACTTCTTCGAGCGAGTTCCCATTTCGCTGACCATTCAAAACGTCGGGAAGAGTACCGCGACGATCCGGTTCCAACCGGGTGAACGGTACGATTTTGAGATTCTCCGGGGGAATGAGCGCGTGTGGAGCTGGATGGAGAGCCGGGGAGTGACGCCTGCCTCTACTCCACTCGTCCTTCGCCCGAAGCAGAAGCAAGTGTACCGTGCTACCTGGGATCAAAGGGATGCAGACGGCGAGCAGGTGCGCCCCGGCTGGTACACTCTGCGGGTGACGATCTCTGCGATGGACCAGTGGCAAAAGAAGAGTGGGCAGCCGGCAAGAATGAGCATCTCCAGCCGGTTTCAGATTGTGGGTCCCCGCTAGACGGGTCGAGTTGGTCGGAAGTCCTGAAACGGGGATGCGGATTCATCCGCATCCCCGTTTCGCCGTGAAACTTCCGGCTGGCGCGAAACTCCCAGGTGCTCCCGGTGTCTAGAATTGAGTACTGTGTCACAGGAGAAGACCCAATGGCATTGCGCGAACCCGGAACTCATCGCCACGAGCACGCATTCGGCCGATTCAACCCCCTCGATCCCGAGGGAGTGGTGTTGCGGAGTCGGCGCAACCTGCTGAAGGCGAGCCTGGCGGGAATGGCAGGTCTGTCCGTGACGGACTTGCTGCAGGCCCGAGAGGCAGCCGCCCGTGCCGGGAAATCCTCTCCGGGTCAAAAGAGCGTGATCCTGCTCTGGATGACCGGCGGCCCCAGCCACATAGATATGTGGGACCCGAAGCCCGATCGGCCGGTGGAGAATCGGGGACCGTTCAATACGATTTCGACCCGCATGCCCGGCGTGCGCATCTGCGAGCACCTGCCAAAAATGGCAGCGATGCTGGATCAATTCACGCTCATCCGCTCGGTGGACAGTCGCAAGAGTAGCCACGAACCGAATACTGTGATGCAGACGGGGCACCCCGACGCCGAGCCTCGGGTGAACATTCACGCGCGCAAATACCCCGCACTGGCATCCGTGGTGGCCAAGCAGCGCGGACCGAACAACCCCGCGCTGCCTCCGTACGTGGCCTTCCGTCGCTCCGACTCGCACATCGCGTACGCGGGCTATCTTGGGAAGCAGTACGATCCGTTCATCGGCAACCAGGCTGCGCGGCTGCCCGTCTATTCACTCGTGGGTGAAAACACGGGACAGATGGCCGGAGGAGACGTATTCTCATTTCCGGCAGGTCTGAACGCGGGGCGCATCCGGCGCCGGCAAACATTGCGATCCGCCGTGGATGCGTTACGCACCAGCCTGGACGATAACCCGGAGATGGAGGCGCTCGGCACGCTCGAACAGAAGGCCGTGGATCTGGTGCTCGGCGAACAGGCGCGCGAAGCCTTCGATCTGACTCGGGAGCCCGCAGCGATGCGCGAACGCTATGGAAGCCACCTGTGGCACCAGCAAGCGCTGCTGTGCCGCCGTCTGGTGGAGCGCGGCGTGAACTTTGTGACCCTCGACTTGAGTTACCATACTGCTTCGGGTACCTGGGATTCGCACGGTGACGACATTCCGCCCTACGGCGGCATCACCACGGGGTTGAAACCGATCCTGCCTCTCTTTGACCACCTCGTCACGACGCTTGTGTCCGACCTGAAAGAGCGTGGGCTACTCGATCAGACCCTCGTGCTCTGCATGGGGGATTTCGGGCGGTCACCACTGATGACCCAGTTCGACGGGCGAAATCACTGGACCAACGTGATGTCCATGGCCCTGGCCGGCGGCGGTCTGCGACACGCGCAGGTGATCGGTGCGACCGAGCCGGACGGGGGCAATATCGCGGAGCGCCCGGTGACTCCGGGGGACCTTGCAGCCACGATCCTGCGGCACTTTGAGGTCCCTGTGGATGTAACGTATACTGATCACACGGGACGGCCGGTCTATGTCGTTCAGGACGGTGCGCCGATCCACGAGCTTTTCTGAAGGTCATACGTCCTTCGTTCCCACGGATGTGGGGATGAACTGCACGTATCGCGGGGGAACACAGCCCTCTCTCCCTTCGGGGACGGGAGGGCTGTTTGCGCTTCGGGGGGGATAAATGAAAGAGGAAGAGTGCGCGTCGGACACCTGCCTCGCGTGTCACACGGCAGCAGGCGCCTTCGCCCAGGACGAAGTGTATCGGGATGAGCACGTCGTCGTTGTTGTGGCGCAACACGCGATCAACCCCGGCCATCTGGTCGTCGTAACCCGCGAGCACGTGCGAAATGCCCTGACGATGGAACCGGACCTCCTCTGCCACATGATGCGCGTGGCCCAGCGCCTCGGTCGGGAACTGATCCCGGCGATGCCGTGTGAGGGAGTCATGTTTCTGTTCAACAACGAGGCCCCCTGCCAGTCACTGTTTCACGCACACCTCCATATTGCACCCCGAAACACGGGGGATGCGATGGACTACCGGTTCGGTTCGACAGTCGGTCCGGCGGAGCGAGCCGCTGTAGCGTCCCGCATTCGGCACCACCTGGCGACGTGAAGATCAGGAGTGAGGAGAGACGACGGATGTCGGATATGTCACACGAATTGCCCAAGGCGTACGACCCGATCGCCATTGAGGGGCGCCAGTACGCCCGATGGACGGAGGCGAACGGTTTCGCGGCGCCGGCCGATGCCGAGGCGCCGCCGTTCACCATCACCATCCCACCCCCGAATGTGACCGGGGAGCTCCACATGGGGCACGCTCTCCAGCACGTGATTCACGACACACTCGTGCGCCGGAAGCGCATGCAGGGCTTCAACGCGCTTTGCCTCCCCGGCACCGACCACGCCGGGATCTCGACCAACATCAAGGTGGATCAGGCGCTCCGCCGCGAGGGCCGCGACCGCTGGCAGGTGGGACGCGATGGATTTGTTGCCCGCGCCCGGGAGTGGACCCTGGAATACGGAGGGACGATCCTCGGTCAGTTGCGCGCACTCGGCTGCTCGTACGACTGGTCACGTACGCGATTTACACTGGACGAATTCGTGGAGGAGGGTCCGGAGACGGCAGAGTGGGCCCGCGGGCGTCTGTATGGAGACAGCGGTTACGCCCGGGCTGTGCTCACTGCGTTTGTTCAGTTCTACGAGAAGGGTTGGATTTACCGCGGCGAGCGAATCGTGAACTGGTGTCCGCTTTGCCAGACCACCCTCAGCGAACTCGAGATGGACCATCGCGAGGTGGACTCGCACCTCTGGCGGCTGCGTTACCCGGCGGCCGACGGGGGCGAGGGCATTGTGGTGGCGACCACCCGCCCGGAAACAATGCTCGGCGATACCGGGGTCGCGGTGTCGCCGCGGGACGACCGCTACCGTGCTCTCGTAGGGCAACGGGTCCTGCTGCCCCTCCTGGACCGCGAAATCCCGGTGGTGGCCGACCCGCACGTGGATCCGGAGTTTGGGACCGGGGCCGTGAAAGTCACCCCGGCCCACGATCCAAACGATTGGGATATCGCGCAGCGCCATCCGTCGCTGCTCCCCGCGATATCGGTGATGGACGACTCAGGGACGATGACCGCAGCCGCCGGGCCGTATGCCGGCCTCCCGCGCGAGGAAGCCCGGCGGCGCGTACTGGAGGATCTCGACGCCCGTGGGCTCCTCGTGGGGAAAGAGCCGTATGTCCACAAGGTGGGCCATCACGACAAGTGTGGTACCGTCATCGAGCCGCTGCTCAAACTTCAGTGGTGGGCCCGGTGCGAAGAGCTTGCGGCGGGGGCGTTGCGAGCGATCCGTGAGGGCCGAGTACGGTTCGTGCCCGAACGTTTCCGTGTGATGGAGGAGGAGTGGCTCGAGAACATCCGGCCCTGGTGCCTGTCCCGCCAGCTCTGGTGGGGGCATCGCATCCCGCTCTATTACTGCCCTGCCTGCGACACCGGCATTGAGCGCGGGGCTGACGGTCAGGTGCGTGCCCTGGCGGACGCGTGCCCCACCGCTTCCGTGGACCCGCCCACGGCGTGCCCACGGTGCGGAGCCGGGGCTCTCGAGCAGGATCCGGACGTGCTGGACACCTGGTTCAGTAGCGCACTCTGGCCGCACGCCACCCTCGGCTGGCCACAGCCAACAGAGGATCTGTCCTGTTTCTATCCCACCGATCTGATGATTACGGGCCGGGACATCCTCTACCTTTGGGTAGCGCGGATGATCATGACGGGCGAAGAGTTCGTGGGCCGCGAGCCCTTCCGGGATGTGCTGGTGCACGCCACCGTCTTGACCGAAGATGGACGCCGAATGAGCAAGTCGCTCGGTACTGGGGTGGATCCCCTGGAGTTGATCCGGCTGTATGGGGCCGACGCCACTCGTTTCGGCCTCGCCTCGCTGGTGAGCGAAAGCCAGGATATCCGCTTCAAGATGCTCTGGGCGTCCGGTGGAAAGGCCGCAAAGGATGAAAACGACCGCCTGGCAAAAGCTGAGCAGATCGAGCAGATGCGCTTCTTCTGCAACAAACTTTGGAACATCAGCCGTTTCGTACAGCTCAGCCTGGGAAGCACTCCGCCGCGCATCCAGACGCCGGAGGAGCTCGCAACTGGTCCCTGTGAACTCGCAGACCGGTGGATTCTCTCCCGGTTCGCCGCCGCTTCGGCTGCGGTGAACGAGGCGCTCGACCGCTATGAACTGGGCCAGGCGGCGTGGGCGCTGTACCACTTCCTCTGGGACGAGTTTGCCGATTGGTACCTCGAACTGGCCAAAACCCGCCTCCGCGGTGAGAATCCGGTGCTTGTCCAGGGGATTCTCCAATCCCTGTTGGAGTCGTGCCTGCGGCTGGCGCACCCGTTCATCCCGTTCATCACCGAAGAGATCTGGCAGTCGCTCCCCGGCATTCCGGACGGCGCCCTGCTCATGCGGCAGCCGTATCCCTCGTCCTTTCCTGCGCTCGAAGACGTCGAGGCGGAACGGCGCATGAGTGACGTGATCGAAGTTACCCGTGCGATCCGTAATCTGAAGGCGGAACTGGGTGTCCCCATGCAGGCAGTTGAGGTTGCGCTGCTTGGCGACAGCGACATTGAGATTGCCTACGTGGAGCAGAGCGCCCGGGCGCGGGTGGTACGTTCCCGTTCGGAGGGCCCGGCCGCCTCCGCTACTGCGGCGGGGGTCGAACTCAGCATTGCGATGGCGGGCGTCGTAGATCTCGAAGCCGAACGCAGAAAGGCGCGGAAAGAGATGGACACCGTAGTGAAAGAACTGGCGGGGATTGAGGGCAAGTTGAACAATTCCCAGTTCCTCGCGCGGGCGCCGGCAGAGGTTGTGGAGAAGCAGCGTCGCATCCTGGCTGAACTCTCCGACCGGCGGACCACTCTGGCGGCCCGTCTCGAGAAGCTGGCGTAAGATGAAACTCGAAGAACCGATCTCTGCACTCCGGCGGGTCCCGATCCTCGACAACGGGGAACCGCTGGTGCAGTTTCTCGAAAATGCTCCGGCGCTGTACTGGGTGCCGCAGCATCCGGTGTTCGCATACGAGCGCTTCCGTCTGGCGCGGCAGGGGGTGGCCGAGCGCCTGGCAGCGGCGGCGGCAGCTCTTCCGTCTGGATTGCGGCTGGGGGTGGTAGAAGCTTACCGCGCCCCCGCGATCCAGCAGGCGATGTACGAGGCCACGCTCCGCCGCACGCGCGAAGCGCATCCGGACTGGCGGCAGAGCCACATCACCCGTGCGGTGAATCGCTTCTCCGCTCGCCCTGATCCTCGCGTGCCCCCGCCGCATACCACCGGCGGCGCGGTGGATGTGCACCTCGTCACCGCAGCGGGCGAACCCATTGACACCGTGAGCCCATATGATCCCTTCGACCCGCGGGCGGCGCGTACTGCGGTAGCCGGGTTATCTCCGACCGCTCAGCAGAACCGCCGGCTCCTGTGCCGGGTGATGGAAGGGGCCGGTTTCACCAACTACGCAATGGAGTGGTGGCACTGGTCCTACGGCGATCCGGGGTGGGCGTATCGTGGTGGGCACCCGCGCGCCGTCTATGGGGCTATCGAGCCGGATGGGCTGGCAGACGCGGACCTGGAGTTTCGCGTCCACGAAACTCCCGGGTTCTGATCGCTGAAAATCGGGAAGGGGTCTATAACTATGAGCATGCCTTCCGCACGTCCTTGCATCTGCCGCCGGCACGCGTTCACACTGATCGAACTTCTCGTCGTGATCGCGATCATAGCCATATTGGCCGGCATCCTGTTTCCGGTGTTCGCGCAGGCGCGGGCACGCGCACGCCAGACCGCTTGTGCGAGCAATCTACGGAATCTCGGTGCGGCTTTCACCATGTACGCGCAGGACTACGACGAGCAACTCCCGCTGGCGGCCTACGCTGACGGCCGCTTCGGCGTCTTCACCTGGCACGAGTTGACCGATCCGTACGCCCGTAATCAGGCAATCTGGCACTGCCTGGAGAGCCGCGTGCGGAAGAGCGACGCCGATGGGCGTGTGACCACCCACTTCGGGTACAACGTGCGCTATCTCACCACGATGGCTCCGGACTTCAGCAACGCCGCGCGGCACTCTGCCGTGTCGCTCGCGGCGGTGCAAAGTCCGACCGAGACGGTCCTACTCGCCGACGCCGAGTCCAGCATCTCCGCCAGTTGGTGCGGCGACGATGGGAAGTTTCTGCTTCCCCCCTCCGCCGCCCCCGCCCATTGCTGGGGCCGGCCGGCGCTACTCCATTCACTCGGAACGCACATCCTCTGGGTGGACAATCACGTGAAATGGGTCCGCGATACTCAATTCTACGTTCGCCAGACACCGCCGGATCGTTATTTCGATCTGCAATGAGGTGTGCTCTTGGTCTGGCGCTGGCGGTCTCAGTGCTCCTGCTCCGATCAGCCTGCAGCGCCGGCACCCTGGCGGAGCGCCTGCAGGCACTGTCCCACTCGACCCGACCGGACGACATTGCCCTTCTCGAACAGATTCGAGCGGGAAAGGCTGCGCTCGCTTCCCAGCGTGAGAGCGCACGTCGTGATGGGCTCAAATTGGCGTTCACCGATCTAGTACCCGCTTCGGCGCCTGCAGGAGAGAACGCCGCAACTGCCTGGTCAACTTTGGTCTGGTGCTGGCGCCGCCATCCACCGCCGCCGACACTCCGGCGCCTGTTGACAGCACTGCATGATGGGCACTTCCCGACAAGCGCCGAGTTGGCTCGCCTTCGTCCCCTCGGCGCCGAGCAGAGCACTGTGAACGCTGCAATCAGCCGGGTGGTGGCCCGGAGGAAGTGTGCGTTTGCCCGGGACTGGAGCGGCGGCGGGATACCGGGCGCCTCCGAGCACTCCGCCGGTCTCCTTGCTGCGGGGTGGTTGCGCGCTCGTGCGCTGCTGGCGGCCGCTGATGGGGACGATTCCAGGGCATGCGCGGCCCTGGAATCCATCTTCCCGATTGCCTCGCACCTGGCGTC
Organism: Actinomycetota bacterium; assembly: GCA_005805375.1. Taxonomy (GTDB): domain Bacteria; phylum Armatimonadota; class SYMT01; order SYMT01; family SYMT01; genus SYMT01. The sequence goes on from SYMT01000467.1 coordinate 13,809, forward strand.
GGACCCCGGTGTGCGATCACTGCGGGTGGGACTGGAAGTGCGTGGAATCGCGGCATCCGGGTTCGCGACGCTGCTGCAGGCCAGGGGCAGCCGGGCGGGAGTGGCACGCCGGGTGCGGGGAATCCTGGAACGGCACGGGTCGAGGCTGCGCCCGACCGGGGCGCTCGAAACGGAGGCGGCCCTGGTTGCCGGGGAGTTCCGTCGCCTGCGGGAGCCGGTTTCCCGGCGGGGGCGGCTACCGCTGTTCGGCGGGCTCATGGTTGAGCCATTGGACCCCCGTCTCACTTTCGACCCGGCTTCGCTGGGACCGGCGGATCGCAGCCTGTGCGCGGCGTTCCTGGACGCGGCAGAGGCCCGTTACCTGGCTTATGCACGGCGCGGGGTGGCAGTGACCAGGCAGGCGATCCGGTTTGCCGGATCGGCGCTGCACGAACTTGCGATTGAGCTGAGACAGGTTCCCCGCCAACCGTTGAATGAGTTCGCGGTGCGGCTGCTGCCGGGTGCCTGGGACGTGTTTGAGGAGGATCTCCGTGAACGGACCCGGCAGGCGGTGCTGGTGTGCGCGGCGAGTGCGCTCGAGTACCGCGTCGCCCACGGGCGATTTCCCCGCAGTCTCGACGAGGCCATGCCGCGGGTGCTGCTGGATCCGTACAGCAATCGGGCCTACCAGTACCGGATCGAGGGGAACGGGTTTGTGCTGCACAGCCTGGGGACCTCAGGGCGCTATTCTCCCCCGCCCCGCCCGCGCGCCATTGCGCGGACCGACGTCGCGTTTCGATACCCCGAGCCATAGGCGGGCGCTGCGTGTTGCGCCCGCCCGGATTCCGGGGAACGGAGTCAAGTCCGTTCCCCGGATTGGTGGGTCTACAGTTCTCGTCCGGCGCAGTGGACGGCGGCTGCGCTGGCGCGGGCCTGCAGGTCGCGCCATGCGTCGCTGCCGTCGTCCGGGACGAGTTCCAGGTGCGTGCCGGGCTGGAACACCGGCAGCCGCCCCGAGGCGAAGTCATCCCAGTACTGCATGGTGTGCGTGTAGTAGCTGGTGGCGCCGCTGCCGAAGCGAATGGCGATCAGCAACTTGGGCGCCGGATAGGGTTTGTTGGGCATCTCCGGCAGGCGGAACTGCTCGACGGCATCCTCATCCAGCGCTACGCCGAGCCCCGGCGCATTCGGGACCTGCGACATGCCGTTTGAGACACTGATGCGCGGCAGCACCATGTGGTGCGTGAAGAGCTGATGGCAGTTCACACTGGGCCAGCGGGCATGGGTCAGGACGGCTCCCAGGTGCAGCGCGAACGTGGACGTGATCCCCGTGCCCACTAACTGCAGAAAGAACGGTTTTTCGGCAGCAGCGGCTACGGTGCCGTCCCGCACAACGCGGGTAGCGCCCCCTCCAATCACGAATCCGTCACAAACGTCTTCTTTCAGCGCGGTCATGATCGGCGGGCTGCCGAAATGGTGCGCGATGGCGACTCGCGTTCGCTCACGCAGCAACTTGTTGCCCGCGACGTCATGCTGCGGGATCGGGCTTTCGAAGATCTTGACGTTGGGGTACTTCTCGATTTCGCGGCAGAGGCTCACTGCATGGCTGGTGTCGTTGAGGAGTGCATTGAAGTCGAGGTCCACGTCGAACCACTCCGGGAGCGTCGGACACAGGGTCCGGCACTGCACATCCAGATCGAACCAGGGTCGGGCCTTGGTCTTGAAGTCGGTATAGCCCTCCTGGACAGCCTGCTGGCACTCCAGCACCCAGTCCTCCCCCGGCATGTCAATGTCCCACCAGGAAATGAGCGGACGCTCACGACACTTACGCCCGAGCAGCGCCCAGACGGGCGTATCAGTCGCCCGCCCCACGGTATCGAACAGCGCCATCTGCAAGCCGGCGCCCAGGGAGTCGTCCCACATGAGCTCGGCGGCGTTGCGGCCGACCGCCTGCGCCACCGACGCATCGCTAACGGTACCCCAGGTGTAGTACTGCATCGTCTCGCCGTATCCGGTGACGCCGCACTCAAGGGTGACCTTGCAGATTTCGAAGAGTGTCCAGTGGGGGAGTTCGCGGATCATGTTTCGGGCCGGCACCGGCCGAAACGGGACACTGATCGGGATCCGCTCGACACTCTTTACATTCAGGTTCATCGGGCTCCTCTCATTCCGAATGGATCCGGCGCCGGGCATCCGAACGTGCTCGTGCGTCGTTCTTTCAGGTCCGTGATGTCGCCCGCAAATCCCTGCGTGAATTGCAGGCGGAGGGGGCACAGCCCCCTTTGTCGGCAGGCGCGACGATATACTCAGCGTATGGATGAGGGGCGAACGGATGCCGGCAGCCCGAGTCCGAAGGGAATCTCACACGATGCCGTCTGTCTTCAGCTTTGCCGTACTCCCCGTGACTCGCGGTGCGGCGCGAGTGCTGCTGATCGGCATGGTCGCCGGACCACTGGCTGCATGCGCCCCGACCAGCAGTGGTGTGCAGCGGGCCCAACGTGCCGCCGCCGTCGAGAAAGCGCGGGCCCGGTCTGAGGCGCGTGTGCCGGCGGCGGGAGTCCGCGAACTGGACGTGGAGAATGAGGCGGGAGAAGTGATCGTCTCCACCTCCGACGATGGCCGGGTGTTCGCGCGCACATCGTCACAGGCCGAAGGAGGCGGTGACGAGAAGGGGCGTCTTGCACTCGCCAGCCAGGTCCGGGTGCGCGTGGCGGTGGGCCAAGGAGGGAGGGCGGAGGTTCGGGTGACACGCCCCTC
>SYMT01000053.1 GCA_005805375.1 Actinomycetota bacterium
CATCGGTCGAAAAGAGAAAGACCAGTGGTCTGGACGCCCATTGGACGGCGACCAGGCGGATCGGGACCCCCAGGGTCCGCTGCCAGACGACCCGGCTCTTCCACTGTAAGGACACGTCCCGCCCAGAGAGGCGCAGGGTACCGGCATGCCACCGCTGGCAGGTGGCGGCCCACTCCTGGGCTTTGTGCTTGGCCCCGTAGCGCCGGGGCCGGCCCTTGGTGCCGGGTTTCCGCCCCGGCGGCAGGTCGTAGAACACCGTATCGCGGCGCAGCCGGGAGACCACCTGCCGGCCCGCCGCCCGCAGGCTCTGCACGAAGGCGTGCCTGGCGTAGGCGCCATCGGCCACCAGCACCAGCACCTGCCCGGGAAGCAGGGGCAGTTCCCGGGCCAACTCCGCCGCGAGTGCCAACTTGGTGGCAAAGATTCTCCCGACGGGACAGGATTTCTGTTGCACATAGAGCGCTGCCCCGATAAACAGCGCCACGAAGTGTTCCTGCGTCTGCGCGGCGAGCCCTGCCAAACAGACCCAGCAGTGACCGTGGGAGAGGTGTCGGGGATGCTGCCGGTTGACGGGATCGTGATGCCAGCCCAGCCCAAAGAAGTGCGTCCCGCTCTTAGGGCAAACGGTATCATCCACGACCACAAAAACGCGGCCGTCGGCGCCGTGGCCAGCCGGCCGACCCAGGGCCCAGAGTTGCTGGCGCACCGCCGCCAGCGACCAGGCTCCGTGGCTCAAGAAGCGGTAGAAACTGGTAAAGTGGCGGTCTACGAGGCCGGAGAGGATCACCTGCGTGACCCACAGCCGGCGGTCGAGATGCGCGAGCACGAACACGAAGGCACAAAAGTAGCGGTAGCCCGGGCGGGTAAAGAGGGGACGGAACGGTTCGAGCAGAACCTGCCACTCGGGAGACGGCAACATCTTCGGATTCCTCTGGGTCGAGTTTTCTGAAGGTTCGTCGTGCCGCCTCCCCCTCCTTCTTTCCGCTCGGTTACCCCGCGTGCTCGGGCAAAACCGCTAAACTCCAGAACCTGATGGAGGTGCGCGAAAAGAATCACTCCGGTGGTCTCTTCCCTGACTATGTTCCAAGGATCGCCGCACTGGCCCGAGAGCGTGGCAACGCGGTATTGTGCAAGCGGTTTCCCGTCCGCGACAATGATGTGCCGTCCGACGCAGAGATGACAGGCATCCTGGACGCCATTGATCGTGGGTTGGTGGACGGGCGGGTCTACGTGCACTGCTGGGGCGGGGTGGGAAGGACGGGCACAGTGGTAGGCTGCTGGCTGTTGCGGCACGGGCACGCAACCCGCGAGAACGTCCTGGAGAGGATTGCCGGGCTGCGGGAAGGGGAGCCGGTGCGCCGCCATCGCACTTCGCCCGAAACGGAGGCGCAGCAAGACTTCGTCCGGGGATGGGGGCGCCGTTGATCGCCGGGGCCGCCTTTGCGGGGAGCGGGCAGCGAGAGGTCCTGGTCCGGGAACGGCGCGGGTGAGGCCCTCGCCGCGTTGTCGTGCCTGCTTTCCGCCCCGCAATCGCCTTCGGCGCCGGCAGGAGATTTGCACGGGCGGCCAGAACAGCATCCCATCATGAAGGAGTTGCAGAAGGCGGCCGCTCAGGCCATCGTCAATGTGTTCGAGACCGGGTCGGTGCGGGGAGACTATGCGCGGGTGACGCTCCTTGCCAACGATCCGGGCCATCTCACCTACGGCCGCTCGCAAACCACGCTGGCGAGCGGCAATCTCTTCCTTCTGCTCAGCGCCTACGTCGAGGCGCCCGGCGCCGCCTTTGCCGGCGCTCTCCGCCCCTATCTGGGCCGTCTGCAGAGCCGTGACCTGACCCTCGACAACGACGCCGGGTTGCGTCAGGTGCTGCGTCAGGCGGGCAAGACCGATCCGGTGATGCACAAGGTGCAGGACGAGTTCTTCGACCGTGTCTACTGGCAGCCATCCGTCGAGTCGGCAGGTCGGATTCAGGTCCAGGTGCCGCTGGGGATTGCCGTCATCTACGACAGCATCATTCACGGGTCCTGGGGCCGCATGCGCGATCGCACGATTCAGCGAGTGGGGGCGCCGGCCGCGGTCGGGGAAAGGATCTGGGTCAAAGAGTACGTCGCCGAGCGGCGCGGCTGGCTGGCTACCCACTCCAATGAACTCCTGCGCCGCACGGTCTATCGCATGGATACCTTTCAGGATCTGATGCGGCGGGACAACTGGAGTCTTGCGCTCCCCCTGCAGGCGCACGGGGTACTCGTCCGCGCCCAGGACCTGCAGTTGCCCGCAGTCTCCACACCTCCCCCGTCCGCCGAGGCCGAGCGCGTGCTGCTTCTCCAGGACCCGCACCTTCAGGGCGATGACGTGAAGGCCCTGCAGCGCGCCCTTTCCGCAGCAGGATTTCTGCTCGGAGCCGACGGCGATTTCGGCCCGAAGACCGATGCGGCAGTGCGCGGTTTCCAGCGGGCGAAGGGCCTGCGACCCGACGGCAAGGTGGGACCGGCTACGCGGGCCCGCCTGGGACTTTGAAATGACCGAAGAACAAAAATTCCTCTTCGATGTGAAGGGCTGGCTGCTGCTGCCCGGAGTGCTCTCGGCCACAGAATGCGCGACCATCCGGCAGCACCTGCGAGATGGGGGCAACGGGTTCACCGGCCCGGCCCAGGAGCTACTGGACCATCCCGCGATCATCGGCATCCTGACGGAAATCCTGTCGGAGTGGCCGGACGCCGAGGAGAGCTATCGCTTCCGGTGTGAGAACTCCTTTGTGACGATCCGCAAGGCGGGGTGGCAGCCGGGCGACACGCAGCGGCCGCACGTGGTGCGGCCGCCGCACCAGGCCACCGCCGTTCGCTATCAGTGCGAGGGCGGGCGGATCTTCTCCGCGCTCACCCGGGTGGTCTGGGAACTGAACCCGGTGCGCAAGGGGGACGGCGGCACGCTCTTCCTTTCCGGCACCCACAAGGCCAAGTTCGCCCCGACGGATGCGGTGCTGGAGCCGGACAACCCGTTCATGGAGTCCTACGAGTGCCCGGAGGGGTCGGTGTTTC
>SYMT01000468.1 GCA_005805375.1 Actinomycetota bacterium
GCGGGAGAAATCGAGCCGGTCGGCGAGCGCCGGGCGCGCGTGCCGCAGCAAGCCCGCCGCCAGATGGATATCGCCCAGCGTCCACTGCGCCCCGCGATCCGGAAACTCCCGCAGCACCCGCCGGGGTACGCGGATCTGTCCTTGTGCCATGCTGATGCCTCCTCCTGCTCCCCGGTGGCGCGTGCCACTGCCCCCTCAAGCTGACCAGGCATTCCAGCTAGGGATGCACTAGCGTCCCGCCGGAGCCATCTCGTCGTCTTCTTCGTCCTCTTCGTCCTCTTCGCCTCCGTGGTAGCCTTACTTCCGCCGGCAGTCCTCACAGCGCCCGGTCCGCAGCAAATCCGCCGACCGCAGGCAGGAACAGCACAACCCGAGGCGTCCTCCGATGGCGTCCAGAATTTCACCCGGATTGCAGTCGTAGTCCGAAGAGGCAGCGACGATTTCGCGCACGAGTTCCTGGGAGGTAGGGCGCCCCAGATGTTTGTAGACGCCGTATACCTCGAGTATCTCGAGCACCTCGTTGAGCAGATAGCTTGCTGCGTGATTGGACATCGGTTCCTCGGTTGGGTCATCAGCACCTTCCGGCACCAGTCCACCGACCCAGCGGGCTTGTCGGCGAGCAATGTGCGTGGTTGGGTGCGGTCGAGATTTTCGACGACGGAGGCGATCAGTACGGCTCCTACCGGAACCATGCGGCGTGCAAGTCTTCCGGCTGGCAAGGGATTTCTCCCAGTGCAGCCATCCGGATCGGCAAGAGTGCCCGGCTACACTGTCCTGGCTTGCAGAAAGCTGCCCGCGCGCGGATCGCGGGGACCGCGCAGGTACGCGTACCACACGGTCGCCACTCAGCGTGCAGAACGGATCCTCGAACTACAACCTTGTTGACCCAGGCATGGAGGATGTAGTGCAACCTGAAGGTATCTTGCCTATCGAGGGCGACCCATGAGACTACCCGCACTCATAGGTCCACATCCTGACATCATAGGGCGGTCCTGGTCAGCCAGGTGCTGCTTCCCACCAAGGTGAAGTTTGGCCCAAATGCAGTGTGCCCTCACGGGCTGAAGATGCTATAATTCGATTAACATGGAAACATCGAACTGGGAGCAACTGGCCGCACTCTTCCGGGCGCTGGGCGACCCGGTGCGGCTGCGCATCTTCGAGTTTCTCCGGCGGTGCAGCCGGGGCGAGGTGGAGATGGACGACACCGGGGCCTGCCGTCCTGCGGGAAGTGCGTCGGTGGGGGATGTGTGCTGTCGGGTGGAATGCAGCGAGTCGAACGTGTCGCACCATCTGAAGGAGCTACGCCTCGCGGGGCTGGTGCGTACGGAAAAACGGGGGCGGTGGATCTACTGTTCAGTGTGCCCCGAGGCGCTCGAACGGATTCATGTCTGGGCGGAGGAAGCCAGGGATCCGACCACGACAAAAGGAGTATGCTGCGATGGCGACTGATAGGAAAGCTGTGGTGCAGGAATGGTACGGGGCCGTGGCGGCGCGGCGCACCGGCTGCTGCGGATCCCCGATTGAGGCGGAGCCCGCAAGCACCTGCGGATCCGGCTGCTGTGCAACCAGCCCGGCGGACAGTACGGCAGTCCAACTGGGCTACACCGCAGAGGCACTGGCCGCGATTCCCGAGGGCGCCGACCTGGGCCTGGGTTGCGGCAACCCGACCGCGATTGCCGCGCTGCAGCCGGGGGAGACGGTACTGGACCTCGGTTCCGGGGCGGGCATTGACTGCTTCCTGGCGGCGGGGCGGGTGGGGCGACAGGGCCGGGTGATCGGGGTGGACTTCACACCGGAGATGCTGGAGCGGGCGCAGGAGAATCAGGCGCAAGGAGATTTCCCACAAGTCGAGTTCCGGCAGGGGGACATTGAGTCGCTGCCGGTGGAGAGCGACTCCGTGGATGTGGTGCTCAGCAACTGCGTGCTGAACCTGGTACCGGACAAAGCGAAGGCGTTCTCGGAGATCCACCGGGTCTTGAAACCCGGCGGGCGCATGTGTGTTTCGGACATCGTGCTGGAACGGCCGCTCCCCGAAGAGATCCGGGACGACGTGGCCGCCTACGCCGCCTGCATCAGCGGCGCGCTGCTGCGGGAGGAGTATTTGCGCCTGCTGGGAGCTTCGGGGCTGACGGGCGTTCACGTCGAACGTGAGACAGACGCCGGCGGCTTGCTGGCGGAATGCCCCGGGCCGGTCAGTGACTCTCTGCGCCACGGCTGGGGCGAGGAGCGGCTGGCCGGGTGGGTGACGAGCCTGCACGTCACGGCGCGGAAGCCGGGGAGGGCGGCATGACGAAGGTGCTCTTCGTCTGCGTGCACAATGCGGGCCGCAGCCAGATGGCCGCCGCGTTCTTCAACCATCTGGCACGGGTGCGCGGTGTGCCCGTGACCGCCGACTTGGCAGGGACCTCCCCTGGGACGGCGGTCAACCCGGCGGCGGTGCGGGCAGTGGCTGAGTGCGGCATCGATCTGACCGGCGTCCGACCGAAGTTGCTCACTGCAGAAGTAGCCGGTGCGGCAGACCGCCTGGTTGCGATGGGTTGCGGGGTGGAAGCGTCTATGTGCCCGGCAGGCGTACATTTCACCGAGGACTGGGGGCTCCCGGACCCCGCAGGGCAATCGGACGACGCGGTGCGGCACATCCGGGACCTGGTGCGGGACCGAGTCGAAGGGCTGCTGGATGAGATCTGCGGTCGGCCGGAGGACCAACCGTGAACCGGTACCGGCCCGGTCAACGGTACCTGGCAGAGTTCCTCGGGACCTTCGCGCTGGTCTTTGCCGGTTGCGGGGCGGCCATCAGTAACGGCGTGTTTGGCGGCGTGGTGTCCCATGTCGGCGTGGCGCTGACCTTTGGATTTGTCGTCGCCGTAATGATTTACGCGCTGGGACCGATCTCTGCCGCCCACTTCAACCCCGCCGTGACTGTTGGGTTCGCTGTCGCACGGCGTTTTCCGTCGAAACACGTTCCGGCGTACGTGCTGGCCCAGAGCTCCGGGGCGCTCCTCGCCAGCACGCTGCATGGTCTGCTCTATGGCCTGGAATCAGCACGATCGGCGCAATTCGGGGCAACGATTCCTGCCGTTGCCTGGGGCTCTGCGGTCGGATTCGAGGTGATCCTCACCTTCTTCCTGATGCTGGTCATCATGGCGGTGGCGACGGATGCCCGGGCGCCGGCCGGTGTGGCCGGGGTCGCGATTGGGCTCACGGTGGCGCTCTGCGCGCTGTTCGGCGGGCCCTGCACCGGCGCTTCGATGAACCCCGCACGGAGTCTGGCTCCGGCGCTCTTTGCCCAGGGAACGGCCCTCCAGTCGCTGCCACTGTACCTGGTCGCCCCCCCCATTGGAGCCGTGCTCGCCGCGCTCACGTATGAGTTGCTCCGGGACAGCAATGCGCACGCACAGTCGGCTCCGGCGGATCTGGCATAGAGCCAGTCCGCCATGTCGCTCACGGATCTGCTGTTTCCTCCACGCTGCTTGCTCTGTGGCGACCTGGACGAAGCGTTCTGTGCAACATGCCGGGCATCCATACTGCGGCTGCCCGGCAGGCCGTTGCCGCCGGCCGGCATCAGCGCGATTATTAGTGTCGGCCCGCACACCGGGGCGTTGCGAGATGCAGTCCTCCGGCTGAAGTTCGGTCAGGGAGTTGCACTGGTGGAGCCAATGGCGGAGTTGCTGGCGGCGGAGTTGGCGCCGGTGGAGCACCACTGGCGCATCACTCTCTGCGTGCCGGTGCCGCTCCACTGGCTGCGGCGCCTGGAACGTGGCTTCAACCAGGCCGAGTTGCTTGCGGAGGCGGTGGCGCGCCGCACAGGAGTCCGAGCGGAAAACGCCCTGTGCCGCCGCCGGTACACGCCCTCGCAGGTGGCCGTGGCGCAGCCGGCGCTCCGCCGGCACAACCTGCTGAATGCCATTGCAGCCCGCCCGAACGCGGGCCTGGCGGGGCAGCGAATTCTCCTCATTGACGACGTGTGGACAACCGGCACCACGCTGACGGAATGCAGCCGGGTACTCCGAGCCGCCGGCGCCGCAGACGTGTTCGCCCTGACCGTGACCAGTCCGTTCACCTCGTAGGGACGGAGCCGCGGGGCATACCTCCTATCCGAAGCGCAGCGCGTACAGGTCCGCGTCGCGGAGGGCGATGCGGAGCCGGATCGGCTTTCCCTGCAGCGGGGCCAGCGGCTGCTTCAGGATGATCTTGCCGTCCAACTCGTCGCCGAAGATCTCGGGCGAGTCCTGCAGCGACAGGCCGGGGAGGGCCCGTCCTGCGGCATCTTGCACTTCGACCCGCAGGCTTCCGGCGCCGGAGGTCGAGTAGTTGAAGTGTAGATTCTCGCCCTGGAAGAGCAGCGGTTTTGTCTGCACTTCGCCGCCGGCAAAGGACCCCTGCACCGAAACAAAGCCGTCCAGCCGCAGCGCATGACGCCGCAGCCGGCAGCTCGGCCCGCGGTAATACCCCTCGGTGGTGTAGCACGAGAGCTCCGGCGGCGCGCCGGTGAGGTCAGAGGCAGTTTCGACCATGCCCCAGGCCGGCAGGTTATTCCGATTGACCCAGCGAGAGGGTTGCAGCCCGGGGCGGACGAACGCTTCGGTCCAGCGATGAAAGTGCCGGCCATCGCGACTGGTCATGAACACCGCGTCGGAGACGCCCTCCCCGCTGTGCATCGTGGGGTTGCGCACCGGCGTGTACCGCTTCGGAAAGCCGATCAAGAGCTGGGGAGCGCGGTGGTAGCGCTGGATGGCGTTGGTATACAGGTGCTCGGTCGGCGCGCCCGGGAACTCGAGGAATTCCGGCTCGGTCCAGCGCTCAAAGTCGGGAGACGTGCAGGTCATGATGGAACGCACGCCGTTCCGACCTTTTCGATGGTAGTCCACGTACAACCGCCGCTCCGTATCCCAGAAGGCCAGGTTCAGCGAGTCGAAGGCGCCGTTGGTGATGATCGGCTCCGGACGGAGGGGGGACCAGTGGATGCCGTCCGGCGATTGGAACGCGAACAGACCCCCTTTCCCGGAGCCGACCGCTTTGTAGCGTGCTTCCGCCCGCGCTCCGGGATTTAGATCGCGGAATGGGGCAAAATTGTGCTCGGCGTTCGGGCCCACCCAGACGATGTTGTTCTTCCGGGAGCCCTCGAACTCAAAGAGACCGAGCTCGGGCCGGGTCCAATGAATGCCGTCCGCACTCTCCGCGTAGCCGACAACCTGCGCGTGCCCGCTCTTGTTCGCGGATTCGTCGAAGTGCGAACCGCGGTAGTACATCCGGTAACGGTCGCCGTCGCGAAAGACCGTGTGGTACGTACAAGTGTTGCCCTCCCAGGGGACGTTGTGATCCAGGGCAATCTCGTGGGGAACCGGCGAGTGCAGCACCTGGCGAGCCTGGGTGAGCTTTTCGATCAGGTGGTCGTCCACCAGCAACTCCCGGCGGGAGCCGATGTTCACGGCGGCCACGGCGACCTGTGCCGGGGCAGGATTGGTAAGGGTGGCCTCGGCGGCAACGGCGGCGCCGGCCAGAAGCGTGCGGCGAGAAACCATTGTGGGGGTACTCCGGATTGTGGCGTGCGGATTAGTTCCGGTGCCGAGTTCCCAGGTTCCTTCCCCCAATGTGACCCCGGAAGGGAAACCGCCATCGCCGCCGAAGACCACGCTTGCTTTTTGCTCCGATCCGACCGATGTAAGTGCAGTGGCGCACGCAGAATTCGGCCGGCGCGCAAGTACGGTCCTTCAAGGTTCGGCTTGCACCCCATTCCACTCATCGGAGGATCTGGGCGGCGTCGCGTGGAACTGCGGGCTCAGGACACCGGATTCAGGAACGAGCAGACGCGTGGCGGCACACAGGACCCCGGCAAATCGTCGCAGGCAGCACCGAGCGCGGCGCGCGCACCTCCGGGCGCATGTACCGGGCGCGGAAGTGTGCGACTGGAGCGCCGGCGGCATGGGCGTGCGCGTCGCGGACCCGGTGCGTCCCGGCGACCGCATGCGCGTCGAGTTGCACAACAGCGATGGCGCGACCTCGCACCACATTGAGGCGGAAGTCGCGTGGAGTGCAGGACAGCGCGCCGGGCTCCGGTGGCTGCACCTCACCCCGGAACAGGAGCGCTGGATCTGCTACCGCCTCGCGCCCACACCGCTGCGCTGGGAGGTGGTGGCACTGCTCGCAATCTGCACCCTGGACATGCTGACCACTCTCTGGTGGCTCTACACAGGGGCGGCGACCGAAGCCAACCCCCTGCTCCGGCCTTTCGCAGAGGCCGGCCTCGGTCCGTTTGTGCTTGCCAAACTGGCGACCTTCGTGCCCGCCCTGGCGGCCGCCGAATGGTACAGCCGCCTCCGTCCCGAACTCGTCGTGCCACTGCTGCGGCACGGGTTCACCGCCTATGTTTGCATCTACGGCCTGCTGGTGCTCCCGCAGATATTCTGATTCGTGCCCCGCCCTACGCGCGGGTGCGCACCGCGTAGAGCGAAGCATTCCGCAGCCGGACTTTCAGCCGGACCTTGCGACCCGCTGCGCGAGTCATGTTCGCGCCCCCCTTCCACGCAACAGGCAGCCGCACGCCGTCGCCGGTCACCGGCGTTGAGACCGCGAGGGACTTTCCCGCTTCGTCCACCAATTCCACCACCGCTTCCCCTCCTTCGCCGGTGGCCAGGTTCAAAAGCAATTCCCGCCCCGCGATGTCCATCGGTCGGGTGAGCAACTCGCCGCCGGCCTCGCCCGCATCCACCGACACAAACCCATCGCGGCGGAGCACGGCGAGACACACGCCCCCTACATCGCGCGAGATCCCCGGCAGCGAGATCGCCTCCCCGTTCGGATACGCGCCCACGTAGCGAAACGTGGCGCGGCGCTTCAACCCGGTGTAGTAGAACCAGAGTTCATCGCCGTGCACGACAGGCGCGGACGGGGGCAGGATCTGGGTGAGATCATACGCGCCGGAGTCGAGGCGCGACGGGGCGATGAACGGCTTTCGGTCGCCCAGGCGTGCCCACTTCTTCAAATCCCGGCTGTGTGCGAGTTGGACGAGGTGGAACCCATCTGTATTGGGATAGTTGGGGACGTTGCCCGTGGCATGGTACAACGCGGGCAAACCGACATACTGCCCCTCGTAGTGGAAGACGCCCATGTTGTACACATCCACCTTCCAGGCCGACGGGGTGACATGGGATGGCTGCTGCAGCGACGCATCAGCCAGACGGGCGCGGATATTCTCTGCTCCGCGCATCTGGTCCACCTCATCCGTCTGAAACACCAGACCGTGGTCCGTCCAGGTCCGGAAATCGCGACTGACGGCGATCGCGACCGAGCGCCCGTTCCTGGTGCCGCGCTTCACCGAGTGGATGAACAATCGCTCGCCCGGGTCGAAACTGAGGTTCGACTCGTCTGAGCTCGGCACGGGCGGCACATCCAGCTTTGTCCAGCGCACGCCGTCCGGACTCACCGCGAAGCCCTGATTCGTCAGCGCCCCTTTAAAGCGCCGTTCCGGATCCGGGTCGGTAGTATCACAGACTACGTGATCTACCCGCATGTTCGGGAGCGGCGCCGGCGTCCAGTGCAGCCCGTCCGGACTGCGCCAGACGACCTCCTCAATCCCCATCACCCACAGCTTGAAGACGCGCTCGGCGGGATCCCACGCCGGCGCCGAGCGGGTTTGAATGCCCTTCTCCGGTACGGCGCTTCGAATGACGGCGCCCCGTTTCACCGGAGGGTGCATGGTCCGCTGCAGGCGGTCGAGCGTCTCGACATGGAGATCATCGAGAAACAGCAATGCCCGATCGGGCGCCAGGTCGGCGGCGGCGGCGGGCCGGGCCACCGTGGCCGCCAGCACTCCGGCACCCATTCCCAACAGGCAGTCTCGTCGCGACAGGCCGGTACAGTTCATTCCGGTGTTTCTCCAGAGTGGCAGCCGTGCCGGGAACAGGTTCCCGGCCGACCATGAGTTGTCAGCCCGGCCGACCAACTCCTTCCCTCGTCACAGACGGAATCCGCGGGTGAACGCCGCTGGGTTTGTCCCGGATGCGCCGTGCAACCCACGAAGGGCCGGAGACTTCCGGACCGGTACTTCCGCTACGGGGTCGGCGCGTGAGCGACCACGAGCCCGGCGTGTTTCAGTTCCGCCCACAATTCTCCCGGAATCGCACTGCTCACCCACTCTACGTTGGTGCGCACGTACTCCGGAGCATTCGGGCCGGGAATGACGGCGGCCACCGCCGGATGGGCCAGCGGGAACTGCAGCGCCGCCGCTCCGAGCGACGCCCCGTGGCGCCGACAAATCTCCTCGATCCGGCGGGTCTTCTCCACGATCTCCGCATCGGCGGGCCGGTAGCTGTACTCCGCATCCGGACGCGGGCCGGTGGCCAGGATCCCGGAGGCAAACGGAGCGCCGATCACCACGCCCACACCCCGGTCCAGGCACGCCGAGAGCTCGTCGTCCAGCGCTTCTTGCGTGAGCAACGTATACGGCATCGCCACCAGGAAGAAATCCATGTCGAACCGCTGCAGGAAGCGAGGAATCATCCCCACGTGATTGATGCCGGCCCCGATCGCACGAATGTCGCCGGCGGCCTTCACTTCCTGCAGCGCGGCAAAGCCGCCTCCCGCCTCCAGAGCGCGCATGTGCGCTTCCACCCCCTCTTCCGTCATGTGGAAACGGAAGTCCAGGTCGTGGATCAAGAGCCCATCCACGCGGCTGAGCCCCAGCCGCTGGAGGCTATCTTCATAGGAGCGGAGCACACCATCCCGGGTGTAGTCGAAACGCAGATCGAACGGGAGCCCCCCCGCCCAGCGGATTTCCCCGTCATCTCCGGCTGAACGCTGCGGCGTCAGCACCCGTCCTACCTTGGTCGTGAGCACAAACTCATCGCGCGGCCGGGTGCGTAGGATGCGCCCCACCCGGTGTTCGCTCTTGCCGATGCCATAGAACGGCGCCGTGTCGAAGTAACGGATCCCGGCTGCCCACGCAGCTTCCATCGTGGCGTCGGACTGCGTTTCCTCGATGACCGAAAGCCGGTCCCCCAGCGTACCGCCGCCAAATCCCAGAGGAGTGACATTCAACTCGGTCCGGCCCACGCGCCGCCGTGCGAACGGGTTCATTGCTTGCGTCTCCAATCCCAGCCCCACACAGGGTCCACCGTCGGCGCCCTGCCGGAGAATTATGGGAGCGAGTCGCGGAGATGCGGTCCACGATCTCTGTACGGACCCATCCATTGTTACAGGCAGGGGGCCGGCACTGGAACCGGGACCCTGCGCTGCCGGACCTTCCGCGACGTCCGAGATGCTGTGCCGGTACCCGGCAGGCGCCCCGCAGCACGGTGCAGAACGAGAGCGGCGGGAGGTCTCCTGCCAGGAGACCTCCCGCC
>SYMT01000469.1 GCA_005805375.1 Actinomycetota bacterium
CCGATTGGCAATGATGGCGAGGGCGACCTGACCGTGGGTGAGCTTGGCGTTGCTCCGCGAGGGGCAAATCCGGTCAATGGTCTCCTGGATACCGAGCCGGCGCGCGAACTCGGCGATCAGCAGCAGTGGGCCGACCGGTCGGACCGCTTCGATGGTGGGAGCGACGGACATAACACCACCTGGAGGCCCACACGCCGGCAGGGCACTCAGAGGGGATTACGCAGCCCGAATCCAAAAGATTCCCTGAACCGCGAAATACGGGACAAGGGAACGGGCAAGCCCATCGCGAACTGATTAGAAGACGGCAGAACCGAACGCTACAGGAGGACCGCAGCAGTGACGAAGCGATATCTGGCTATTGCGGGGGCTTGCGCTGTTGCAATGAGCGTGGGGCAGGTGACAACGGCCCGGGGCCGGCTCGTCCCGATCAATGAGTTGATCGCAGGCGCCGGGCTGACTGGCGGAGGCTCGGGACCGCGGGCTACTCTGGGGATCGCCACCGGCGGCGTCACCGGCGTGATGGTTCAGGATGGCAGCCTGGGGATGGCCGATCTCTCTCTGGGCGCGCGGGACGCGCTGCGGGGCGATCCAGGTCCCGTGGGACCGGCAGGACCCCAGGGGCCCGCGGGGACGCCGGGGCAGGCGGGAGCGCCGGGGCCCACAGGGCCGCAGGGCCCTGCCGGGCCACAGGGTCCCCAAGGAGTACCGGGGGAAGGGCTCATCCAGGGTCCGGGTCCGGGCGGGCGGCTGACGGAATTCGCGCGCCGGGGCTCGGCCGCGCCGGGAGGGGGGACGTTCGTCGGGAATGGGACAAACCCGCCCGAAGGGGGCGTGGTGAATAAGGCGGGACAGTGGCTCTTTCGGGCCCTCATCCGTCCTGGTACCGATCCCAGCGTGGTGACGACTGCCTTGATCCTGGGGGCACCGAATCGGGCGGAGCGAGTGGTCACTGTGGGCGACACCCTGCCCGACGGCAATGTGTTGAAGGGACTGCTGGCATGGTTCCTCACCGACACGGGAACGGTTTACCTCGCGGCGCGGGTTCCCGGATTCCGGCCGGGGGTTGCCGAAGACATGATGGCGATCTACGGGCGTACCCCCACCGGTCTGTTCACTGTGGCGGGAAAGGGCAGCGTGAACGGTGCGAACCAGCCGATTTTTCCCTTCTACGACAACGTCGGGAACTTTGAGGTGCATCTGATGCCGCCGAACCGGATCGGGTTCGCCGCCATCGTATTCGATGGGACGAACGATAACAACACGCACGCGGTGTACGAGGGACCCTGACGGGACGGGCCTGGGGTCCAACCCTACTCCCCTGCTGCATCCAGGGGGAGCACCAGGTCAGGACGTGTCAGGGGCCAAAGCAGCGGGAGCCTCTGAAGATGGTGAGGCGGCTGGTGATCCCACGACTCACGTGAACGCGGGTGCGTGACAGCGCGACGTGACTGGCGGTGGAGACATGGTGATCCGACGGTGAAGCTGTCCCCGGCGGATCCAGCTTCGCCGGCAACCGTCCCAGAGAGTGCTGCGAGCCGGCAGTACACCGAAGGAATCGGTGTACTGCCCCATTCATCCGCCGACCACGACGTAAGAAACGGTGAATACGGCTCTGTTCGACGTCCGTCCGTTCGGGTTTCGCACCCGCAGCCGGGCCGTTCCAATCGCGCCGTCCGAACCCATTCCTCGCGGCCCGGAACCACCCGGTGTTTTCGGCCTGACGGTACGCAGGGTGTTGACCCGCAGATAATCGAACGGGACGCGGGCCGTCAACTGCGTCGGACTGACGAAGTACGTCGTCAACCGCCGATTATCCCAGCGCACGACGGCGCCCCGGCGGAATCCTGTGCCCTTCACCACGAGGTCCACGTGAGCCGGTTCCGGCCCATTGAACGAGTTCGGCACGCCGACCTGGATCCCGTTGGGGGTTATCTGTCGGGTGACCGGACCTGCGGCGGGGTGCCGAGTGCGGGTCACTGGCCTTCGGTGCCGGACCGAGACGCGGGCGCCCGGCTTCCCGGCACGAACATGAGCCGAAGCGGCATCCGTCGCTACCACCGGCGCAAACAGCAGCCCGAGGGTCAGCATGACGCTCATGGACCACTTCAGGGCGCCGGAGCCCGACGGGAGGACGAGTTCTCTCCCTGGCCCATTCTCCGACCGCCTCCCGGAGAGCACGCGCCGTAAAGGATGCGGCAGGTCGCGCAATCTCTGTACAGACGGAGGCGCCGTCACCGGCCGCCGTTCCGTCTTTTGCGGCGGTTCGGAGGGTCCGCCATGCCGGGCTGCGGTGAGGGCGGCGTTGAATGGGTCGGCGTTCGATTTACCCACCACCCAGCATCTCCTGATCAAAAACGTTCCTCCGATCATCCGCGGCGGCGGCGCGATCATTCCAGCAGTCGACGCTGACTCCCGAGGAGCTCCGTCACCGCTTCGACCGAGGGCAACTCCCGTGGTTGGCGGGAGGAGGCTCGGATGGTGATCCCTCATCCTGTCACAACCGCACCGGAAGAGTCGTCGCTTTGACTGCGCGATAGAAGACAACCGTTGGCCCGCTCGGCGGGACTCGCAGGAGCGGTCACGCACTGTTCTCCCCCCGCCCCCGACCGCCCCCGCAGAAGCGCGATGAAACACCCATGGCCGAGCGCGGCTTGGGGAACCGGGGTCACGGGCAACTGTGATGAACGCGCAGACCGGCGCCTGAACGACGAAGAACTGGACGGGGCGGAACCGGCTCGCCGGAGCGATAGGTCGGGGCAGGACCTATCTTGCCTTCCGCTGACGCCGTTGCTTCAAAGCACCGAACGGATTCTTGGGATCGACCTTTTCCCCCTCGATCATGAATTCGGTAGTAAGCTGCTCTGCGCAGACGGCCTGCCACCCCTGGCCCGTTTTGCGAAACAAGACCCGGAAGGTATCCCGGCCATTGGCCTCGTGCTTCTCGCCGCGCGGATCGGTAAGGAAGTCGGTGTACGTCCAGGTCTGCCAGGTGTCCGCCACATCCCCCTTCACCACCACCCGGTCCACCCACAGGGCCTGAATCATCGGCTGCGGCGCAGCCAGTTCCTTCTTGAACCGAACCTCGCATTGCGCCCGATTGGTGGTCTTCTTTTGGAGATCCTTGTCGACGAAGTCCGGAGCCAACTCGCGCATGATGGCCGGATGGTCGCGGTTCATCCACGCAGCGACATACCGGTCGCAGATGTCCTGGACTCCCGCTTCACCGTCTGATCATCTGACCACGCTGATGGCGCCGCTGCGGCCGCCACCAGAAGCACGGCGAGGATCCCAAAGTGCCGGACAGACATGCTCCCTCCCTCCATCCATCTGCTCTCACTTCCGCCTTCTTTTTATCCTTTTATCCCAATTGAGAAAATCATTGCTGAATCTCGCCGGGAAATCCTGCTCGGAGTTCGGATTTTCCCTGCGTACTGTCACAGATCCGCCGGCTCGTTCTCCAACCCGGTGGGGCGTCCCTCCGGGCGCAGCTCCGATGATACACTCCGCGTGGTCGCCGGGCTCGGTCTGCCGGTATCCCGGCGCACCCAACCCGGACTGACGGGGGAGGATGAACTCAAATGGAACTCGCGCCGGCGATCGTGGCGTTCGTCGTGCTGCTTTACCACAAGAGCATCGGCGACCGGCCTCTGGAGCTTTGGCCGGTCAGCGCCGCGCTGAAACAGTTGGAAGCCATGCGTGATGCGGGTCGAGCCGTCAGGGAGCTGATCCGGCAGAACACGACCAACAACGGCAATCCGGCGGACGCGCTCAAGACGCTCCGGCCGAGCGGGCTCTGACCGTGTCCTCTCCGGCGCGAGGTGGCGATATGTCTACCATGGAGCGGCGCTACGAGCGCCTCTACGGCGAGGAGTTGTTTACACTCATCCGCGAGAAGCCCCTCGCCTGGATGCCGCTCGGTATCCTGGAGAGCCACGGCGCGCATCTTCCGTGGGGACTGGACGGCTTGAAAGCGCACGCCGTCTGCCTTCGGCTAGCTGCGCGGCTGGGAGGCGTCGTGCTCCCGCCGAACCACTTCGCGGGTATCCACGGCGACGCGCGACCGGGGGAGGAGGAGGGTCTCCGGCGGCGTGCCTCGGCCATCGGGGATCTGCTCTACTCGGAGCATTTCTTCCGCACCTTCCTTGCAGAGACCTTCGACGGCCTGGCAAACCTCGGCTTTCGGGTGATCGTGGCCTATTCCGGGCACTATCCGGCGGTGCAGACCGAACTGCTGCGGAGAGTCGCCCGGGAGTTCACGGCAGGCGGACGTGCGGTCGTCATTCCGTTCTGGGAGCCGCTGGCGTGTGGCGATGGCGACCACGGCGGGGTGTGGGAAACCTCCATCTATCTGGCGCTGGCGCCGGACGAGGTGCGCCTGGAGGCGGTACGGGAGGACGGCACTGGCCGGCCGGGATACTATCGCGGCCGGGAGGTGCTCGGGCAGGCTTCGGCGGCGTTCGGCGAGCAGGCGCTCGCGCAGATTGAGGCCTACCTGGCGCGCGAGGTGGAGCAGTCCTTTCGTCAACGGGGGGCGGAGCAGCCATAGCCCACCGCGCGCGCGCTCGTACGTCCGGGTTGCGAGTCAGCGCCTGGTGCTGCGTCCCCACAGCGGAGCGGCGAGGGGAGGCGGGCCGGCGGAGGGCGGGTCGGGGCTCCATTGCACGGGCCACCGCCAGGGCGCAGCATTCAGTTGACCGCGCCTCAGGGGATGGCCCGGCCGGCGAAAACTCCGGTGCAGCGGTCGTGCTCCACGGCGAGGCGGCCATTCACCACTACGTGCGGGATCCCGATCGGGAAACGCTTCGGCTCGGCGTAGGTCGCTGTGTCCGTCACCGTGTTCGGGTCGAGCACTACGAGGTCGGCGAAGTAGCCGACCGCCACCCGTCCACGGTCGGTGAGTCCGAAACGCCGGGCCGGGCGATCAGTCATACGGTGGAGCATTGCTTCCAGCGAGAGCGGGGAGTCCGCACTGCGAGTTTGTGCGAGCAGGCGGGGAAAGGCGCCGTAGCAGCGCGGATGCGGTACTCCGCCGGCGGGGGTGATGTCGCTGCACACCATGTAGTCCGGGCGGGAGAGCAGTGCGAGCGCGTCCTGCATGATCTGTTCGCACACGGCGGGGTCGGACGGCGGGGCGGTGACATGCCCCAGGGTAAGCTGGTTTTCCAGGAGCAGGTCACAGAGAGCCTCGCCCCGGCTCTGCCCGCGTTCGGCGGCGAGAGCGGAGAGGCGCACCCCTTCCAGGGAGGGTGTGGCGGGCACGAAAGACAGGGTCATCGGCTCGAGGAACCCGTCCTGGTGGGCATCCAGGTACACGGCGATGCGGCCGCGTTCATCGGGAGACTCCAGGCGCCGCAGGATCTCATGCGGGCCGCCGTCCTGGGCCCAGCCCGGCAGGAAACTGATGGGAATCGAGCTGCCCGATGGATACGGGTAGATGTCGAACGTCACGTCCGACGTGGCAGTGCGCGCGCCGTCAATGTCGGCCATGATCTGTTCGATGTGCCCGGCGCTCTCCGCACTGGTGCGCCAGTGCGCAAAGTGCAGCTTGCAGCCACTCGCGGTCGCGATGGCCATTGCTTCGGCCGCGCCGCCTCCTCCTGGGATGCCGGGCACGCTCCGGGGCTCGGACATGTACACCCGGTCCATCTCGGCCACCACCCGGCAGAGGGCAATCAGTTCCCGGGTGTCGCCCCAGGGTCCCGGGTAGTACTTGGACCCACTGGTGAAGCCGACGGCGCCCTGCTCCAGCGATTCGCGCAGGAGTTGTTCGGCCTGCTGCAGCGCCGCGTCGTCCATCGGCACGTCACGGAAGCCGAGGACTTCCAGGCGGATGGTGGCGTGCGGCGCCAGGTAGACGGTGTTCACCGCGACGCGCTGGTGATAGTGCGCGCGCAGTGCCGCCACGCTGCTCATATCCAGCTCCTCGGGCGGAAAGCCGAGCAGCCCGCTCAACCAGTGACGGTAGGTGCGGTAGTTGGCCGGCGATAGCGGGGCGTACGACATCCCGTCAATTCCGATGAACAGGGTGGTGATGCCCTGCCGGATGGCGCACTCCAGTTGGGGATCCACCAGCAGAGCCCCCTCCGCGTGGGTGTGTGTATCTACGAACCCGGGGCTGACCACCTTCCCCGTCACGTCCAGACGCCGCTGCGCCTCCGCTCGGGAGAGGTCCCCGATCCCTTCGATTCGCTCACCACGGATGCCGACGTCCGCGATCACTCCGGGGCGTCCGGTGCCGTCCACCACACAGCCCCCCTGCAAGATGAGGTCAAACACTGCCGTGTGCTCCCGTTTCTGCACCGTGTGGTGCGGTCAGTTCCGGCGAGGAGTTGGGGACGAGGTTCGGGCTCCCCGGACCGCTCCTCCGGCGCCCCGTCATCTTTCGCCGCGCCGGTTCAGATCCTGCTTCCACCACTCGCAGAGAGCCAGGCTGCGGAGACCCTCCTCGCCGCTCGTGAGGGGAGCCTCGCCGGTGCGAATGCACGAGAGGAAATGCTCCAGTTCGGCCCGGAAAGGGTCGCCGGCGAACTCTTCCTTGCGCAATTCCCGTTCGCCGCGCAGGGCCCAGTGCAGAGTATCCGGATTGTCAAAACGACCGCGCACCTCGGCGATGCCGGCTGCGGTGGCGACGAAGAGTTCCTCGTTCGGTAGAGCGGGTGTGCCGACCATGCCCGCGCTGAGGGAAGCCACTGCGCCGGTGTCAAAGCGGAGCGTCATCGCAGCGCAATTGAGCTGTGGGGCGCGGTCCTCAAACGTGAAATGGTCCGCTTCCCCCTGGATGCGCACCACCTCTCCCACCAGCCAGCGCAAGAGGTCCGCCGCATGCACCACGTTTTCCCGGAGGGGTCCACCGCCGTCCGCTTCGTCCCAGAACCACGCCTTTTGGCTCCGACCCGGATGCACGTAGCGGTAGCTGAGGAACTGCGCGGGTCCCAATTCCCCGTACAGGAGCTCGCGCAGCCGCGCCAGTGCGGGCACAAACCGTTTCTTGTGTCCCAGCATCAACACGACCCCGGCCTCCGCACAGGCCTCCACCATCGCCTCCGCCGACCGCACCGACTCCGCCATCGGCTTTTCCACGAGGACGTGGATGCCCCGCTGGGAGGCCGCCTTGGCGAGCGGCAAGTGCGTCGCCGGGGGCGTGGCCAGCACGACCGCCTGCGGCGCGATTTCGTCGAGCATCCGGGCGCAGTCGTCGAAGAACGGCGCGGTGGTAGTCTTCACGGCTTCGAGATCGGTGCGGACGTCGCAGACGCCGACCAGGGCTGCGTCCGGCATCTCGTCGAGAAGCCGCATGTGGGTGCGCCCGACCCCGGCGAGGCCGACCACAGCGATGCGGATGGGAGTGGGTTCAGACATCGATTCCTCCGTGCTTGAAGGTATCCTGTCCCGCCCCCATCCGACCAGTGATCCTGCCGGCGCAGGGAGGGTTTATTGCTGAAAACGACCAACTCCGGCATGCCGGCCCCGCGCCGGCCCACGTCGTCGCTCTTCGGCGGAACCCCACCGTTGCCACACCTACCCGTTCCGGACCTCGCCGTCCTGTCGTTCTACCTGCTGGCTACCACAGCGCTCGGGTGCTGGTTCGCCCTGCGAAACCGCACCAGCGAGCACTTCATGTCTGCCGGCCGGTCTCTACCGGGCTGGGCTGTGGGCCTGTCCATCTTCGGTTCCTACGTGAGCAGCATCAGTTTCCTGGCGAATCCGGGGAAATCGTATGGGGGAGACTGGAACGCCTTCGTGTTTGCCGTCTCGCTGCCGTTGGCAGCCTGGATGGCGGTGCGCTGGTTCGTGCCCTTCTACCGGCGGGCGGGCGAAGTGTCCGCCTATCACCACCTGGAGCACCGGTTCGGACCCTGGGCGCGAACGTATGCGGTGGTCTGCTTCCTCCTCACCCAACTCGCCCGGCTCGGCACGATTATGTACCTCCTCGCCCTCGCCCTGCAACCGCTGGTCGGGTGGGACGTCCGCCTCATCATCGTCGTCGCCGGAGTGCTGATCACCATCTATCCGTTTCTGGGCGGGACAGAGGCGGTCATCTGGACCGGGGTGGTGCAGGCGCTGGTGCTGGTCACCGGCCCGATTCTTTGCATTGTAGTGCTCCTGCTCGGGATGCCGGGGGGACCGGGGGAGCTGATGGCTGTTGCCTCCTCGGCAGACAAGTTCAGTCTGGGAAGTCCGAGCTTCGATCTGACCAGATCCACGATCTGGGTGGTCCTGCTCTACGGATTGGTGACGAACTTACAGAACTTCGGCATTGACCAATCCTACGTGCAGCGCTACATCACGGCCCGGTCGGACGCCGACGCGCGGCGCAGTATCTGGTTGGGCGCGCTGCTCTACATCCCGATCGGGGCGGCGTTCTTCTTCATCGGAAGCGCACTGTTCGCCTACTACCAGGTGCAGCCCGCGCTGCTTCCACCGAATCTGAAGTCAGACGCAGTGTTCCCGCATTTCATCGGGCACCAGCTCCCGCCGGGCATGGCCGGACTGGTAGTCGCGGCCATCTGCGCGGCGGCGATGGACTCCAACCTGAACTGCTGCGCCACCCTCTATCTGTGCGACATCCACCGCCGCTACTTCCGCCCGGGCGCGTCCGAAGGGGAAGCGATGCTGGTGCTCCGAACCACCACTGTGGTGATGGGGACTCTTAGCACGGTCGCCGCACTGGCCATGATTCAAGTCAAAAGCGCGCTCGATACGTGGTGGGAGCTGGCCGGCATCTTCAGCGGAGGAATGCTCGGGCTCTTCCTCCTGGGAATACTCTTCCCGCGCGCCGGGAACCGGGCGGGGTTCGTGGGGGCTCTGGCGGGCGTGCTCGTCATCCTCTGGATGACCCTGTCGCCGAAGTGGGACAGCTTCCCCGCTGCGTGGAGAAGCCCGTTCCACAATCTGCTTGTGATGGTGTTCGGCACGCTCACCATCCTGACGGTCGGTGCGATTGCGAGTCGTTTTGAGCCTATCCCAAGACCCCGGCGGCACGAAGGGGGATGACCGCAGCAGCGCTAACCCGGATCATCGGACGCGCTCTCCTGGAAGCGTGAGGCAGGTTCGCGAGCCCCGGGGAACCGACCGGCTGACCAGCACCGTGTGGCGCGGCGGGCTCCCCGTCGTCGGGTGCGTTTTCGACCGCCGGCCTCAGTCGTCAGACTCCCATCCCAGTTCCCGCAGGCGGGCTGCGAGCCGCTCGGCGCGGGCGCGTTCGCTCTCGGCGCGGGCGTGTTCGCTCTCGGCGCGGGCGCGTTCTTCTACGGCGGCAATCGCCACTACATCCTTCTGCCGACGCTCTTCAGCAGCGATCGCTTCGGCAATCTCTGCCCGTCGGCGTTCTTCCGCCGCGAGGATGGCCGCTGTGTCGGCGCGGTGGCGTTCGGCCTCTGCCCGCCGCTGCTCTTCCTCCGATCGGGCGTCCGCGTGCTCTGCCCGCAGCCGCTCCCGCTCGGCGCGCGCCCGTTCTTCCACGTACGGAAGGCGCAGCACGCCGTCCTCGCCGTAGATCCGCAGCCCGTCGTCCGGCTCCCAGGCGAACCAGACGCGACACTCGGCGCTCCACACCCGTCCGCCGGTGTCCGGGCGCACCGGCTGGTACCGGTGGCGCCGCAGGCGATACAGCACCAGCGTGTTCCGCTGCGGGTCCAGCAGCAGGTAC
>SYMT01000470.1 GCA_005805375.1 Actinomycetota bacterium
CCGCTGGGGATTCCAGGGCAGGTCGTAGTTCACCACCAGGGAGCAAAACTGAAGGTTGACTCCTTCCGAGGCTGCTTCCGTGGCGATGAGCACATCCGCGTGGTCTCGGAAGTGCTCCACAAGCGCAGCGCGCAGGTCTACCGTCTTGTTGCCGGTCGCCACCGCCTCGCCCCGGTGACGCTTCGTCCAGGCCCGGTAGATCTCCCCCGCGCGATCGTTGGTGTTCGTGCCATTGATGGTGAGCACCCGTGCGGCGTAGCCGTTCGCGCTGAGCAGGTCGTACAGATATGCCTGCGTGCGGCGGGACTCCGTGAAGATCACTGCCTTCCGCCCGGCGCCCAGCGACTCGAGCTTCTGAAAGCCCTGCTCCAGCGCCTGGAGGAGAGCTTCTCCCTTCGCATTGGTAGTAATGGATGCCGCCAGGTCACCGTATGCAGTCAGGTCCGCGATTTCGTCCAGGACAGCCGTCCCAGGCTTCACCGGCTCGTCCCTGCTGATTTCTTCTTCCCCCTCCCCACTCCACTCGTCCGCCAGCTCGCTGAAACCGTCGTAATCTTCATCCAGCAGGTCCGGAACCGACCCGTGCTTTCCCTTCAGGCGCTCCGCAAGCTGCCGGAAAGTTCCCGCGATGGCAAAGGTGGAGGACGCAAGCAGCTTGCGCAGGACGAGTGTTGTCAGCTTCCTCTGGCTGGCCGGAAGGGCCTGGAGTGTTTCTCGCTGGAGATACCCCGTGACCAGGTCATAGAGCGCCTGCTCGTCGGCAGTCGGCGTGAAGTCCTGGGTGATCGGAATGCGGTTGGTGAAGCGCACGTACTCGGTCACCTGCCGCCGGAGGGTCCGCTGACAAACCGACCGCAGCCGATGTCGAAGCTCCTCCAACTGCCGCTGCTCCACAGCTCCGCGCATGTAGCGGGCACGGAACGCCTCGATATTCCCGAAGAAGTGCTCGTCCAGGAAGCTGACCAGGCCGTACAGCTCGAGCAGGCTGTTCTGGAGTGGTGTCGCCGTGAGAAGCAGGAGGGGACGATGGCTGACTGCACTCTTGATCGCGGCGGCGATCTTGTTCCCCGCCTTGTAGACGTTGCGGAGCCGGTGCGCCTCATCAATGACCACCAGGTCCCACGACGTCGCCGCAATCTCCGCGGCGCGAGAACGGGCGAAGTGGTATGAGCAAATCGTCACGCAGTCCGCGGGTTCGAGCGGCCGCTCGGTCCCTTTCATCCGTGCCGTGTACTCTCGCGAGTCCAGCACCCGTGAAGAGATGTAGAACTTGTCCGACAGTTCTTGCGTCCACTGCTTGCGGAGGATCGTCGGCGCGATGACCAGTATCCGGCGTTTCCGCTCGGCCCAGAGCTGGCTGATGATCAGCCCGGCCTCGATGGTCTTCCCCAGGCCCACCTCATCCGCCAGGATCGCCCCCCGCGACAGCGGAGAGCGGAACGCGAAGAGCGCCGCGTCCAACTGGTGCGGGTTGAGGTCCACCTGCGCGTTGAACAGCGAAGGCCCCAACTTGGCGATGCTGTCGGACGCGCTTCGCCTGGTTAGCTCGCAGGCATAATACTGGCTGTGATACGAGGTTAGCACCGGCAGAATTGCTCCGCATCCAGGTTGGTTGTTTCGCGGGCTCACACCTCCTCTCACGCGGTGAGGGTACGGACCTGCATCTCTGCGCCGGGCGCCCGTCTGCGGACCGCTCGAGGAACCGGCACGCGTGCCTGAGGCCAATCCCGGGCAGCACGCACGTCAGTACCGGGCCTGCAAGCAATCGTCGTGTCGGACAGCGCCACCTACTAATTTGCTACTACTAACTGTCAAATTAGTAGGTCACTCCAGCCGCCGGAAGGTGTCCCGGAGCCTACTACCGATTTGTTACTAATAACTGCCAAATTAGTAGCTGATCGTCCGACAGGGTATAATGGCCCTGCCCGCTCTGACCCATCGGTAAACTGTCATGAAGCGACCAGCCACTCCGCCCGACCTTACGACTCTACGCCACGAGGCCGCCGCATCGGGACGGCTGTCGGCCATTCTGGATGCGGTCCGGGACATTGCGCCCAACGGGAAGTACCATCACTGGGACACACTACGGAACTACCCTCCGCCATCCGGGCTCAGCCATCGAGAGTGGTGGTTGGGAGTGAAGCTACGCCGACAGGGGCTGGCGCGAACCCTTCCTCTCAGCGATCCGTCCGGCAGGGCTTTCCACTACCTGCTCCCCGATCCCATCCCCGAGCGTCTGCACGAGTTCGATTTGCAGGCCGGGGGAGCGCTGCAGATGCCGACAGCAATCGCAAACCCAGCCACGAAAGAACAGTACTATGTGAATTCTCTCATTGAGGAAGCGGTTACCTCGAGCCAACTGGAGGGAGCGTCTACTACCCGCAGGGTGGCGGCGGACATGCTGCGCAGCCGGCGGCACCCACGGGATCGCAGTGAGCAGATGATTCACAACAACTACCAGGCGATGCTCCACATCGGCGAGATGGGTCCGGAAGCGCTCACACCGAACGCGATTCCCAACCTGCACCGGATCGTGACGACGAATGCGCTGGACGATGCTTCCGCCGCCGGACGCCTTCGGTCTCGATCCGAGCAGATCACGGTAGTGGATCCCTACGGCGAGATCCTGCACGAGCCCCCACCTGCTGAGCAACTCCCACAACGGATGGCGGAACTCTGTGACTTCGCCAACGGGACTTCACCGGCGGGGTTCGTGCATCCCGTCGTACGCTCGATCCTGTTGCATTTCTGGCTGGCCTACGACCATCCGTTCGTAGACGGCAACGGCAGAACGGCCCGCGCTCTGTTTTACTGGTCCGCCCGCCGACACGGGTACTGGCTGGTCGAGTACCTGTCCATCTCGTCTATCCTCCGCAAGGCCGCACCCCAGTATGGGAGAGCATTCCTGGATTCGGAAACTGATGAGAACGATCTCACGTACTTTCTTCTCCACCACATTCGCGTCCTGGATGGGGTGTGGCAACCCTGAACCATCGGCAACGGGCCCTCATCAGCCATGCTCTGCGGCATCCACATCAGGTCTACACGATCGAAGGGCACCGGAACAGCCATCAGGTATCCTACCAGACTGCGCGCACTGACTTACTGGATCTGGCGGATCGGAGCCTCCTGCAACGCAGGCTGGTTGGAAAGCACCTGGAATTCGTCAGCGTTGCCGACCTGGAACGCCGTCTGCAAACGTAGTAGGCGGCTTCCCTCGCCTGGACCGCCCCCGCGGGGACCGTCCTCACTCCACCTACTAATTTGCTACTACTAACTGTCAAATTAGTAGGTGGCGCCGGGGAAGGAGCTATGGCCCCGCCGGCCCCGCCCGGTGCGCCACCTGCCGCCGGCTCAATCACCGGACGCGGGTGCTGATCCGGAGCCACACGCCGCTCCGCGCGGGGCCCGGACAACGACAGCGGCCGTTGGGGGTGTCGCAGACGGTTGGAACCGGCTGACCCCGGGAGCCGGCCCGGAAGGGGCCGGTCAGCCCGCCTCGCGGCGCCGGGATGTGTGAGGCGGTGGACCAATCTGCACCGTGTGCGGTGCCCCTCCGCCGTGCTGCCGTCGCCGGGGAACACAGCGTGCAGCACTTGCTCCGACGCGGGGCGATGCACTCGTTACGCTGGTGTGGAACCCTGAACGAGGGCTGCGAACTCTTCAAAACTCCCTGCCCGTGCCGCTTCAGCAACCCAGGCCTCGCAGGTGTCAGCGCTGGCTCTTTCGAGCCGTGAGACCCACTCGGAAGGCAGTTGGCCGAAGCGGCCCATCAGTACGGTGTGCAGCATCCGTTGGGATCGGGCGGTGTGTACGGCGATTTCCTGTGCGCGGGCATTCGCGGTGGCTTCGAGGATCCAGCGGCCGATCTGGCCCTCGTTCTTGATGCGTTCGATGTCGTCGTTGGGGAACACGGTGTTCAGCACTTTCTCCGACTCGTAGCGCAGCCCCAGCAGGTAGGAGAGTGAAAGTAGTTCCGCTTTGACCGGTTCCGACACCGGCGCGTTCCGGATCAGTTCCTGTTCCTGCTGGAGCGCTTCCAGCGGTGGGCAATCTTCGCACAAAATCAGCAGCGGCGCCAGCACCGCCAGTTCCCCACTCCGGATACGATGGGCGTGCTCCCAGAGGCAGATGACCTCGAACTCGAAGCGGTTGCGCCACGGCCCCGCCTGCAGCACGAGGTCGCGCTTCAGCCGCGTCGCCGCCTCTGCGGAGGTCTTGTGCAGGTACACCACCACCAGCACGATCTTGCGGTCCAGGTAGTAGCTCAGCAGGAGGGCTTTGGCACCCCAGAGTGGGATCAACTTCGGCCGGGGGAGGAACTGGAACTCGATGCAGGCGCCATAGGTGTCCGCCGGGGTGTCGCCGTCGTGCAGAATGAGGCCGTCGGCGTGAACCTGGCGGATGAGCACGCCGGGATCGCCCGCCCGCAGGCGGGCGGGGTCCACCGTTGCCCGGGCGAGACGGTAAAGCGCATCCGGCACGGTGGCGAGCAGCGATTTGACCGAGATGTCCACCAGGTGCGGGATCTCGGCGTCCGGCTCGAGAAACGCCGGCGCCGCCAGATCCAGCGCATGGAGCACTGCGTCAAAATCGGCTTCTCGCAGTGTTCCCTCGCGGAAGGCGGCCCGGCAGGCAGCCACGAGGGCACGAAGTTGCGCGGCGAGGTCCATGCTGTACTCCTCTCACGGCCGACGCCACGACTTGCCCCCGACGTCGTCCTCGAACGGGGTGGGTGAGACGAATGGGACGAGGCGAGCGAACTCGTCCTCGCAGGGAGATTCTGGTGAAGGCGTTCGGGCTACGGTAGCAGGGGCGCCAACAGGAACAGCCCGGGTATTCCCGGGCTGCTCGTGTCTCTGATTTCCGCAGGGGATCTGGGGGAAGGAATTCCGCCCCTCCCGCCTGGACTACGCCATCTGCTTGCCGGTCACTGCCTGGTTGACGGCGCGGCGGACGAGGACGCGGGTGAGAGGCACCTTGTAGGCGTTCTTGCTCAGCGGCTTGGACCCTTCCAGAGCAGCTTCCGCAGCCTCGTTCAGCAGGGCAGCCGACAGGCGCTTGCCCTTCAGCATGCCTTCGGCTCTCGGGCAGCGCCACGGGCGCGGCGCCACCCCGCCGAGTACGATGCGGATGTCGCGCACCGTGCCGTCCGGCGCAGCCACGGCGCGCACGGCGACTGCCGAAACGGCCCAGTCGAACGAGTCCTTCTCCTTGAACTTGACGTAGGTGCTGCGGGCGCCGGCCAACGCGGGCACCATCACCTCGGTCAGGATCTCGCCGTGCCGCAGGACGTTCTCGCGCGCCGGGTTCTCCGTGGGCAGGAGGAAGAACTCCTCTGCCGGCACGGTCTGCATCCCGCCGCGTGCGTCCTGATACTTCACCATCGCGCCGAGGGCCACGAGCGCGGTGGCACAGTCACTCGGGTGGACGATGTACGAAGGGCCGCCGCCGAGGATGGCATTGAACTTGTTGTCCGCCTCTTCCTCCGCCGCAAAGCACTTCGAACCGCCCTTCTTGATGCAGTTGATGGACTCGTCGCGGTAGTACCAGCAGCGCGGCCGCTGGCAGAGGTTGCCGCCCAGAGTACCCACGTTGCGGATCTGGGGGGAGCCGACCGATTGGGCCGCTTCGGCCAGCGCGGTGTAGCTCTTCCAGATCCCCTGGTGGAACTCGATCTGGTCGAGCGTCACCAGCGTGCCGAGGGTGAGGCCCTTTGCATCAAGGCGCAGGGCATTCAGGCCGGGGACCGTCTTCAGGTTGACGAGGGTCTCCGGTTCGATGATCCGCTCCTTCAACTCGGAGAGGAGGTCCACACCGCCGGCGAGGAGGCGTGTACGGGCGGCATCCCGTCCCAGCGCCGCGGACGCCGAGCGCAGGTCGCGCGCGTCAATGAACTGAAACGCCTTCATGCCCTGGCTCCCTTCTTCTGCAGTGCCTCCAGCACCTTATCCGGCGTGGCCGGCTGGTGGGTGACCTGCACGCCGATCGCGTTGTAGATGGCGTTGGCGATCGCGGACTGCACCCCGATCACCGCCGGCTCTCCGATGCCGCTCACCTTGCCGGTCGGGTTGTCCACCACGATGGCGACCACGCCGCGTTCGTTGGCGCCCATCGCGCGGTAGGGGGGATCCATCGTGATGTTGACCCCGCCTGCCTCGAAAGAGCCACAGAGCTTGTACTCTTCGAAGTTCGGGTTCAGCATTCGGCCGGTGATGTTGTCCATCCGCCGGTCTTCCAGCAGGGCGGTTCCGATGCCCTGGATGATGCCGCCCGTCACCTGGTTTTCCGCCTGCAGGCGGTTCAGCACCAGGCCGCAATCCTGCACGCCCACGACCTTGAGTACGGTGACCTTACCGGTCTCGGTGTCCACTTCCACCTCGGCGAAGGTGCAGCCGCGGACCCCGGTGGCCTGGAGGTCGGAAGCGTCGTTCCAATCGCCCGTCGCTTTCAGGCCGGCGGCCGGCAGCAGGGCGCACACCTGTTTCCAGGTCAGGCCCCGGGCCGGATTCCCTTTCACGTGGAACTTACCGCCCACGGCGAGTTCCACCTCTTCGGGCTTCACGTTTAAGCCGCGGGCTGCGGTCGCGGTGAGCAGTTCCCGGACGCGCACGGCGGACATCTTGATCGCCGGCGCCACCGAGGCGGTGGTGGTGGAGCCGCCGGAGCCGTGGCCCGGCCCGAAATCGGAGTTGCCGATGTCGGCCTGCACGTCCTTCAGTTCCAGCCCCAGTTCTTCAGCGATGATGCCCTTGACGTACACGCGGACGCCCGTACCCAGGTCCTGCACCGCGCTGGTGGCGAGGATGGAACCGTCCTTGCGGACATGAACCGTGCAGGTGGCGCTCTTACGGCCGCCGCCGCCCCAGGTGGCACTCCCCATCCCGATGCCGCGTTTGTGCGTGCCCGTCGCCGCGCCGGGTACCTCCTGCCGCCGATTCCAGCCGATGACCCGGGCACCGAGTTCCCACTCGCTGACGCGCACCTGGTCGTTGTGGTTCCGCTTCCGCAGTTCCAGCGGATCCATCCGGAGCTTCGCCGCGAGTGCATCCAGGGCCATGTCATAAATGACGGCGGCCTGCGGGTGCCCCGGGGCGCGGAGGGCGGCGGTGCCGCCGGTGTTGGTCAATACCCCGTAGCGTTTGGCGCGCCGGACCTGCGGTTCAATGATGTAGAAGCCCTGATCCAGCGGGGTGCCGGCATTACTTGCGCCCCCATTGTTCCAGGTCATCACGTCCGAGGCAAGCAGGGTCCCGTCGGCAGCAGCCGCCAGCTTTACCTCGGCGACGACTCCCGGCCCCCGGTAGTTCGCCAACTGCTCTTCAGCCCGGTTCAGCAGAAACTTCACCGGCGCGTTCGCCTTCTTCGCGAGTTGCATCGCGAAGAGGCCTTCCGGTCCGGCGCCGAACTTGCTCCCGAAGCCGCCACCCATGTGCTCGGTGATCACCTGGACGTTCTTTGTGCCGCCCGGCATGCCCCGGAAGTCGTTCTGCACCCCGGAGACAAATTGGGTCGAGGCCCAGACGGTCAGCTTGTCGCCATCCCACTTGACGGTCTGCCCGTGTGTTTCGAGGCAGCAGTGCAACCGGGTCTGCGCTTCGTAGACGGCGTGATGGACGGCTGCCGCACCGCGGAAGGCCGCTTCCACATCCCCCTTCGAGTTCTCCCCGGGGTACTGGACGTTGCCGCCCATCATTTCCGCGCGCACCTTGGGCGCCTGTGAGTCGCGCGCCTTCACGACGTCCACCACGAACGGCTTTGCCACATACTGGACGCGGATGGCGCGGATGGCGTCCTCGGCAATCTCGGGCGTCATCGCGGCAACGCACGCGACCGGCTGGCCGTGGTACATCACCTGGCCACCGTTCTGCACGATCGCGATAACGGCCTTGACGCCGGGGATACGCTCCGCTGCCGAGATGTCAATGCCCGTCACCGAGGCGGCGGCATACGGACTCATCAGGAAGCGGCCGTAACACATTCCGGGTAGCACGATGTCCGAGGAATATTTGGCCCGGCCGGTGACCTTGTCGGGGCCGTCCGGACGCGGGTTGCGCTTGCCGAGAATGCGCAGGCTCCGCGGGTCTCCCCAGCTAGCGGGAGGTCCGTCGGGGACTTCGATCTCGACTTCTTTCTCGAAACCGTTCTCGACGACGACGGTCTTGATCTTCTTGGGCACGATTATGCTCCCTTCCGGCCCTGCGGAGCAGCAGTTTTCGCCGCCGCCAGCGCGGCCTCGAAGATGCGGGGATAGGTACCGCACCGGCAGATGTTGCCGGAGACAGCCATTTTCACCTCATCCAGGCTGGGGTTCCGCTTCCGCCGCAGTAGTGCCGTGAGCGACATGACAAAGCCG
>SYMT01000471.1 GCA_005805375.1 Actinomycetota bacterium
GGAATTCCGCCACGCCCACGGCGTCCGCCAGGGTGTAAGGGAAAGCCGGCTCCCGCCGACACAGTCGCTCGACCATCCGCGCATAGGCCGCCGCCGATGGGTCTTCCAGATGTGTCTGCGCGAGAACTCGCCCGTCCGCGTCGAAACAGCGGATCCACTTCTCCGAGCAGCCGGCGGCTTTCGCCTGGAGGAACCGGAAGCTGACCGGATCACGCTGGTCCCGGATCGCTCTTCCGATCAGCCACGTGGCGGTGGACGCCGGCGCCGGCGCGAACCGGTGGTCCGGATCCGGTCGGTGGCGCGCCCCGGCCACATAGTCGGCTTCCAACCGGGGCGGCGCCGCACCCGGGACGCCGAGCGACGCCTGCAGGATCTGGACCAGATGCAACGTCACATCCAGCAGGGTATCCAGCAGGCCGCGGCCGGTGGGAAACCCGTCCGGTTCGAGGAATCGGCCCTCGACATGGCGCACCGCGGCCCGCTGCTCCGGGTTCGTGCGGAACCTCTCCAGCAGGCGGAGCACCTCTTCATTGAACACCTTGTGATCGAGGGCATAGAGCTCCCGGTTCGCGTGCTCCAGCAGCGGGCGCACCGCCTGGAACTCCAGCGTTACCGGCTTTACGATCGCCACCCGGGCCCCGGTTTCGGCCAGTTGCAGCGCGTAGGGGACGTGCCACTCCGGGCTGGTCGCGACGAGCCAGAGTGTGCCCGGACCCAGGAAGCCCCGGCGGGCCAGCACGGGGAGCGGCAGCCGCGAGCGATCCAGCACCGGCAGGAACGGACCGGGACTGTCACCGGTCGGGGGCGCCAGGCCACACACGACCATCCGGTCCCGGAAGCCAAGCTGGAACAGAGCCGGCGCGATGAGGCGCCCGAACGCCGCGCCGGTGCCGACCACGCCGACTCGGCGGATCGGATGGCGATTCCCATCGCAGGGACGGAGCTGGTCCTGAGCTACAGCCCGGGGATGGTGGATAGCCACGGATTCCTGCGCGGCCAGGGTAACGTCCCCTATTACCTTCGGTGCGACGGCGAGCTGATCACGGACCCGGGACGGATGCGGATCGACTGCTTCAGCTTCGGTGAGCACCTCGAGCAGACTTTCCAGCACCTCCACCGTTCCCCCGTGGGGGCGGTCTCCTTTGGCGACCTGTTCACCAACGGACGCTACGTCGGCATGATCCGCGAAGGGAACCGCTGGCGTCCGCTCTGCCGCCGGGACGAGCGAGTGCGGATGGCAGCAGGCGCCCTCTACCAGGTGCTCGCGGTGGACGAAGGCAGCGCGCCGTGGGCGGGTCGGGTACGGTTCGACCCGGACCCGGAGTGTCCGCGCGTGGTGGCGGAAGATGGGGACGACCTGTCGCATCTGGTTCTGGCGATCGCCGGGCCGCCCGTGGTCTGGGACGGGCGGCCGCGAGGGAAGGGGGGGGGACAGCCGTCACCAGCTTTGCACTTGCCGTCCGCCCCCTCGCCGCCCCACCCCCGTCCGGCAGGACGCCGCCCCGGCGAGGCGATTTTCAATCCCTCGCTTCCGCCATCCGTCGCCTCTGCGACCCCTCGCTTCCGCCATCCCTCGCTTCCGCCATCCCTCGCTTCCGCCATCCCTCGCTTCCGCCATCCCTCACGCGCCGACGAGATTGTCAGGGCGGACGAGGCGATCGCCTCGGACTCCGATGGGACTTGCGACGGGGGCGGGCGTGCGGAAAGGGGAAAGCCGGCGCTCCCGGGGGGCACAATGTCTGCCCGTTCCGCCGGGGCGGGTGTTTCCCCGGAAACACCCGCGGGGCACCCGGTGTGGCGCGGGCACGGCGGGTGTCCCTGGGGCGAGAGGGGTGGAGCCACGGGCCGCGCGGGGGCGCCCGGCGCGGGTACGGGGGCAGGCGGCTCCGTTCTGCTCTGGTGTCCGCGCCTATGTTTCCTGGATGGGGCGGTAGTCGGCCGGATCGTCAAAGCCGGCCATCCAGGCGGCGGCCTGGTGGCAGCTCGTCATACTCGGGGGAACGCGGAGGAGGTACTGGCGGGCGGTGGAGGGGCACGCGACGGCGAGGCAGACCAGGTCTTCGTCGCCCGGAAGGTGGACGCGCACCAGCCGGCGCAGGCCGCCGGCATCCTGGTCCCGGTCCAGCACGGTCGCGTGCGCCTTGGCGAAGAAGTGCTCCAGCCCCATGCGTTCCAGCAGGACGCGCCGCACCTCGGCGTTCGGCTCCCCGACCACTTCTCCGGCGGTCAGGGTGTGCGGCGCGAAGATTGCGTGGGCGGGCACGGGCAGGCCGCGCCAGCGCAGCATGACCTGCCGCAGCCCCGGCGGCAGCGCCTGGATGCCGCTTTCGGTGATGTCCAGCCAGGAGGTGATGCGCAGATCGGCGGGCAGCGCCGAAAGGTTGCGGCAGCCGGTGACGTCCAGTTGCGAAATCTCCCGCAGCCACGGCGGCAGCTCCGTCAGCCAGGGGCACATGCGCGCGATGAGGGCGCCGCAGCGCACCTGCCCGTGGGCGGGCCATCCGGTGAGCGCGTCACAGTCCGAGATGTCGAGGTAGGAGACGTCCAGGTTCTCGGGGAGCCGGCGCAGGGACCGGCAGCCTCGGAGGTGGAGCACGCCGACCTGAAGGCCGGCGGGCAGGGCCTCGAGTTCGGTGCACTGGGACAGATCGAGCCGGAAGCGCACCTGGAGGCCCTCGGGCAGAGTGCGAATCGGAGTGCCGTTGAGGTGCAGTTCCGTGCAACTGAGGCCGGCGGGCAGTTCTCGCAGGTGCGCGCAGCCGGAGACATCCACCCGGTGGACCTTCATCCGTCCCGGCAGGGCTTCCAGACCCCGGCAGTTACGGGCGAGCAGCGCCGACCCGGTCAGGCCCTCCGGCAGGATCAGCCGCTCGCGGGCGTCCGATAGGTCCAGCACGCCGAGCACGGTCAAGTCGGAGGGCGCGATCCCGCGCAGGATCAGTTCCCGGGCCACCTTGGCTGGAACCGTCGCGCCCGGGCTCACGCTTCCGGGTGCGGGACCGGTGTGCTTGTGTTTCATTCCGTTCTCTCCTGTCGGTCGTCCCCAGCCGCAGACCACACTTGCGCGGGCAATTCCCGGCGTCGCGATCCGCCTCACCGGGACGGCCGTCTTCATCCGGCCGTCCGGTCTCCCTCAATGGTCAAGCGGCGGCCCTCAGTCCTGCACGGTGACGATGGCGTCGGGCGTGTACTCGCGCTGCTGCCAGACGTGGTAGGTGCCGCGGGGGAGAATGATGGGGCGTGCTCCTGGTGGACGACGCGCGCCTGCTCGGCGGTCACTTCGAGGAACGTGCGGCCCCGAGACACCCAGAGTTGGCCTGCGTCGGGGTCTTCGAGGCGGTGGCTGTGCCCGGTCTTCTCGCCATGCACCAGGACGGCGCCCGAGCGCTGCTTGCCCGGCCCGGGCATCCCCTCCACGCGGGCAATCAGCACGTCCCCATGTCTCCACATCATTGCGCTTCCCTCCAGATCCCGGCACTGCCGCGGGTTGGTCCTGCGGTCACAGTCAGCCCGCGCGGGCTGGCTCCCGAATCGTTATTCGGCACAGGGGCGGCGAAATCGGCAGGGAATCCGATCAACTTCCGGTTCGTGTCTGGACAGGTCTCCCGGCGTCCGCTAGAATGCAGCGCAGTGCGAATGCTCGTCCACCTGTGGACCCTTTTCGCGCCAGACCCTTGATCGAACGATGCTCACCCTCCTCTCCACAGCGCACCGCCCGCACCAGTTGGGCCTCCGGCGCCGGGTCAACCCCGGCGGTGGTTGCTCACGCGCGTGCCGGTTCATGAACCGGCTGCTCTGTGTGGCCGCGGGAAGAGGACGGGCCGCCTCCGGTCTGCCGTAGACCCTCTTCCACTCCGAACTGATTCGGAAGAACCCCGCGGTCTACATAGACCGTGGGGTTTTTTGCTCCCCGCCACTTCGCCCCGCGCGAGATGCCTCGCTGTGTGGGCGCACTCACTCCCGTCGCCAGTCGTATGAATAGTGAAGATGGCTACAAAGAATCGGAACGGCGTCCCCGAGTGGAAGGCACGCCAACTGCAGCGGCAGCAGATCGAACAGGCTGCGCTGACTGCGCTCGCGCAGCACCGGGAACGGACCCGGCGGCCACGGCGTCTCGAGACGCTCCGCCGGGCGGCTGAGGGATGCCGGGACGCTGTGCAGCCCGCGGATTCCCTGGCGGCCGAGGTGGTCCGCCTGATGGAACCCCGTGACCGGGAAGCCGACCGCCCGGCTTTCCGGCGGCTCCTGCTTGCGGCGGAAGCACGTGCTCCGCGTCTGCTGGAGGCGCGAGACACGGAAGGCAGCCGCATCTTCCTCCGCGCACTTGCGCCGGTGGCCGCGCTGCGGCGGCATTGGGTCCGAGATCCGGAGAGCTGGCGCGCGCAGTCGCACAGTCCGTGCCGGCAGTTTGCGGGTCTGCTGCGTCACCTCCTGGCAACCTATCCGGTCTCCGCCGTGATGGATCGGGTCTTTCTGGACGAGACGGACCGAATCCAGCCCCTGTGGTTCGTCCATGTAGCCCAGGGAGGCAACCTCCGTACGGCGCCGGGAATGCCCGTGCCCCTCACCAAGATGATGGCGCACTGTGCGCTGAACGCGCCGGGAGATCTGACGTTCCTCCAGGCGGTGCGGTGGGGTCAGGTGATCGGGACGGGCGGCTCCTGCCGGCTGGCACGGGTTGTGGCCGGGTCCGCACTGGGAACGGAGTTCAGTCGTCCTCGACTGGAGGAGTGGTGGGGGGGAGTCTTCCGCTGGCTGGGCGAGCAGCCCATGCTGGATCCGGAGCAGGTGGTGTTGATGCTCAACTACCTGGAGCACCGGAAAGCGGCCGATCCCGAGTTCACCATGAAGGGCCGTTCGGCCAACGCTGTACTGCAGCTCGCCGCGGACCGGCAACGGGCGCTGCACCGCCATGCCGTCTGCCGCGTGTTCCAGCCCTCGGAGGTTGCCCCCTCGGAGTGGCTCCACGACACACCGGACGACGCGCGTCCCTGGTCCATGACCGAGATCCTGACTCTGAAGGACCTGGGAGCGGAGGGGCAGGCAATGGGGCACTGCGTGTTCACCTATGCCGGCTCCATCCGGTGCCGGCGCTCCTCCATCTGGTCGCTCCGGCAGTGGGAGGAGTGGGGCCCGGCGCGGAAGCTCACGCTGGAGGTGAGCAACCGGGCCCGCAAGGTGGTGCAGGTGCGCGGGCGGTTCAACCGGGACCCCACACCGGAGGAGCGGCAGGTGATGACGACCTGGGCGGCGGCACACAACCTGCGCGTGGATCTGGACTGAGGCTTTGCCTGGCGTCGGTACGTCCCGTCTGCGGGATGGGATGCGGATGTGGAGTCTCCGAACTCCGCTTCGGAGTTCCCCGCCACCCGCGTGACACGCTCCGAAACCGAGTTCGGAGACTAATGAAGTAGGCTGAGCCAACCACAGAATTGGCACAATCCAGGCCCGGACCAGGCCGTGAGGTATAATCCCCGGTGGACGGGCGATGTCGGGCGCTTTGACTGCACACCTCCACCGGGGGGCTGACACTCATGCAACGCTTTGGCCTGGAAGATTACCGGCGTTTCCTGGGCAACATCCATGTCGAGCAGCCGATTGCGGCCGACGACCCGTTCTACGTGGATTTGGGGGAGGGCCGGGGGGGGTCGGCGGCCCGCAGACTGACGGGCGCGATTGTGGGTGCGCGCCGCGGGGAGTACACGCATCAGCTCCTCAGTGGCTTTCCAGGGTCGGGCAAGTCTACTGAGTTGCTGGTGCTGGAGTCCCGGCTGCGGGGACGCGGATATGAACCGATCTATTTGGATGTGGATCAGTTCGTCAGCAAGAGCAAGCCCCTGGAGCCGGGCGACATTCTTCTGGCCATCGGCGCGGCCCTTTTTGACGCGGGTAGGGCCGTCTCCCCGTTCCAGCAAATCGCTGCCCGCTTGAAGGCGCTCCTCCTCACCCGGGTGCACGTCTCGGAAACGGATCTGAAGGCCGGAGTTCCGGGCGCGGAAGCATCTCTCAAGGTCGTTTTCGAAAAGCACACCGACCTGTTCGGTGAATTCCGCCGCGTGCTCGAACAGGAAGATCTGGGGCTCTTCCACGCCGTGCAGACAATGGTTGCCGACCTGCAGCAGGGGCGGGAGGGGCGAGTGGTCCTCCTGGTTGACAGCCTGGAGCATACTCTGACGCTCTCGAACCGGGTGCTGCAGGACTCGGAAACGCTGCGGCGTACGATGATTGAGGACGCACAACTGCGGGAACTCCCCATTCACTGCGTTTTCACAGTGTCCCCGCTGCTCCTCCCCTACGCAGACGCCGTCGGGCGAGTCTACAACAACGATCTCCTGATCGTGCCGGCAGTCGGAGTGCTTGGCCGCGATGGGGAGGAAAACTCCGAAGCAGTTACGACGTTGGTGGAGGTACTCCGGCGTCGCGTGGATCTGGCCCTGTTCGCCCGGGGGGAAGATGATGTCCGCACCGCAGTCCGTGCGTCCGGTGGATACTTGCGTGATCTGTTCCGCATCGTGCGCTCCGCCTTGTATACCGTTGACTTTGATGACTTTGGGGCCATCCCCACCGTCGCTCTCGAGAAGGAAATAGACCGGATGGCGTCGGCGACTGCGGCCGCGCTCACGATTGAGACCAGCGCTGTGCTGCGGCAGGTGGTGGAGCACCCGGGGCAACTCCTGCCCAGTGAAGCCGACCGGCCGCTGCTCTTCAGCCTCTACCGGGAGCCCCTGCTGCTCCGATACATGAATGGTGGTGCGTACGACGTTGCGCATCCGCTGGTGGTGCGCACGCTGCAACGAGATCTTTACGAGCGGAGAGTGTTTCCCGGCGGCCGTCAAGGGCCGCTCTAGCCGTGATGCCTGTGGCCGGCGAGTCCACTGTGCCCACCACACTCTCCCCGGAAAATGAAGGCGAGATAGCGCGCCTGCTGCGCCATCTGCGCCACGAGCGGGGGTTCACTCTGTCCCTGGTCTGGACTCCCGTTGGGGTCACGGGCATGCGCTTCCTGCACGCCCTCCGGGAGCGCTATCCCCGTCCGCAGACCGTGTTGGATGTGTCCGAGTGGCGGCCGGAAGAGATTCCGTTCCTGGACTGGGTGCTGGGGCATCTGCCCGCGGCGGTCTCCGGTCCGGGCGACGTCTGTATCCTGACCGGATTTTCCGGGCCGACCTATTGCCGGCATCCACTCCGCCACCTCAATGTGAACCGCAATCAGTGGATGCACACCCGAGCCTGCCACTGGATTTTCCTCATTCCTACCTACGAGGAGTGGCGCCGGATGGCTGGCGACGCGGGCGAGCCAGGTTTCCTGATGGGGGATGAGATGCCGGACGTGTACTCAGTGCGCTCCGGAGACTACCTCCTGCAGCGGGATGGTGCGGAACCCACTCCGGCAGGTGCTTCCGAGGGGATCGGTTTCACCCCGGAGAGGTGTCCGGGAGAATTGCGGGCGCTCGCGGAGAACATCCAACTGCTGGAGCGTACCGATCCAGGGGAGACGGTGTGGGCGCAGGCGCTGTACGCGCATCTCGTGGCCGTCGGGCTCACGCCGTTGGCCCGAGTCTGGAGGCGGGGAGATGTGTCGCGACTGGCGGAATTGGCGGGGCGTACTCGCTGTGAAGCGCTGTCTCCGGCTGTGGCCGCCCAGGTGCACGCGGTCCGGGCCGGGCTGGGACGGATTTTGTGTGATCCGAACGCATCGGCGCTGGCCCGGAGTTCTCTGGTCGGCCTGGAGCAGGCTCTGAATCAAGAGCACGTCCTGTCCAGCGACCTTCAGCGCATTTCTGAAACGCTCGATTTGCTCCACACCACTCGGGTTCTGGACGCGTTGGAACTGCGCCGTCGGGCAGTGGCGCTGGCAGCACAAGCGGTCCCGCGAATCGAGGACCGGCTCGGCGCAGAGTCACCCACGCTTGCCACCGCACTCCTCGCACAGGCCGATTTTCTTTGCGAAGCTGGTGACGTGCGGGGCTCGCTGGACCCGGCGCGCCGGGCCGTCGCAATTCGCGAAGCCCAGGGCGACCCCGGCAGCGCGGCGTTGATCCTGGCGCTGCACGACCTGGCGGTGTTGGAGGGTGAGGCGGGGAATTGGGACATCGCGGTGGCCCTCCACCGGCGAGTGCTTGACTTGCGGCGACAGACGCTGCGGCCGAGTCCGGCCGGGATCGGGGACAGCCTCCATTGTCTGGCGACCCTCTATGAGCGCCGCGGGCATCTGGGGCCGGCCGAAGAAGCGTACCAGCAGGCCCTGGAGGCGTATGTGGGTGCTCTGGGCCGGTCCACCCCGCAAAGTGCTTCCTGCCTGTTGGGTCTGGCCCGGGTCTTCGCTGCCGGGGACCGGTCAATCCCTGCACGCGGCCTGGCGCAGGAGGCACTCGACATCCTGGAATCCACCTCCGGGTCAGGTGATCCGCAGGTACTCGGCGCACTCAATCTGTAAGGGAACCGAGCAGAATTAATCCTCCCACCCGTGAGGAGACACGGCGGCATCTGAGAGGACACAACTGGACGGAATCATGTACGTCATGGTGTTATGGAACTCACTGCCGCCGCCACTGCCCTCCTCCAAGTTA
>SYMT01000472.1 GCA_005805375.1 Actinomycetota bacterium
GCGATGACGACGATTCGCCATTTCGAGCAGGCTCTGGGTCGCCGCGTGCTCTGGGCCCCGCACCGCTCGCGGGACCAGCATGGAGCTTGGAACCCGGATGAGTTTGTCCGGCGTCTGCGCCTCTACCCACACGCCTTGCGGGAAGCGAACGCCTACTATAGCCCGGACAAGAAGGCGTTGCTGTTCGGGTATTTCCCCGCTGGGGACGAGGCTCCGGGCAAACATTATCCCGGCGGCATGGTTTTTACCTGTCTTTCGCACGATATCATCGCCCACGAGATCACCCACGCACTGCTGGACGGCCTGCACCGGCGCTTCATCGAGGCCACCAACCCGGATGTGCTCGCCTTTCACGAAGCGTTTGCCGATCTGGTGGCACTCTTCCAGCACTTCACCCTCACTCCGGTGCTCCGCCGCGAAATCGCCCGCTCGCGCGGCGAACTGCGCACCAACACCCTGCTGGGGCAACTGGCGCAGCAATTCGGCCAGGCGATCGGCGGGCACGGCGCGCTGCGGGATGCGATCGGCGGCTACGACAAGGCGACGCGAGAATGGCGGCTGCGTGAGCCGAACCCGGATGACCTCCGCAACGTGTTCGAGCCGCACGCCCGCGGCGCCATTCTGGTCGGAGCGGTCTTCGACGCTTTCCTCGCCATCTACAACACCCGCATTCAAGACCTCGTGCGGCTGGCATCCGGGGGCTCCGGCGTCCTTCCGCTGGGGCAGATTGCACCCGACCTGGTAGACCGCCTGGCCGAGGAAGCAGCGAAAACCGCCCGGCACATGCTGAATATGTGCGTCCGCGCGCTCGACTACCTTCCGCCCGTGGATGTAACGTTCGGCGACTACCTCCGGGCGCTCATCACGGCAGACTACGACCTGGTGCCGGATGACCCGCTGTACTACCGCACGGCAGTGATCCAGGCCTTTCGGCGGCGGGGGATTTATCCGGAAGGCCTGCGGACATTGGCCGAGGACACCCTGCGTTGGCGCCGCGCCAACACCCGCGAACTGGATCCGGCACGTCTCGATTTCGCCGCGGGACTGAAGGAGATCTCGGGACTCTGGACCCTACGGGGAGATGGGACAGACAATCTGCGGGAGCGCATTCACGACCGCGCCCACCGGCTCCAGGGGCGCCTCAAGCGGTGGTTCGACACCCACCCGGAAGAGCAAGACTCCCTCCTGGGATTAGGGCTCGATCTGACCCGCAGCCGTGAGGGACAGGACGGGAAACCCCGATGGCCGGTCGAGGTCCACGCCATTCGCCCGGCCCGCCGCGTGTCCCCGCACAACGAAACGCTCACCGATCTGGTGATTGTGGTAACCCAGTGGCGCCGGGCAGCCCTGGATCCGCAGCAGCCGGAGGGTGCGTCGTTCCCCTTCCGCGGCGGCGTTACCCTGATCGTGGACCAGGAGACGGCCGAAGTCCGCTATGCGATCCACAAGGCGATCGGGGACCCGCAGCGCGAGCAACGGCAGCGCGACTTCCTGCTGGGCAAGTCCGGCCGCCTCGGCGTCGCCGCCCTCAGTGCCTGGGACGGCGCCGGAGATGCGGACTACGACATGATGCTGCGTCGCACGTACCTGGGGGAGCGCGACGCCGGAGAGCCGTTCGCCCTCCTGCATCGCTCGGCCCCCCGCGCCCACCCGGCCGAGCCGGATCCGGTCCCCCGGGATGTGGACCAACAGGAGAAAAACCGATGAGCCGTGAGATTGCGCAGGTTCGGGCCACGGACCCGCTCCGGGCTCCCGCGGAAGGCGGAGTCACCGTGCGGATGTACGGGCAGGGCCTGGGCGACTGCTTCCTCCTCGCCTTCGGCCCCGACGATCAGACGCGCCCGCATTATGTGCTGATTGACTGCGGCGTGGTGCTGGGCACCCCGGATGCCGTAAACCGCATGCGCACCGTGGTGGAAAACATCGGGGTGGCCGTGGGTCCGCACGGGATTGATCTGCTGGTAGTGACGCACGAGCACTGGGACCATGTCTCCGGGTTCTCGCAGGCGGCCGACCTCTGGAAGACAATCCCGATCCGGAAGATCTGGCTCGCCTGGACCGAAAACCCCGATGATGACCTGGGGAAGAAGCTGAAGGCTGAGTTCCGGAACAACATCCGGGCACTGCAGGCCACGGCGCTGCGGGCGGAAGCACCGGACCGCCGCGAGCGGTTCAACGGATTGGTCGGTCTCTACGGCGACCCGTTTGCAGCTCGGGGCGACGCCTTCAGCGAGCAGACCCACGCCGCACTCGACACGCTGCTGAAGGTTGCCCCGGGCCCGGGTCAGGTTGAGTACCTCGAGCCGGGAGACGTCCGCTGGCTCGGAGATCCTTCGGTGGCAACTGTGTACGTCCTGGGCCCGCCGAAGGACGAGACCCGGCTCAAGAAAACGAATCCGTCCCGCAGGGCCCCCGAAACCTATCCGAAGCCCGGCGAATCGGACGGATTGCACCTGCTCGCCACCCCGGCGCTCACCGAACACGGGGCCTTCCGCCTTGCCCTGGGCTGGTCGGCGAGCGAGTTCGATCCCGATCCGGCTGCGCAGGATCCGGACTCGACGCATGCCCCTCACCCCGGCCCCACCGATGCGCATGGCCTGACGGGTGCTCTCTCTGCCGTTTCCCAAGCAGCGCCTGCCGGCGATCCGG
The DNA here is from genome assembly GCA_005805375.1 of Actinomycetota bacterium. Classification (GTDB taxonomy): domain Bacteria; phylum Armatimonadota; class SYMT01; order SYMT01; family SYMT01; genus SYMT01. The sequence continues at coordinate 2,650 of SYMT01000472.1, forward strand.
TGGGTCCCCGCCTCTCCCCGGCGGAGGAGCTCCTGCGCGAGCAGAGCTTTCCCTTCGAGCCCCAGCACCGGATCCCCTGGCGAGCCGCCGCCCGCGATCCCTTCTTTGTACGCCGCTACGGCTTTGAAACCCCGTACCCCGGCGGCCCGGAAACGGGCGAGACCTGGCGTCGCATCAACGACGACTGGCTGGGGGTCGCTGACGCCCTGGCCCTGCAGATGGACAGCTACACCAACAACACCAGCCTCGTCCTTGCCTTCGACCTGCATCGGAGCCGGCGCGTGCTCCTCTTCGCCGCCGACGCCCAGGTTGGCAACTGGCTCTCCTGGCACGACATTACGCGTGGGACCAACGCCGAGGGCAACCCCGTACCCGTGAGTGTCGCCGACCTGTTGGCCGGGACCTGTGTGTACAAGGTCGGGCACCACGGCAGCCACAACGCAACCGTACGCGAAGGCGGCCTGGAAAGCATGGCCAAGGGCGGCGACCTGGTGGCGTTCGTGCCCGTGAGCGAACCCGTGGCGCACGAGATCAAGCACTGGGACGAAATGCCCCTGCCGAGCCTGATGGACCGCCTGCACCAGTTGTGCGACGGCCGGGTGCTCCGCCCCGCCCCCGCACCCTGCCTCGTCCCCGAGGTCCCCAACAAGCGATGGACCGAATTCCTCGCCCGGGTTCAGGTCGCCGGCAGCCTCCTCCCCGCCAAACAGCGACGCCGCCCGGACGGCTCGATGGAGGAACTGGAACCGGAGGTCCCGTTGTTCGTACAGTACGGCGTCGCGGATGTGCCCGTTCCGCACCGATAGCCGGCCTCAGCAGGCAAACACCGCTTGAAAGGCGAACAGTAGCGTGTCTCCAATGCGCAACCCCTGTGGGGGTGAGGACGGCTTTACGCCATCCAGCCCTGTCCCCGGTTCGGGCTTGCCCGCCACGGAACAGCAAGATGAATGATCCCCCCTACGCCGCCAGCCTGATGCAGGTATTCGACCCAACGGGACGCCATTTCAAAGGATTCGCGGTCCTCGTGCGGCATCCCGCGGATGGCGGGTTGTACGGGCTGACCTGCGCGCAGGTAGTAGGAGCGGCCTTTGGGTTTGTGCCCGATGACCTTCCCAAAGATGCTCCCAGAGCGGCGTTCCAGGTGGACTTTCCGTACGTGGCAGGGACGCAGCAGATACCCGCGCGAGCGGTCCCGGAAACGTGGCGGACGCAGCGGACTGCTGGGGAGAACTTCACCCTGTTCCAGCTCTTGCCCGCAGGGTCGCCGCCGCAGGGTGCGGCGCCAGCGGACCTTGGCCTGGATGACGCGGACCGCTTCCGTCACCTCGTGATGTTTCCAAACAGTGTCGTTTCCGACGGGGCTCACACGGACGTGACTCACCCGGAAGGTCAGCTCCACTACAGCGGGACAGGGGGCTGGCTGCAGGTCAACCACCGTTCGTCTTTCAATCCCCTGGGAATATTCGGAGCCAGTGGGGGACCGGTGTGGGACGAACAGGCCGGGGCGGTAATCGGGATAGCTGTCGTCCCCGCAACTGCAGGTGAGAGAGCGATGGTGTGGGTGATTCCCGGTAGCTGTTTCCGCGAGATCCTGGGAATCGGAGGTCCCCAAGGCGGCGCGCAAGCGGCCCCGCCCTCGCTGGGTGCTCCGTACAACAGAAGGTGGTACGTCGCGCGCAAACAAGAAGAGGAAGCGGTCTTGCAGAAATTCCGTGATTCGCGGCCGATCGTCGTACTCGGCACGCGTGAGAGCGGTAAGAGCTGGCTGCTGGAGCATGTGCTCAGCGTGATCCAGGGTGAGAACCGTATTGAGGGCAGAGAGACCATGCCTGTCAGAGTTCGTCTGGACCTATGCAACGCGGACAGTCTCCACGAGCTGGTAGTCCGCATCACCGAGGAGATGCTGCGTAAGGGGTTCCCCGCTCGCTTTGCGCCCGACGGGGAACTCAACTGTGCCGGGAGGGCACTCGTGAAGCGACTGCAGGCTGGCCCGGCGTCGACTCTCGGGTTTCGCTTGCGAGATTTATTCGCACGAGAGGTCCTCCCTTGCGTTGAGAACAACTGTGTGGTCCTCACGCTGGAGAATGTGGACGCGCACTGTGGAAAGCCATTTTTCGAAGAGTTCCTCAACACCTTCCTGGGTAGCTGGGAAGCTGCTTCGACCGGCACGGCGCCTGGATTGGCGCTGGTGATCGAACTGAGGGAACCGAGCAGAATTAATCCTCCCACCCGTGAGGAGACACGGCGGCATCTGAGAGGACACAACTGGACGGAATCATGTACGTCATGGTGTTATGGAACTCACTGCCGCAGCCACTGCCCTCCTCC
>SYMT01000473.1 GCA_005805375.1 Actinomycetota bacterium
ACCCGGCTGTGAACGATGCGGTGGCGGCGAACGACTCGGCGTTCCTGCCCGATTTCCCGTTCTTTGGCGTGCCCCACGGGGCCGGCGAAGCGATCCCGCCGCGCTAGCAGTCCCTGCGAAACGCACTTGCGGAAACGGCCGGGCGCCACGCGCCCGGCCGTTTTTTCTTGAGGTGACGCGCGCACTCCGGGAGCAAGGCACGGCGCTGCGCGTGGGCCCGATCCGGGCGTTGGACGTTCACGCGCGGATTGCGGCCGGAGGGGTCGCCGGCGGCGCCGGCGACCATGTTGTTCCTCACTCCGCCCCTGCGAGCCCCGGGAGCAGCGGTTCGTCGGCGCCGCTGGGCCGTCCCACGCGCAGCACGTGTGACAGACTGGGCGCCAGACGCGCGGGGCTCACCGGCGTCGTGTACGTGCCTGCCCGGAATCCGGCGCCAGCGATGAGCAGGGGTACGTGTGTGTCATCGGGGTGGGGCGACCCGTGCGAGGTGCCGGTGCCCGTCCGCGCGCCTCCGGCCAGCCACTGCGGCTTCAAGATCACGATTACATCCCCGGAACGATGCGGGTGCAGACTCTGGGTGATCCGGCGCCCGAGGTTGCTGCGAGGCACCCGGCCGGCGAGGACATCCGACTTGCCGACGGCGAAGAGAACCCCCTCAACCCCCATCACGGCAGCAACGGCGACGTGCTCCAGTCGCTCACGCGGCTCTCGTGCGAAGCGGGCCACCGTGTCGGGATGGAGAGAGAGTTCGCCGTTGTCCGAACTCGCGATCCAGTCGCCCGCGCCTACCTGCGCATCCAGGGCCCGCTCCGCGGCCCCGACGATCTGCGCGCCGATGGCGCGGGCGACCGGGACCCCGTCCTGCCCCTGAAGTTCCGGGATCGGCACAACTCCGTGATCCGCAGAAATGGCGATGGTGACGGCGGCCAGGCCCCCGGGTACCGAGCGGTTCAGGAAGCCCAGAAAATCCGCCAACTGGCGATCGGTCCGCACGGAGATATCCAGCACTTCAGCACTGTCCGGTCCGTAGCGGTGCCCGACGTAATCGTTGCTGGAGAGGTTCATCGCGAGGAAGTCGGGCACTTCGTCCCGGCCCAGTTCTTCTGCGCGCACGGCCTCCTTTGCGGTGTCGAACACGAACGCGTTCCCCTGCGGGCTGGTGGCGAACGGGAGGTAGTCCCGGCCGGTCAGGGCGTGCGTGAAGCGCCGGCTTCCGGAGCCGATCACGCGGGTCCGAGCCAGCGCGGCGTCCTCGACCGACGGCGTCCAGGGCTGCTGCCGCATCTGGTCTGCGAGGCGACGGCCATTCAGCGACGTAACCCAGGCCGGCAGGGTTCCGGACTTGCAATAGGCGCTGCTGGACACCCAGCCCCCGGTCTCCTCATCAAACCAGATGGCCGTATCCGCCCGGTGCCCGATCAGGAGGATTGCGGCGCGATCCTTGAGCGCCAGGGCCACGGTCCGTGAGGCGCCCCCGGTGGCGAGCTCCAATTCGTCCGCGGTCGTGGTAGTGTCGAGATTAGCCGCCGACATCGGCGTTTCCTTGCTGCCCGATTCCGCGCCGATGACGCGCGCACCGGGATCGTCCACGCAATACACTGTCTTACGCGTGCGGGTATCCCACCAGGAGTTGCCCACAATTCCACCGATGGACGGCTGGGCGCCGGTGCCGAGAACGGCGTGCCCCACCGCAGTCACCGTGCGATAGTGATCGTAGCGGCAGTCGGCATACCAGGCGCCTCGCTCCTTGAGGTAGCGAAAACCCCCGGGCGCGCCGCCGTCCTGGGAGGGGGGCAGGTAGAGATCGGCGAAGCGTTCCAGATAGTCGGCGCGGAACTGATCAATCGAGATCAGCACGACCAGGCGCGGAGCGCGCCCGCGGCGGCCGGCGGTCTGACCGAGCAGTCCGGATCGCGCTGCACCGAGCAGGAGCGCCGAAGGAAGGGAAGCAGCGCCTCGTCTGGGGGCGTTGCCACCGGCCGCCGGGCCGATGAGCGCCCCGGCCAGCAGAAAGAGCCCGGCAAGAAGCGGGAATCGTTTCATCACTCGGAGAACTCCGTTGTCAGAGATAGTGCGAGGCGCCGCAAGGCGCTCTGCACGCGCGAAGGTTGTACGGACGAGCCCGGCTCTCCTGCCCGGTACACCGGGCGCGAGAGGCGCGAGCTCTGGGGTGAAGCAGACATGGCAGATCATGACGCAGCCGGCAGTGACCGGCGAGTGATTTTCGAAGAAGTTCAGGATGCCCCCTGGCCGTTCACGCTGCTGGGGCTGGGCGGCACGGCGCTGGGAGGAGTCGCCGCTGCCCGGGCACTCACCCTTGCGGCCCGGTTGGGGGTGGCGGGGGCGGTCGCCACCGCAGCCGGCGTGGCGCTCAACCAGTTTCTGATCCCGCTGCGGACCACCCTGTATGCGGACGAACTGGAAGTGTTGTTCGGCAAGCGCACCCGGTTTCGCATTCCGCTGCGGAACGTGGAGCATGCCTGGGCTCGCATCTACAGCCCGCTTTGGGAGTACGGCGGCTGGGGCATCCGTGAGCGCGTGGACGGCAAGGCGTTCACGATCCGCGGGAATGAGGGCGTACAGCTCGTCATGCGGAGCGGGCAGCGGGTACTGGTGGGCTCCGAGAACGCCGAGGAGCTGGCGCGCCAGATCCGGGAAACCACGAGCTGCATGGGGGAGCCGGGGAGAGGGGAGCGCGGGATATGAAGATCACCCACTTCAAGACGTTCGTGGTGGACAGCACCGACGGGCGTCCCCGCCGGACCCCGGACGCCGGGGCGGCGGCACTTGCCGGGGAGTCCGCGCTGACCCCGGGGGCTCCGGGCGCCCCGCCGGCCGGCCCCGCCGGACCGCAGTGGGTCTTCGTCAAGGTCTTTACCGATCAGGACGGCCTCTGGGGTTTGGGGGAGGGGAGTGTCACCAGCAAGGCATCCACCATCGTCGCCGCGATCATGGAACTGGAGCGCCTGCTGCAGGGGCGAGATCCACTCAACATTGAGGGCCTCTGGCAGCAGATGTACCGGATTCCGCGGTGGCGGGGCGGGCCGGTGCTCAACTCGGCCATCAGCGCCATTGACATCGCCCTGTGGGACATCAAGGGGAAAGAGGCCGGGAAACCGATCTGGCAACTGTTGGGCGGCGCGTGCCGGGAACGAATCCGGATGTACGCCCACTGCGGCGGCGCCACGCCGGAGCAGGCGGCGGAGAACGCCCTCCGGATACGCGATGCCGGATACACCGCCCTGAAGACCGGCGCGCTCCACGTAGACGGCGGCGTGGTACAGACAGGGAGCGGCCTGCGCCGCGCCCTCGCGAAGATCGAGCGCATGCGCGAGGCGGTCGGCGAGGACTTTGACATCGCTGTGGATGCCCACGGCCAGCTCACGCCGCCGATGGCGCTCGAATTCTGCCGGCGCGTGGAACCGTACCGCCCGCTGTTCGTTGAGGAACCCACCCAGCCGGAGGATCTGGAGACGCTGGCGTGGCTCTCTCAGCGCTCCCCCGTCCCCCTGGCAACCGGGGAGCGCCTCTTCACCAAATGGGGCTTCGCCGACCTGTGCGCCCGCCATTTGGCGAGCTACGTACAACCGGACGTGGTCCACTGCGGCGGGATTACGGAACTGCGCAAGATCGCGGCGATCGCGGAAGCACATTTTCTGGAGGTGGCCCCGCACAACCCGCAGAGCTGGGTCAGCACGCTCGCGAGCATCCACGTGGATGCCTGCACGCCGAACTGCATCATCCAGGAACACATCGCCGGCCCACCGTGGCAGGCGGATCTGTTTCGCACCGAATTTGTGGTTCGGAATGGATACGCCGCGCTGCCCGAGCAGCCGGGGCTCGGGCTCGACTTCGATGAGAACGAGGCGGCGCGCCACCCCTACCGCCCGGACTTCCGACCGGAGTGGAAGTGGCCGGACGGTGGAGTCGCCGACTGGTAGCGTCCCGGGCTATCGCGTGTCGGGCCTGGAACTGGTGGAGGTCTCGATGGTCAGATCGAGTTCCGCGGGGATTTCCATCCCGTTAGCCGAGAGCGTCAACGGCCCTTTGACGGCGGCGTGCTGGCTGCGCTCGACGACAATGCCGCGTTCCCGGTCGTACAGGTAGTGGCCCGAGGAGGACTCCACCCGGAGGGTGCTGGCGGTGACTCGGGCTCCCTGGGGATCGCCCCCCTCCACCGCGTATTTCACCGCAGTCATGACCTGCTTCACCCGGTCGAGCGTGCGGCCGTCCCGTTCCATCGTGCCGTCGTACTCGTAGGTGACCTCGAAGGTCAGCGTCTGTCCGCCGCCGATCGGCATGACCTCGGTGCGAGTCCAGGTGTCGCCCCGCTTGACCTCCGCCTGCGGGAAGATAGCCAGGTCTTGCCGTACCTGTCGCCCCAATTCGTCGGTGGCGTAGGCTTTGCGCAGGCCCTCCTTCGCCGAGTCGGGGACGCGTGCGATCACCGCTTCGGCGCCCTCAATGCGGGTGACGCGGTTGTCGCGATCCAGAACCAGCGTGAAGGCCGCACCGGACAGGACCCGGCTGATGTCGGTCACCAGGTCCGCCGTAGGATTGCCCGTCTTCTGGTCCGGCTTGGTCGAGTCGAACAGAATGGGCGGGCTCCCGGGCACCGTCGCTCGCACCACCAGCCCCCGCGTCTGCTGGCCCAGGCGCAGTGTCCCGTCGGCATCTCGCTTCCCGACGACCGTTGCTACCGTGACGTTCTGCTCACTCTCCGTAGGAATGACCATTCCGCCGATGGTGAGTTTCTGTGATAACTTCTGGACTTGTCGCTTGACCGTCGTCCCCTCCGCGAACTTCGGCTCCAGGCGGACCTGTGCGCAAGCCTTTCCGGGCATGAACCCTGTGCAGATAAGTGCGCCGATCAGTCCCACGCACGCGCGTCGTTTCATTCGGTGTCTCCTGTATCGCCCAACGGCGGGGCGTCCGCCTTCAACCTGCCCCTGACCTGACGGAACAGCGCTCCGCCCGTGTCCGCCCGGCCCGCTCCGCAAGGGGAGCCAGCAAGGCCTCGTCGCCCCCGGCACCCTGGTAGATGATGCCGAGCGGGACGGTCGGCTTGCTGACCCCGTGGAAGTCGCTTCCCGCGGTGACCAGCAATCCGAACTCCCGGGCCACAGCCAGGTAATCGGCAGTCTCCTGCTCGGTGTGCTGACTGTAGTAGCACTCCAGGCCGTCCAGTCCGATGTCTTTCAAACGCTGTAGTTCCGCTCGGAGTTGCGCGAAGTCGGGGAATTCGAGAAACTTCGGGTGCGCCAACACCGCCACGCCCCCCGCTCTGTGTACCAGTGCAATGGCCTCCGGCGGCGCCAACTTCACTTTGGGCACATGCAGCGGCATTCCATCCGCCAGGTAGCGATCAAAGGCCTCCTGCACGCTCCCCACATACCCTTTCGTCACGAGCGCACGCGCCATGTGCGGGCGACCGATCTGCCCGCCTCCGGCCTCGGCTTCGACATCCTCCATTGTGACCGAAAGCCCGGTTTCCTGCATCTTGCGGAGGATCACGGCATTTCGATTGAAGCGATTCTCTTGCAGGTAGGCGACACGCTCGGCAAAGTCCCGATTGTGATAGTCCACATAGTATCCGAGGAGGTGAAACTCGCCGTGAATGTAGTCCACACTGATTTCGATCCCCGGAACCAGCTCGATTCCCGCCGCCGCCGCGGCGAGTGCCGCCTCGGCCAGCCCACCCACTGTGTCGTGGTCCGTCACACCGAGGGCGCGCAGACCCCGCTCCCGCGCCAGGCCGATCAACTCGGTAGGCGTGCAGGAACCGTCGGAAGCAGTGGTGTGCGAATGGAGATCAATCATTGCGCACCCTCTGCCATGCGGCGGAGGGCGTCGCCCGACAGGCGACAGAAGCACCAGTCCTGCATCTCTTCGGCGCCGATCCGGCGATAGACGCCCCGCGCCAACTCGTTCCAATGGAGCACGATCCACTCCATGCGTCCACAATCCCGGCGGACGGCCTCCGCCGCCAGGTAGTGCAGCAGGGCCCGCCCGGCCCCCTGGCGGCGCGCTGTGGGCAGCACGAACAGATCTTCAAGGTACAGTGTGGGGCGCGCCAGGAAGCTGGAATACGTCTCGAACACAATGGCGTATCCCACCACTTCGCCGCTCACTTCCGCCAGGTACGACTCGAACCGCGGCGTGGCGCCGAACCCGTCGGCGATGAGACGCTGCTCTGCATCCGCATCGGGCGGGTCCAACTCCTCATACTCCGCGAGCGCGCGCACCAGGGCGAGAAACACGCCGGCATCGGAGGGAGCGGCCCGGCGAATGACGACTTCCTGCATGTGGGTCCTTTCCGGAGACCGGGCCGGCAAACATCCCGGCCGATTCCCTGCGTATGTTCTAACGAGGTGGACGTGCAACGGTCAGAATGGAAATTCGCGTGCGGCTGGGGACTGGTCGTACTGCTCATCACCTGTGCCCCCTACGTGCTGGTGTGGTGGCCCACGCCGCTGGACGGGGTATTTCCCCTGGTCCTGTTCAACTCGGATGATCAGGGGGTCTATTACTCCTGGATGAAGCAGGCGCAGGATGGACGCTGGCTGTTCCGCAATCTGTTCACCACCGAGCCCCAGCGGGGAGCCTACTTCCACCTGTACTTCCTGCTCCTCGGGTGGCTCTCCCGCTTACCCGGGCTGGACATTCCGCTCGCGTACCATCTGGGTCGGGTCGTGTGCGGAACGGGGGTGCTGGCGCTGGCCTATCGTCTCGGCGCATGCTTCACCGCGGATCGCTTTACACGGCGGTGCATCTTCTGGACGGTCGCGCTCTCCGCGGGCGTGGGTTGGCTCTTCTGGAGCGACCGCATCACGCAGGGGGAACCCGTGGATGTCTGGCAGCCGGAAGCGCTGACGTTCTTTAGCCTCTACGCGAACGGACTATTCGCGGTTTCCCTCGCGCTGATGCTGGGTGTCGTGATCTGCCTGCTGCTCGCGGAAGAACGGGGGAGTCGCTGGGCGGTGGGCGCGGGAGTCTGCGGCCTGATCCTGGGCAATGTGCACTCCTACGACATGATTCACCTCGCGGCGGTCTGGCTGACATTCCTGCTGGTTCGCTGGGGGGCCGAGCGGCGCTTTCCCACCCGTGCGGTGCAGATGGCGTGCCTGGCGGCCGCGGTGGCCTCTCCGTCCGTCGTCTACATGGCGTGGCTGTACCTGAGCGAGCCGGTCTTCAAGGCGCGCGCAGACACCGCCACTCTGAGCCCACGCCTCCCGCTCTACCTGCTCGGCTATGGGCTGCTCGTCCCGCTGGCGGCGGCGGGACTCTGGTCGCTACTGGGGCGGAACCAGGCTGCTGGGGGCCTCCAGGACGCGAAGCAGGGCGCCGAGTTCCGCTGGCTCCTGCCCGCGTGGATGGTGGCGGGTTTGCTGGTCGCGTACGCCCCGTTCGCATTCCAGCGCAAGATGGTGATGGGCCTGCACTTTCCGGTCGCCATCCTGGCCGGGCTCGCTGTGGCACAGGTCGGGATGCGCCTGGCAACGGTGCTGCGGGCGCCGGCGTTTGGCGCCGCGGCGCTGATTGCACTCCTGTGTCCCAGCAGTCTCCGTGCGATGGTGCGCGATGTGACGGTGGCAAATCGCGTGGGGACTACCAGTACGTACGTGCACCCGGTCTATTGGGACCAGAGCCTGTTCCGCGGCTTCCAATGGATCAACCGGGCGACGCCGCCGGATGCGGCGCTCCTCATGTTTCCGCCGGCGGGCATCTTCGCCCCGGCGGTGGCGGGCCGCGCGGTCTACGCCGGTCACTGGGGCGAGACCCCCCGATTCCAGGAGAAGATCAAGCCGGTCCACGACTTCTTCTGGGGGAATTGGACCGCCGAGCAGCGGCGAGAATTCCTGCGGGAGGCGCGGGTCGCGTACGTAGTGGACACGATGCAGAAGCAATTCGCCCCCGGTCCGCCCCTCCGACCGCTTTCGACTGAAGCGTTCCTGACGCCCGTGTTTCAGGAAGGGTCTACGACGATCTATGCGGTGCGGCCGTAGCGCCGGGGAGAGTCCGGAGCAGCGCGGCAGCGCCGATCACTCCGGCATCATTGCCGAGGGTCGCCCGCCCGAGCGTGAGCTTCCGTCCGAAGAACGGCTGTACGCACCCGAAGAGAGTTTCCCGGGCGGGTGCAAAGAGGAGTTCCTCGGCTGCGTCGAAACCCCCACCGCCGAGCAGGATCCGCTCCGGGCCCAACACGTGCGTCAGGGTCGCGAGAACCATACCGAGGTATCGCCCGGCTTCCTGGAGCGCCCGGTGCGCACCTGGATCGCCGCTCCGGGCGGCATCCACGACTTCGGCAGGAGAGGCGAAGGCGCGCCCCGCATACTCCGCCGCGTGGCGCAGGATGGCGGGCACGGCCGCGGTCGCTTCGGCACACCCGCGCCCCCCGCAGGCGCACCGCTCTCCACCCGGATCCACAATGATGTGCCCCGGGTCACCCAAACCGCCGCAGCAGGCCCGGACCACGGCTCCGTCTGCGACCATTCCGGCGCCAATCCCGGTGCCGAGAGTGAGCACGAGCAGCCGGCGAACATCACAGCCCCCGCCGAAGAGGTGTTCCCCTACCGCCGCCGCGTTGGCGTCATTGTCCAGCGCGGCGGGGCAGCCAAGTCGCAGTTCCAGCGCGGCGCGGAGGGGAAAACCGTCAATGCCGGGAAGGTTGGAGACGTTCTCCACCCCCTCTCCGGTGTCCATTCGAAAACCGGGCGCTGCGATTCCCACGCCTTCAAGGGCGTCACCGGCAGCAAGCTCGGTGGCCGCGCCCGCCAGTGCCTCAACCAACGCCTCGGCACGCACACCGACACCGGTCGGGATCGCCGCGCGGCGGTGCAGGCGCCCGGCAGCGTCTACGAGCCCGAGCTTGGCACTCGTCCCCCCGATATCCACTCCCAGCCACGAGCTCATATCTGAACTTCTCCGGAGGCGACAGGGTCTCATGACCCGAACGACGAACGTGTGGGTGCGCTGCGCGCAGGGAGGAACTCGGAGGCGAAGCTGCCGGGGAGAGCATTTGGGCCGGCGAAGCACTCGCCGGCCCGAGCGGCCCGCCGTTTCGCAGCGGTCTCGTCCATTTCCTGCTGCTCAGCCTGTTCCTATCTCCGCTCTCGTCACCTCCAACTCCTTCCAGAACCCATGAGAAAACTGATCGTCGCAGGCGTCGGAATCGCTGTCTTCGGAGTCGTCCTGCTGCCCAGAGCGTTCGGCACGCGCATGGCGGGGAATTCCCGCAATTCCGGACGGCCCGGCTATTACCACGCGCCCGCGTGGGACGAGTACGCGCGCATTGACCCCAAAGGGGTGACCGTCCTGCCGAACGGGCGGCTGCTCCGACCGCACGGCCGCCTGATCTGGACGCCGATGAACGCGTACGCCGCCCGGTTCGGCCCCGACGGGTCCGCCTACTGCGCCGCAGAGTCAGGACGGCTGCTGGTCGCCACCAACCCGGCCGGCCCGGCGCCCACCGAGCGGTGGATTGAGGTGAAGGACGCCGCGCCGACATTTGTAGTGGCGCGCGACGGGACCGTCTACTGGAGCGGCGGGGACCAGGGCGTCATTCACCGCCTGCGCCCCGGGGAGACCGCACCCTCCGCGACCTGGAGCCTGAACAGCGCGAAAACCCAGGATGGAGTCGTCTCCGACCTGGCAGTGTCGCCGGACGGCACCCGCCTCTACGCCGCCGACGTGACCAATTTTCAGGTGGTGGGCTTCGACACCCGGACCGGTGCACAGCTCTTCCGCGCCGCCGCCGGGCGCTACCCGTCCGCGCTGACGCTGTCGGAAGACGGGTCGCGCCTCTGGGTGGCGAACATCGGATTGTTCCGCTACACGCGTGTGCCGAAGCCGGAGAGCGGCAACTTCGACCCGCGCGGCCTCACCCGCCCCGCGTTCGGATACCCTTCACCCGCGGCCCGCGACGGCGTGATGTTCGAGGGCCGGCAGGTCGCCGGTCTCGGGGAGCCGAATGTTCCAGATAGCTTCAGCGTCTGGAGCTTCAACATCCAGAACCCGCGGCGTCCGCAGTTGGAGCACCAGATCAAGACCGGCGTGCTGGTCAACGCCGTCTACGAGAACGGCCGTACCACATCGGGGAGCGCGCCGAACGCGCTGTGTCTCCGCGGGACCCGGCTCTATGTGAGCAACGGCAACAATGACACGATTGACGTCATTGACACGCGGGCCGGGACGATCACCGGCACGGTGCGCCTCCGCCCGGCGCCCGAACTGGAGCGCTATCGCGGCGTTACACCCTACTCGCTGGCCCTGAGCCCGGACGGACGCCGGCTCTATGTTTGCGAAGCGGGGATCAATGCAGTGGGAGTGATTGACACCTCGACACTGAGCGTGCTGGGTCACATTCCCACCGCCTGGTACCCGACGGCGATTGACGTATCCGCCGACGGTCGGACCCTTCTGGTGGCAAACGCCAAGGGGCTGGGCTGGGGACCGCGGGACGACCGGAAACCCCCGCGGCCCGAGCAGGCCAGGTTCGGGAATCTTCCGGGTTGCCTGCTGGTGATGCCGGTCCCCTCCGATACGGAGCTCCCGGAACTATCACGGCAGGTGCTGGCCAACAACGGCCTGCTCCCCGATCCGGAGCGACTGCGCTCGCTCGAACCAGGTCCGGTGTCGCCCCTGCCCGGCCGCCCGAGCCGCCAGATCAAGTACGTTGTCTTCATAACAAAAGAGAACCACACCTACGATGGCATCCTGGGCGCCGTGGAACAGGGAAAGGGGGATCGGGAATTGGCGTGGTGGGGCGCGCCGAAGAAGATCGGTCCGCACGACGGCGTGGTGACGATGCCGAACCATGTCAAACTGGCGCAGGAATTCGCCTTCTCGGACAACTTCTACATGGAGCCGGAAGCGAGCGGAGATGGGCACCGCTGGCTGGTGGGCACCTATCCCAACGTCTGGTGTCAGCGGATGTTCGAGCAGGGCTATGAGTTCAAGGCGGACAGCCCGGCGCCCGGGCGCCTGGTTTCCTTCGGCTCCAACGGGTCCATCCAGCCCGAGGACTATCTGGAAAGTGGCTGCCTCTGGGAGCACCTCGATCGGGGCAAGATTTCCTTCCGTAACTACGGGGAGGGTTTTGAGTTGTCCGGGCAGCTCGAGGAGCCGGGGACGAAACCGACGGGTTCGCTGCTCCCCGTGAACCTCCCGATGCCGAAGCCCCTCTTCGACAACACCTGCTTTCAGTTCCCCGCCTACAACAACAACATTCCGGATCAGTACCGCGCGGACCAGTTCTTCAACGACCTTGCGCAGTTCGGCGCGAAGCGCAAGCCCCTGCCGCGGTTCCTCAACGCAGCCATCTGCAACGATCACGGCGCTTCCCCAATGCCGAACGCCGGCTTTCCCTATTCCGCCAGCTTCCTGGCGGACAACGATCTGGCGCTGGGCCGCATGGTGGAATACCTGACCAACCGACCGGAATGGAAGGAGATGGCGATCTTCGTGACCCAGGATGACAGCGGCGGAGACCCCGACCACATTGATCGGCACCGGAGCATCTGCCTGGTCATCAGTCCCTGGGTGAAGCGAAAGTACGTGTCCCGCCGGCACACCAGTATCTCCAGCATCCTGAAAACCATCTACCTGATCTACGGACTGCCGCCCAGCAACCTGTACGACGCTACCGCATCCGACTTGTGCGACGTCTTTACCAATAGACCGGACTACAGTGGGTTCCGGCACGTCGGGGTCGACGCGCGTATTTTTGATCCGAAGAAGGCCAGAGATCCAGGTGACCCGGAGTTCAAGATGGCGCGGCGCCGGCCCAGCATCGCGATGGACGACCCGCGATTCACCCACCGGTTCCGACCGGACAATGACAGCGAGTAGATACAGATGAAAATCGGATTCGGCACGTACGCAACGCCGCGGGTGCCTCTGGCGCAGGTGCTCCCCCATGTGGCTCAGATGGGCTACGAGTCCGTCGAACTGTGTGTCGCAAGCCAATACGAGGCCGCCCCGCACAAACTCGGATCCGCGGAGCGTGCCGCCCTTCGCGGGCAGGTGCAGGATCTGGGCCTCGAACTCAGCGGCCTCATGGTCTTCGTCAACCTCCTCGCCGAGGACCCGGAGGAACTGGGTCAGCAGGAAGACCTGTTCCGCCGGGTCTGCCTGCTGGCCCAGGATCTCGCCATTGATCCTGCGTCGCGGGTCATCGCTTCGACGATCGGGCATGGACCGCAGACGTGGGAGCAGGACGCAGACGAGATCCTCCGACGGGTGGCCCGGTTTGCGGAGATCGCGGACCAGGAATCGTGCCGGTTTGCGCTGGAACCCCACGTGGGAGGCATTCTCTCGGATCCGGAGCGATCCGCGTGGGTCGTCGAACAGGCTCGCGGGCGGAACGCCTCCGCGGCGCACGCCCTGGGACTCAACTTCGACATCAGCCACTTCACCGTGGGCGGCTATCCGCTTGAGGAAACCGTCGCGCGACTCGCTCCGTACTCCTGGCATACCCACGTGAAGGACGGGCGCATGGAGGACGGAAAGGTCCGCTTCCTGCTCCCCGGTGAAGGCGACACCGACTACGTGGCCTATTTCCGCGCGATGGCTGCGACCGGCTGGACTGGAGCGGTCACCGTGGAAGTCAGCGCGCAGATCTTCAACCGAGAGGACTATGATCCCTGGTCCGCGGCACAGTTTTGCCTCGATCATCTGCGCCGGGCGCGCGCAGAAGCAGGTATTCCGACGATCGTTTGAAGCGGTTCTGCACCGGGGTGACATCCACTGCGATTCCGTTTCTGACCCAGGAGTGCGCCCAATCCACGCCGAACTTGTAGCCGGAGGGACATCATGGATCAGGTTCTACTGGTGATCGGGGATGCAGCGGAGGTGACGGACACCCTGTATCCGTACTTTCGAGTGCAGGAGGAAGGCTGCCGGTGCGTGGTAGCCGGGCCGGAAAAGCGGACGTACCACCTGGTGATGCATGACCGGCATCCGGACTGGGACATCACCGTGGAGAGCCCCGGGTACCGTTTCGCGGCCGACATCGCGTTCCGGGACATTCGCCCCGAAGAATACGTGGGGCTCATCATTTCCGGCGGACGCGCCCCGGAGTATCTCCGCTACGATGCGGATCTCATGCGGGTGACTCGGCACTTTTTCACGGAGAACAAGCCGGTGGCGTGCGTATGCCACGGGATCGAGATCATCGCGGCGGCGGATGTCATTCGCGACCGTAAGATCACCACCGTAGCCAAGTGCCGCTTCGACGCTGAGTTTTCGGGAGCGACCTACGAAGACTCGCCGGTGGTCGTGGATGGGAACCTGGTTTGCGCCCGCACATTCTGGGACAACGCCCCGTGGATGCAGGCATACATCGGCATGTTGAACGAATACCGCTCCGGGCGGTAACGGGTTGACGGGCGCCGGACCCGAGCGCCCGCGTTCCGATAACGAAACTGCTCCGGGTCTCCGGAGCGACCACAGCGGCGGAAGGGTGGCTGCGATCGCCCCTCCGCCGCCTTGAGCACATCACAGGGCGCGGCGCCCCGGCGTCTCCTCAGAACGCCGGCGACCACGCCTGATTGTAGGCAGTGGGGCCGGGCTCAATCCCCTTGTCGGGGAGCAACCCGAAGAGGGAACTTCGCATGAATTTCACGTGGAGTTGCTTTGCGTGGCCGTCGCAGAACAGGACGTTGCCGCCGCCGAAGTGCATGTTCGTGTAGTTCCAGATGTCGTCGTTCCCGTTGGTCCTCGGGAAGTACCACCAGCGATAATCCGTGCGGGCGGCGTTATTTGCGCGGGGACGTACGAACGCAGTGCCTCTCGCGTTGAACAGTTCCTGCATGTAGACGATGCCGGCCGGGGTGGGAATCGTGGCGACGCTCCGCTCCAGGACCACCGCGTTGCCCAGAAAGCTGGATCGGCTGAGCGGGGTCACTGCCTGATTGCCCGGGGCCCCGGTAGTGACATCCGGTGCGGATGGGCAGCCAAAAACCTTTGCGTTCTTGATGTACGGCGACAGCGAGCCGAGGAAGTTCGGACGCCAGCCGGCGATGCTCGGGTCATTGAAGTTGGCCACGCCGTCGTTGAGCGGTGGATTCCACTCATCGTAGTCCTGGACATACATCATCAGCCCCGTCCCGACCTGCTTCAAGTTGGAGAGGCACTGCGTGGCCCGCGCCCGTTCGCGGGCCTGGGCGAAGACAGGAAAGAGAATAGCAGCGAGTATTGCGATGATAGCGATGACAACGAGCAGTTCGATGAGAGTAAACGCTCGCCGCGTCATCGCGTGGTGTTGAGACATGGACGATCCCCCTGGATTGAGAGTATGGCGTTTCGGGCCACCTTAACTCCCCGATCAAACGCTCCCTATTTCACATAGGGAAGTGACCTGACATTGTGCTCCAATCGGTGCAAGTAGGTCAACTCTGCGCAGACGACCCGGCGGCGAGCCAGGCAAAGCACCGAGGGACGGAAGGGATGGGGGACCCGTGAATGCTGTACCAATCGCCCGCCGTTGATGGCCTCACGGCGGCTGCAGGGCCCTCCCGGCACGCACGCCTACAACGGCGCGTCTACGGCGTCTGGGGCGGAAGGGTCGAGGACCGGCTGGATGGAACCCGCCATGTCCTGGAGCACCTCCAGCAGCGTATCCGTGCCGATCCCGAGACGCATCGCAACTTCGGCGATGGTGTCGGGAGTTGCGTGGGCGTCCAGCCACTGCAGGGTGTGCCCGGCGCGCTGCCGCACGAGTTGCTGCGCCTCCAGATCGGCACGAGCGGATTCGTAGCGGGCAAACGAGCAGAGCGTCTGGTAGCGCACCCCCTCGAGCGACACCGGCTTCATTTTCCCCGCCACACTCTCCATCGGCACCCCGCAAAAGCGGTCGTTTACGACAGTGACCATCTGCCCGGAGCGAGAGGGGTCCTGCATGAAGCACGCGGCCCCCAGGCCGAGCTTGGCGCCGTAGGAACGATCAAATCCGGTCGGCTCCGGACAGCGCAGAAAGTAGCCGAGGTTGCTGGTCCGTACCTTGGTGGTGCAGCCGAGCGCAGCGGTGGCCACCTCCAGGCGATCCGCAAGCACTTCACTGACTCCCCCCAGGCGACCGTGGCGGGTGATGTGTCCCTCCCCGAAGTGCGCCGACTCCGCGACGAGGATCACGCCCCAATTCAGCCCGATCTTTGTCCGCGCTTCCACCAGGGCAGCCAGTTCGTCCACATCAATGTGTCCCGCCTCGGGGATGAGCACGCGAGTACAGCCCGACGCCAACCCGGCTTCGAGGGCGAGGTGCCCGGTAAAGCGCCCCATGATCTCGACCACGAACCAGAGCCCGGAGGACTGAGCGTCGAGCTTGATGGCGGTGAGCATCCGGGCGCTCACATGGACGGCAGTATCGAAGCCGAATGTCTGCTCCACACCCTCAATGTCGTTGTCAATCGTCTTGGGGACGTGGACGATGTGGACTCCTGCCTGCCGCAGCCGGTCCGCCAGTTGCAGCGTGCCTTCGCCGCCGATGGACACCAGACCTTCGACGTTCTCCTCACGCAGGTGGGCGACGATCTTCGCCACATCCGCATCGCCGGTGATCCGGAAACGGGAGGTGCCGAGGATGCTGCCCCCGCGCACCTGGATGTCCTCCACCATCTCGCGGGTCAACTGGACGAAGCGCCCGTGTACGAGCCCATGCGCGCCGGCCAGAAAGCCCAGGACCCGCAGGGAACTGTTGTCCGCCTCCTGCACCAGGCCCTTGATGACGCCGTTGATACCCGCCGCCGGTCCCCCCGCGACAAAGACACCGATCTTTTCCATAGCCGTTCTGGCCTCCCGTGCAGTGCTGTATCACAGCAGGGCGGGTCCGGGTGCAGGTACGCAGCCCCGGGTACCGATTACTGGGTGTCGGTGACGGGCGGCGCGATCAGC
The DNA here is from genome assembly GCA_005805375.1 of Actinomycetota bacterium. Lineage (GTDB taxonomy): Bacteria > Armatimonadota > SYMT01 > SYMT01 > SYMT01 > SYMT01. The sequence continues at coordinate 15,892 of SYMT01000473.1, forward strand.
ACGCGCCCCTCGGTCATTCCCAGGTAGCCAAGTCCATACGTAATCCACACGGCCTCCCGCGCGCGACGCAGCAGGGCGAGCGTCAACCCCTCGGCGCTGCTCAGCCCGAACAGCGGACCCAGGAACGCGAGGCCCCCTTCCTGGGTCCCGACGTTGCCCGGGATGAAAAAGGTCGCCATGCCGATGCTGCAAATCAGCGCTTCCATCACGAATGCGTGGGTCAGGGAGAGGGGAACCCCCAGCGCCGCAGTGAACGCCACCAACTCCAGCGCCCCGCCTGCCCAGCCGAGGAAAAACGCGGCGAACGAGGCAAAGAAGGCGCGCGGGCTACTCCAAAAGAAATCGGCCACCTGGGACCACAGCACCACCGCACCATGCACGGCGCGCCGGAACCAACCATCGCGCAGACGGGCGAGCGGGTCGTGCCCCTGGCGCCGCCGGCGGCGGAGGGAGAGATCCAGCACGGCAGTGACACCCATCGCCGTGAGGATGATCCCGGGAAACACCGCCAGACCGAGGAGCATTCCCCGATGGCCGGGGAGCAGGGGCCACGCCGCGGCAACCCCCGCGAAGATGAAGACGATCTGCCCGATCGTCATGGTGTTCTTCGCGATCGCTACGGAAGCCAGCGCGTCGTCGAGCCGCGTTCCGGTTCGGCTGAGCAGGAAGCCCTTGAGCGGTTCGCCGCCCATTGATGCCAGGGGAGTGATGCGGTTCAGCGCCTCGCCGGCCATGCGGATCTGGAACAGGCGGGTGAACGCGACGGCGCGCTGCCCGGGCACAAAGCTGAGGCGCCAACCGGCGGCGTCCAGCAGGAAAATGAGCAGAGAAGGAGGCAAACACGCGAGGAAACCCCAGCCCACGCGGCCGAGGGTCTGGCTGAGCGCGGCAAACTGGGGGGCGATCACGCCGACGCCGAGTCCCAGCCCGAGCGCCAGCAGCGCCAGATTAATGAATTTCTGAGGCATTCGGGGGGCGCAACCGCGGGAACTGGATCAGACTGAAGGTGATCCAGAAGACATGGGAGCCGATCCCCGCCAGCCAGGCGAACCATTCGAGCCGTCCGAGGAGCGCCAGGAGGACCACGAGGATGGAGTAGTCTCGGGAGGTGGCCTCATTGATCACGGCTTCGACCAGCGTCCGCTCTCCGGCGGACACGGCCTGGTCGGTTGCAGACAAGCGGTTGGTGACCGCCAGCGAGGACGCCTGACCCGGCCGGAGCTTCGCCTGGAGGCGTGCCGCTCCCAGGACGGCAAGGAGGCAGGCTACGACGCCGGTGACCGAGAGGACGCCCAGCACGGCGGCGACACCCATCCCCAGACGTCCGGCGGCCGCGTGGGCGATGGCGGCGAACACGGCAATGGTCACGACGTTGTCCGCACCCACGTCCAGCCGGCTGCCAAACTTGCTGAACAAGTACTTGATCCGCGCGATCTCGCCGTCGGTGCAGTCCAGCGCCACCGACAACTGAAAAAGAACGGCCCCCAGTACGGCACTCCCGTACGTCCCCTGCCAGAGCAGGGCGGCGGCGCACAGGCCCAGGCAGCCGTGAAACAGCGTGACGTGGTTTGGAGTGATGGGGAAGCGAATGAGCCGGCGCGTACACCAGCCGGAAATGTGCCGGTTGAATACGCGATCTATATACCCATCCGCGATGGAGGCCAACCCCACGTAGAGCGATCGGTCCGCATCTGCGATCGCGTCCGAGGTGGTGAGCCACCGGCAGGCGCCATCGGGCACGCTCCACCGGCAAGCCGAGGACGCCGACAGCCACTCGCGCACCTGAAGCGCGGCGGGACGCTCTCCTCCCGAACCGGGAATGCGATGCGGCGGCTTCCGCTCCGCACCGTCGCCTTCGGCGTTGTCGTGAAGCGGGGAAACCGGCTCTGCGCTTCCCGACGGTGCGATGTATGCCGGACCCAACACGGGCACACCCGGCGGCGCGGCCACTACCACAGCGTGGGCCGTACCGCCACCGCGCACCAATTCTCCCAACAGCCGGTCCGTCCCCAGAACCTGCGCTGCAATGAGGAGTAGCCCGTCCGCAGGAGATCCGCCGGGCAGCGGCGCGTCGGCAGGCAGCACCGTGGGAGGCACCCGCTCCCGGCGGGCGACTTCCTCGGCAGCTCCCACGTCCCGGGCGAACACCAGAATCTCCTCAGCCCCCGCCTTGCGCGCCATACGCACGGCTCGCTGGAGAAGAGTCAACCCGGCGAGATAGGTGGACCCGGGGAGAGGGGATCCGGCGGCGCCCGCCGGCAGGAAGGCCTCGTCCGTGTCGAAGACCAACGCACGGAGCATCGCCTACCCTGCGCTCTGCAGGAGCGCGCGGGCGCGCTCCACGTCCTCGGGAAAGTCAATCTCCAACCAGCGGTGTCCGTCCGCCAGCTCATACCCGATCACGCACTCCCGCATCAGTTGGGGGTACACTCCCTCGTGTTCGATGCCATCATCCCCGCCCTCGAGGGCGCGCGCGAGAAGGGCTGCGAGCGCTTGCGCCGCCGGACGCTCCAACTTCAGGAAGCCGATGGATTCCCCGGTGGCGTGGTAGTCGCCCGCTACTCCACGAGCGATGTCGAGCACACGTCCATCGCGGGCCATCAGCATCTGGGCCTCGCCATCGTCCGCAGCGTCGGCATCCATCAGAAAACAGTTGGCGTGAGGCGACTCCACCAGGCGCCGCAGCAGGGCGGTGGGGAACAGCACATCGGCGTCCATCACCAACACCGCATCGTCCAGTTCTTCGCGCGCGGTCCACAGGGACAGAATCGCCCCTTTCCGGTAGTGCGGGTTGTAGCGCGTTTGAACGCCGGCTCGCCCCGACACGGCCGCCTCAATCTGCTCACCCAGATGTCCGATCACCACGGTGATCTTCGCCACGCCGACTTCGGTCAGCGCATCCAGCATCCGATCCAGCAGGGTACGCCCTTCCAGCATCAGCAGGCATTTCGGATGGTCCACCGCACTGTCGCGGAGGCGCCGGGCGACCCCGGCCGCGAGAATGATGGCCCGCATGGCTAGAAGTCATCCCAGCGGGCCAGAACATTCCCGCACGCCCGCCCGCGCTCATTCAGGTACAGCCGGTACTTCTGTAAGGTATCGTACACGTCGCAGGTGATGAGCAGGTTGCTCGGGCGGCCCGGAAGCATGGCCCACAGCCCGTCGTCACTCCGGTTGGCGAGCAGCCATTCAATCCCGCGCGAGAACTGGTCCGCATAGCGATCGTCGTCCAGCACCAGACTGGCAAGAATGAGGGCGCGAGTGGAGTCGCAAGTGTGGTCCACGTCCCCCCCGTCCCAGGAACCGTCACTCTGCATCGCGGCGGCCATCAAATCGAGGCCCCGGCGCGCCGCGGTCGAGTCTCCCTGATAGACCACGATCTTCGGAAGGATATGCGCCGTCCACGCGACGGGCGAAAGCCGCTCTTCCTGCTTGAAGCGCGGGTCGTACCACCCGCCGTCGTCCGCCTGCATCCCACATGCGAAGGCGATGCCGCGGCGGATGGCCTCGGGGACCCGATCGGCACAGATCCCATCAGCGCCGGCCAGCATGAGCGCACCGAGCGCAATGCTGGTGGAATCGCTCCGACCCCACAGCACGTCCAGCCAGCCCCCTTCCGCCTCCTGCTGCCTCAACAGGTACGCGACACTGCGCTCGACACCCGCCGCGAGCACGGGATCCTGCAGCCGCCGGTTCAGCGTCACCAGGTTGCGCGTGCAGAAGGCCGCCTCCCGAATGCCGCTCGTCTCGTCGGTGGAAAACTCCCCCCAGCCTCCGTCAGCGTGCTGAAGGCCGACCAGTCGCAGACACGTTTCCCGCACGTCCGCCGCAGCGCCTTCCTGGGCGTACACTCGCAGCACGTGGTTGGTGACATCCAGGGAGAGGCGACCCGCAGTCAGGTCCCACTCCGCCGCCCCCGCCGACAGGACGGCCAGGCCGTCCTGCATCAGCGCGTCAATCTGTTCTCTCGTTAGCGACAACCGTCCCCTCCTACCCCCGACGCCACCTCTTGCAGGGCATCGTGGATGGCGCCATTGCTCGCCAGCAGGGACTGTCCCGACCGGCGCAGCGGCTGTTCGTCAAAATCGGTCACCCGGCCCCCCGCCTGCTCCAGAATCAGACATCCCGCGGCGAAATCCCACAGGCGCGTCCGGTTCCGCAGATAGCCGTCGAGACGCCCGCACGCGACATAGCACAGCAGGCTGGCCGTAGAACCCAGCACCTTCACCCGGCCCTCGCAGGCCCGGGCAACCTCGGTGAAGAGTCGCAGCCCCGCCTCCAGTTGGTTTCGCCGATCAAAGTAGATATTCACCATTGCGTCCGAAACGGCCTGAACCGGAGAAACGCGGATGGGCTGGTTGTTCAGAGTAGCGGGTGCGCTATACTGCGCAGCAAATTCTTCGTTGAGCACCGGAAGGTATACCACGCCCACACGCGGTTCGTCCCCTTCCCACAGCGCGACGGAGACCGCAAAGAACGGCAGCCCCTGCGCAAAGTTGGTCGTCCCGTCCAGCGGGTCAATGATCCAGCGGCGGCCGGACTGCAATCCGAAGTCGCCGGCTTCCTCCGACAGGACCGCGTCCTCGGGAAACTCAGCGTGCAGCCGGTCGAGCAGCACGCGCTCGGATGCGAGATCGGCATCGGTGAGCAGCGTGCGGTCCGCCTTCTCCCGCACCGAAAAGCCGGCGCGCCGCCGGGCGAGGAGCACCCCGCCGGCCTCGCGTGCAGCCGAAGTCGCAAAGCGCAACTCTCGTTCGTAGTCGTGCATCATAAAAGGCAAGCGGTGGGGATCGGCCGACGGTTTCCTCGGCCCGTCGGACTCAGAGTGCGTGTGAACATGGTGACTCCAGACAGGCTTGGCAGGCCAAAAAACTGCGCTTCAGGGGCTGGCGGAGTCTCCAGCGACGCCCCCCAGCGATGCTCCGGTTCCTATGTGCGTCCTTACTGCTGCCCGTGGCGTCCGCAGCGGTTCAGGTACGGCAGGACCGGCAGAGCCTGACCCCGATCACTTCCGGCCGGATCAGCACGTCCGCATCGGCCACGGTCGCAATGTCCTCCGCCCGCAGGCGCCAACATTGGGCGAGCTACCCGAACACGCACCGTAGCGCCACCAGCACAACCCCATGAACTCCCTCGGATCACTTCACGATCTGCACTGATCTTCCCGTTGCCTGTACTCGCTGCGCTACCAAGGCGCCCCGATGTCTGGCCTGCACCCACACCCGTTTCTGGTACGGCGCGCGCTAATGAACCGGTTCCAGGACCAAATGCGCCCCGCCGCGATCTTGGACATCGGGGGGATCCACCCCCATCAGCCCGTGCATCGGGCCCGAAGTGTCCGTCAGCAGGAGCGTTTGTAGCCCTTGACCTCATTTGCCCGCAGCAACGCCTGGAGGTCCAGCGGGATCGGCGGTCCGCACCGGCTGGTGTTTGGGCTCTTCGCGGCAGGATCCACGTTCGTCCCCTCCGCGGTGCGCGCCTGCCCCCGCAGCGTACGATGGACGTGCTCCAGGATGCCCTCGTCGCGCCATTCCCGAAAGTGGGCTCCCCGCCGTGCCCTGGGGCAACGATCGCCGGATAGGTCGCGTCAGGAGTACCTGGTGCGCACCGGACAGAAGCTCGCGGTGGGACTTCCCAGACCGCGTGGGTTGGTCGCACCGGCCCGGTTTGGCCGGAGGTACGAGGGGCTCGAGTTGCTGCAACTGGCCGTCACCGAGGGCGGACGAGCATGATGTGCGTGTCGTTTCATCCTTCACGTCGCCAGCGATGTCGCCCTACCTTCCTGGGTATCTTGGCGGAACCCCGGGGAATGGGGGTGCGGCGCTGTGGCGGCGCGCCGCCGGGGCTGGGGAGCGCGCGGCCCCGGCGCCCACACCGACGCGCCAACGCACGCGCCGCAGGGCGGGCGCGGCGGCGGGTTTGGGGGCGCAGCGGGCGGGGGAAGTGGGCGGCGGCAGGCGTCAGCCCTTGTCCCAGGAGGCGCCGAGCGGCAGCGCCTCCGCCCGTTGCTCAATGAGCTCCGCGATCGGCGGGATGGCGCCGCGCTGCTGGATCCGGTCCTGCAGATACGCCCAGAATCGCACCCCGTGTTTGCGCAGCGTCTCGCTGAGCCCTTGGAAGGTATCCCACGCCCGACGGCCCGCCTCGCTCCGCGGCCCGAAGCTGACCTCGCGCTTCCGCACCCGCCGCCGCGCCGCCAATTCCGCCGCATTGTTGTGCAGCGGCAGTTCCGGATGCGCGAGGACGTGCAGCAGCTCCCCCTTGTTCCCGCGGGTCCGCTCGACACACCGCCGCAGGTCGCTCCAGTGGAACTCCCGGCTGAACAACTGGTCGAAGCACGCCTCCAGCCGGGCGGCCTCCGCCGGCGCGGGCGCCGCTCGGTAGGCCAGCAACTCCGCGTAGAAGTCCCAGTATTCTTCCCGGAAACGGGCTAACTGGCGGCGGTGGAACTGGAACTGTGGGAGCAGCTTGGTGTAGTGCCGTGCGTCGTGGATCCAGCACAAGCTCCGCTCGGCGGTCAGTCCCGGCAGCACCGCGGCGTCGTCTCCTAACAAGCAGGTGGCCACGGGCCACTCCGGGTCGGCGTGGTACGCGGCGAGGAGGGCTCCGTCTTCCACGTCTTTCCGCACGTCGGCGCGCAGCCGGGGGAGGTGCCGCTCCAGCAGGCCCCGGAACGTGGCGGCACTCCAGGTGACCGCTGCGGGCCAACTCTGTAGTTCCCGCACGACCTTCCGCGGCACGCCCACCCGTGCGAAGTGCGCAAAAGCCACGGCATCCAGCCGAAACTGGCGCGGCGCGCCGCCCCGCAGGGCATCCAGCACCGCCGCTCGGTCCTGCCGTGGGGCCGTGTTCTACGCGGTGTAGAGGGGATTGGTCAACACGTGGCAGTGCCACGCTCCCCCAGCCACCGGGGTGGAGGTGGCATCCCACTGCTGCCAGGGCGCCCCGGCGAGCCCCGCCTGGAGGATCGCCCGCTGTTCGGCGTGGAACGGCTCCAGTCCGGCGGTCACCAGGCGGGCAACCTGTCCCCGGGAAATGTCCAGCGCGGCATCGGTGAAAAAGGTATGCAGCGCCGGCAAACTGACCTGGGCGTCGTAGACCAGGGAGAGCGCGAGGGCCCGGACCCCCGGACCAAAGTGGGAGGTGTAGCCGGGGGGTAACGGCGCCAGGTAGGTGCGTTGGGTACTGGGGGAGTAGTACTTGGCGCGGCGGAAGCAAATGCGTTCCAGCTCGAGGCGGAGGTCCTGGGTGTGCCAGTAGGTGAACCCCTTGTTTACGGCGTCCGGCGGCAGGGCCTCGGGTGCCAGCGTCAGGGTTTCGATACGGTCGGGGACGCAGGTGAGGAGCTTGGAGCGGGGTACGCGGGGTACGCGTGGGGTCCGTGCCTGCCGCTCGCGCTCGGAAGAGTGGTCGGACGCGGGGTCAGCCGGGGCCGGGGGCGTCCCGCCCGCCGCCGGGCCGCCCGGCGTCGGGCGGGTGGGGGGAGCGTGCTCGCCTTTGAGGCGGGCGATCGCTGTTTCCAGGCGTTGGACCTCGGCCTGCAGCGCCTGGACGGCGCCGAGACACTCCTCGGCAAGGGAGAGGAGAGCGGGAAACCCGGCGCGGAGTTCGGCCTCGGGGAGGGTGTCGGGATCGAGTTCCCGAAAGGGAGCCACGCGAGCGTAAAGGTTCACCCCCCAAGAGAATCACAACGGGAGGTCTTCCGTCCACTCTGTTTTCGCGCAGGCAATCGGCACGGCCACGAAGGGTCTACCCCGGGTTTCGGACAAGATACCTTCCTTTTCACACACTCTCAGACTGGTTCGGCCCAGTTTCACTCAATTCGAGGTCCGATTCCTGCTCCTGTCATTCAGGATTGTTCTATGTTTTCCTGGATTGGAGCCCTTCTAGAAATGCCAAACGCGAAATCCGTGGAATTCCCAGACTTCGAGGTCGAGAGACGACAGGCCAATCGTATAAAACGGCCTTCCGGGAGGAAGAAGGACCGAAAGAACCTGATCGAATTCCACCGCGGCACGCCGTTGCTTTGGGAAAGGGGGCCAAGAGTTCTCCTGCAGTTCAAACCAACCCACTTCGCCACGGCTCCTCGGTCTCGCGTACACCTGAATCTCCATAAATTTAAATCTCTGCGGCGGCAATCCCGACACTATCAAGTCCAACCCCTTTCCGGGATTTGTCTGCGGCCCAAGGAATCTGATGAAACCGGGCCTGTACAAGTCAGGTAGATACGCATTGAGCGCGCCTTTGCCCTCGACCCAGGGGCGCCGGGGGCTGATTTCCACATGTATTTGCATTGCCAGAATCGACTCCGGCCGAGGCCGGGCGATTCCCATCGCTTCAAAGTTGGTGCGATCGAAAAGTTCCTCGATCTGTTGAGGCCTGAGCCAGGGTCTTGGGTCGGCTTCCCTTCCCAATATAATCAACTCTGAGGGAATTGCTCCCGTGCCGAACTCTTGCGCCGCTGTGCCGCTTGGTACTTCGCTCATATTCCCCCCCCCGTTGACGAGTCGACCGCTACCTCATCCGCCGACCCTAGTAGTCTATCAGGGGGTGGGATGCAGATGTCGGGTAGCTCCAACAGGGGCATCCAGGTTGCACCACGGTTGAACCTCCCTTCGGCGCCACCGATACGGCCCCGAGAGCAAGACCGGAACCCGGAACTACCTCGCGGCCACTCGATTCGCCAGTG
>SYMT01000474.1 GCA_005805375.1 Actinomycetota bacterium
CGGCGTGCGGCTCCTCGCACCCGAGATGGCCGCCCTGGAAACGCAGATCGAGCGTCTCCCGGCACTGGGGAAGTGGTTCGTGACCATCCCGGGAGTGGTCCCCGCCTGACGGGAGGATTAATTCTGCGCGGTTCCCTCAGAGGTGGGGAAAATGTATTCGACCGTGTCCCCGGCGGTTCGGGAACTCGTCCCCGGCCGGGAAGGCGGGGAGAAAGTCAGTGCTGCGCCGGAGCGCGTCAGGGCGAGGGACGCGCCGCCCGAGCGGGCCAGAAAGCGGATGTCGGGGTGTGCCTGCCCGCGGTTCTCTTCGAAGAAGAGCGAGGTGGGACCCGACAGGGTGTGAGAGGAACGGGCAGGCGATGCCTGGGCGGGAACTCGCGTGCCGGCCGTCAGCGTACTGCCGACAGCGAGCATGAGTACACCCGCAACAAGGGTGGGTCGTTGAAACACGAGGGGCTCCATGACGAGGGGGGACGGCGATTCGCACCAATCCTGACGGTGGTCTGGCGAATTCACCCTTTGGAATATCACGCTGGAGACAGTCTTGTGCAACGCAGGGCGCCACCCGATTGGAGGCAGGAACCGAGAAGCATGCCTACCGAGTCCGTGCTGCTGCAGCGTGAATCCTGCGGGAGACACCGGCGGCTGTGCGGGGGTCGGGTGGCGTCCGGTTCGCTGGACTGGCGTTACCCTCTGCTCCCGATGAACTCCAGCAGCGCCGCATTGAACGCCGCCGGTTGCTCCAGAAACGGCAGGTGGCCGGCACCGGGCAGGACGACAAAGTCTGCGTGGGGGATGCCGGCCTTGAGCGCACGGGCGGCGGGGAGCGGGGCGACCTGTTCCTCACTGCCCAGCAGGATCAACGTGGGGCACTGCACGCGGGGAAGCAGCGGGGTGATGTCGGCCTCGACGATGGCCCGGCACGAGGCTGCGTAGGCAGCGGGATCGTTTGCCAGCAGTCCGGCGCGGAAGAGACCCACCAGCGACGGTTGTGCCCGGTGGGTCGTGGCGCCGAGGGCGGTAGAAGCCACCAGATCGGCCAGCCCCGCCATACCTTCCGTCTCTGCGGTCCGGGCGCGGCCTTCCATGCGCTCTTTTCCGGGAGGGCCCAACTTCGGGAAGCCTCCCACCAGCACCAACCCGGCCACGAGTTCGGGGTACCCGGCCGCGAGCTCGACCACACTCATGGCGGACATGGAACTGCCCACCGCGATGACCGGCGCCAGCCCCAGGTGACGGATCAGGGCTGCGTAGTCGTCGGCCAGCAGGCGCATGGTGTAGGGGCCGGCGGGGGTGCTGGAGCGGCCATGCCCGCGGGGATCCACGGCCGTCACGCGGAGCACGCCGGAGAGGCCCTTGATCTGGGCGTACCAGGCGTGTGTGCTCGCCCCCAGGCCGGGCACCAGCAGCAGGTCCGGGCCGGCGCCTTCTTGTTCGTAGTACAGCGAGATCCCGTTCGCGTCTGCGTGCATCGTCTACCCCTCCACATCGCGCGCGAGTGGGCCGGAAATCGCCTTCCCACCCTGCATCACCAGGGACAGCCGGGACCGATTCTGGAGGATCCGGATGTCTTCCAGGGGGTCGCCCTCGACCAGAAGTAGATCCGCCAGCTTGCCCGGTTCCAGCGTGCCGATCTGGTCCTCCATCTGCATCAATTCGCTGCCCCATTTCGTCGCGGCGACGAGAGTCTGCATCGGACTCAGGCCGATGTTCTCCACGAACGTCTGCAGGTCACGGGCGTACTCCCCGTGAGGGCACCAGGCGAACCCGTAGTCGCCGCCGGGCAGCACCCGCACACCGGCGTCCACAAGCTTCTTCATGTTCCCATACGCCGTTTCCAATTCCTCACGGTAAAGGGTCTGGTTCAGGAACTCCTGCGGGAAACCGAACTCCGGACCGCGGTCCACGATGGCAATCTGGTAGTTGAGCGCCGGGACGACAAATACGTCCCGCTCGGCGAAGAGGTCCACGCACTCGTCGTCAATGAGCGTGCCGTGGTCAATGATGTCCACCCCGGCCCGCACGGAGATCAGGCATCCCTGCGCCCCGCGCGCGTGCGCGGAGACCCGGCGGCCGCGGCGGTGCGCTTCCTCACAGACAACCCGAATCTCTTCCTCGGTGTAGGTTATCTCTTCAGCAGTACACTCGAAGATCATCCCCTCACCGGTAACATACACTTTCACGATGTCGGCGCCTTCTTTGATGACGGTGCGCGCGGCCTTGCGGCACTCCTCGACACCGTCCGCAAAGATGCCCAGACCCTCCATCCCGAGCTTGAGCCAGGAGCCGTTCCAATCCAACATCCCGCCGGTGGCACAGATGTCCCGGCCTGCTGCCAGCAGTCGCGGCCCGGGGATGATGCCTTCCCGGATCGCATTCCGCATGGCGACATCCACCCGGTGCAGTGCCCCAGCACTCACGGCGGAGGTGTACCCGCTCTCGAGACAGAGGCGCGCGTGCGCTACCGCCCGAATGGTGGTCTCCTCGACCGGGCACTTCAGATCCAGGTCGGGCAGTTCCTTCACGTCTCGATAGCTGAGGTGCAGGTGCGCCTCAATCAAACCCGGCAGAAGCGTCCGTCCTCGCGCATCCAGCGTCCGGGCGTTCGGCGGCGCCGGGGGAGCATCCTGAAGCGGGCCTACCCAGGCGATGCGGTCGTCCTGTACCAGTAGCGCGGCCCGCTCGATCGGCGGTCCTCCGTTGCCGTCAATCAGACGCGCGCTGTGAATGAACAGCGGAGTAGATTCGGACATCGTTCCCTTCTCTCGTGCTCGCATGTGGGCCCCGATTCTGGTCTAAACAGAACCTTAGGGACCTCGTCTCGGAATTGGATCCGAGGAAACGCCAACCGGGGGGTCGGCGGAGACGGGCGACCGTCCACCCTGGCCGGTGGACGGTCGCGAAGCGCACTTTCGGTCCGGCGCGTCATCCTCAACTTCGACACACGACGGCCGTTTCCTCTTGTAGCAACCGGATGATGTGTTTCATCCGGTTGCGATCCCATTTCCGCATCGCGGGAGCATCCCGCCAGGAGCACGGCTATGCAATCATTCTCTCTCGGTGCGGAGGTCCGCCGCAGCCTCACTTCGTGCACCTCCCTGCCGGATGCGCCCTCGCTGCATCCGGCATTCCGCAACCTTCCGGCGCCCCTCATCGTCATCGGCGCACATCGCTCCGGCACCAGTATGGTGGCGGGCATGCTCGAACTCCTCGGCGTGGAGATGGGGACCCGGAGCCCGCTGCAACCCGGATGCCAGGTAGATGTCTATCTGCGCTCCTCGGGCTACTCCGAGGGTTTCGACGCGTATTTGCTCAACGAATTGCTTCTGGCCCGCGCAGGTACTGCCTGGCACACACCCGGCCCGTTTCTCGACACTCGCGACACGACGGCTGCTCGCCGGGTCGGGTAGTGCTGCCTGACTGCGGTGACCTACGGGCGATTGCGCCGTCGCGCCCGCGGATCGCTCGAGGACCGCCGCTGGGGTTGGAAAGACCCGCGGACCAGTCTGACCCTCCCGTACTGGCTGCGCCTGTTTCCCACTGCACGCGTCATCCATGTGCATCGTGACCCGGCACAAGCCGCCCGCAGCTTGCACGCGCGTGCTCACCGCGCGACCGCCTCTTCCGTCAGTGCGACCGCCACGCCCGCAAAGAACGCATCGCCTCCCCTCCCGCTGGACTTCCGCGCGCAGTGGATGCTTCTACAGCCCCGACGGATTCTGGAACGGACGAGATTGCTTCGCACGCGGAGCACCAACACCTCCGATGCCGACCCCTGTCTGGATCAGGAGTACTGTCTTCGCCTGACCAACGAGTACCTTGAGGAGTGCTTCCGCGTGCGCCGGCGTGCTGCCGATTGCCTGGAACTGGACTATGACACAGTGCTGGGAGATCCGCGCCGGGCCGCCCTGCAGTCAGCGCGCTTCTCGGGAATTGCTCGTGATGCACCCGCAGTGGAGCATGCGGCGGCATTCGTGGCGCCCGAAGGCATCCGTTAGGAGTCCCACCAGTTGGCGTGGTGCGTAGACGCGGTACGGGGGCGATGGACCTTGCTCCCGTACGCGCAGTGTGCGTGCTGGGAACGGGCTTCAGATCCGGATCCTGTGGTCGGAACCCTCCCCACCGAATCGGCGCCACTCGCCCTCCAGGGGCCCCACTCCGATGTGGAGTCTCCGAACTCCGTTTCGGAGCGTACCGGGCGGTGGGGCCAGAGTCCCGCTCCCGTCGGCCGCGGGAAGATCCGGAGGTCCGTGAGAACGCGGGACATTTGGGCAGCGGAGCAGCGCCGCTTTCTCTCGCCGGTCGCTGCCGGGGCTCTCCGAAACGGAGTTCGGAGACTCCACATCGCCCCCAGCGTCGTGTGCTGACACAAAGTCAGCTTCAAGTCCTGTGCCGGGCACTGTGTTCTGCCCCCAGGCCCCCCCGCGCCTTCAGCGCCGCGTGCGTGCGGTACGGGCGCCGGTGCGCCCCTTCCTGGCCGGGGGTTGGGTGCGCATCCACCGGTGCAACCGCTGGAACTCCGCGGTCGGCACGGTGGTCGCCTGCCACGGCCCGCCGCCTTCCCGCCACGCCAGCCGCCGCACGCGCGGCTCACAGGCAAACTCCAGCCCGAGCGTACCGAGTTTCTCCTGGAACCGGAGACTGCTCCGGGCCGGACGGCGGGCGGTAACCCGGCCGCCGGCCACCAGGGCCCGTCCCAGCGCCCGCGTCTGCGGCTGCTGGAGCAGCGCCGCGGACAGCACCAGCCAGCGTGCCCCCTTCACCCGGCGACCGTCGAACAACGCGGGGCCACCATTCAGCGCCTCGATCGTCCAGAGTTCGCCGGTCACCGCGTCCACCCAGGCATCCACGAACACCGGTCCGACCAGCGACCCATCCGCCTCCATGTACTGGGTCTGAAATCGGTATCGGTAGGCAGGGCGGCAGAGAGGCGACTGGTTGTGGACCTGCAGCCATTGGTAAGTATCCCAGACCATCTCGGGGACCGCGTTGGCCGGCCCTCCCCCAGCGTGAAACGCCGCCACCGCCACCTGCCGCGCCTGGGCTTCCGCCAGGATCGGCCCGGCCGCGGGCAGACGAATGCCGGTGTCGTCCAGGCGGTAGGACTCTACCTTGCCGTCGTGGGCATCCAACGTGATTGTGGCTCGATCCAGATCGCAGATATGTCCCTCGCTGAAGCGGAAGAGCAACACGGTCCATTGTGGCCGAAAGTCGGGTAGTTCCAACGGATCATGATAGTACCCGGCCACCACCGCACGCCAGTCGCCCGGGGGAAACTCCCCGCGGGTGACCACCAGCAGCGCGGCCGCTTCCGCCTGATCGCGGGTCAATGCCGATTGGGCCGGGCCCACCGGATAGTCCGTGGCGCTGCGGGATGCGGAGAAGGAGATGACGCGGCCCGTCGCTTCATCCACGCTGAGGTTTGCATCCCATCCCATCTGAAAGACCCGCTGACCGGTGAGAGAGGAGATTTCACCTACTCTGGCGAAGTCCGGCGGGCCGACGGCCGGGAAACCCATCTGCAGCGATACTCTCCGGCCAGTGTCGAGAGCGCTCTGAGGTACTTCCGGACTGACCTCCGCAACTGCCGGCGCGGTCAGGAGCAGCACGGCGGTGAGACTGCCTGCGCGGATCCTTGCGTTCATCACAGTAATCTTCCTTTGTCCCTACAACCCCACCAGCCAGGCCCCGGGAAACGGAGCGAGGTACAGCACTGATAGTGTTGTATTGAGATCTCCGACCACCTTGAGCCGTGCGAGTGGGACATTGCCATTGCCGGGAAGCATAGCATTGGCCCGGTGACGAGTATTGTAAGCCGCTTGTGCCTCCAGAACCGCGCCAGCCACGGTGTGGTCCCTTCCACTGGGCACTTTCCTTCCATTCTGCAACGCGGCCCAGAACGCCACCGAGGCATCCTGGATGCCCACGACCCAGGCCAGCCGGTCAAACCCCACGTAGGCGCCGTTTGACCCCAGCACCGGGGGCGGCATCGTCGCCTGCGAGCCGGCGGTGGAGCACGCGCCGGCGAAGATGATGTTCACGTTGGCCGCCAGGAGCGCTGTCCCAGCGCCGCCAGCGCTTCCGAGGCCGTCACCACATTGTTTCCCTGCGCGCCCGGGAACGCAAAGACGGCGTTGGCGGCGCCGTGCAACGAGAAATGGATGGCGGTGGCGGTCCGGTACCCGTTCAGGAACTCTGCTTTGCTGAACCCGGCGCCGCTCGTGGCCGCCCCGTGGCGCATCCCTTCCAGGATGCTGCGGATGGCTGCCTGTACGGAACGAGACCCTATCCTACCGGATCGCACCCCGGATGCGATCACCGGGACAAGGAATCTCAGGACACTCCGATAAACGTTGCTATCAGGACCACTGCTTACGGAGTCCGTACCCATGCTCCCGCCCCTCGAAGTACAGATGACCGCCTGCCTGCAGCAACTGCGGACCGGCGCGCTCCCCGTGTCGGAACTGGAAACCCTCTTCGCGCGCATCCGGGCCGACGTGCCCGCGTTTGCGCCTCCCGGGGGGCAGGTGCGCCATCTCGTGGATATCTCCGTGAAACTCCTCGGCGAAGCGGTTCCGGAGGCGTTCTGCCGTCTCGCTCGCGCCGCCATCGAACCGCAGTTTGTGCGGTTTGAGGACCCCGGCGTGATCCTGCGCCAACTCCACGCCGACCAGGTGCTGGTTTACGATCATCCGAACCGCGTGCTCCGCTGCGCCTTCTGCCTGGAATACCAGTATCGCCCCGAGCCCGATCTGCTCGCCCTCTGGATCGCCAAAGCCCTGATTCTGGGGGAGCGTCTGGGCTATGCGGTGGTGCTCGTGGTGATCTACCTGACGCCCGGTCGCTACACCACGTTCCCGGATCGGCTGCGCGTCGAGGGCGGGGGTCTCGCCAACGAGCATTGCTTCGAGACGATCCGGCTGTGGGAGCACACGGAGCGGATCCGCCATGGGGATCTGGTGGAACTGGCGCCGCTGCTCGTGCTGTGCGAGAATGGAGATGCCGAGACGATCCTGCGCGAAGAACGGGAGTTGCTGTGGAAAGCCGACCTGCCGCCGCAGACGCGCGCGGATCTGCTGGGCATCAGCTACATTCTGGGCCTGCGGGTGGCATCGGAGGGGATCGTGAACGCCGTATTTGCAGAAGACGAGTTGGCCGAGATCAAACGGCAGGGGCTGATCGGCCGCTGGATCGAAGAAGCGGTGACCGCGGAGCGCGTCGCTGCCACTGATCGCACGGCGCAGGCGGTGACGCAGGCAGTGACCCAGGCAGTGACGCGGGAGCGCCAGGCGGCCACGAGGCAGGTGGCGCAGGCGGTGGGGGAAGAGCGCCGGCGGGCGCTGCTGGTGTGCCTGGCGGCGAAGTTCGGAGCGCTGCCGGTGGCGGTACACCAGCGCGTGCGTAGTGCGGACGCGGCGACCTGCGACGCGTGGCTGGACCGGGTCACGCTGGCGGGGAGTCTGGCCGAGGTGCTATCGGAGGCGTAGGGGCGGCGTGCGCACCGGGGCGCCCGGTACAATGTATTGGCCAAAGCCGGCCGACAACTCGATGGGCTCCGCCTCGACGCCGACCAGGGAGCAATTCCGTGGCGCTGCGCGCGGTCTCCGGCAAACGTCGCCATCAGAGTCGCTGCCGATGGAGTCCCACCCCAATGCTCCCGCCCCGCGAAGTGCGGATGACCACCTGACTGCAGCAACTGCGGACCGGCGCGCTCCCCGTGTCGGAACTGGAAGCCCTCTTCGCGCGCATCCGGGCCGCCGTGCCCGTTTCCGACACACCCTCGGGCCAGGCGCCTGGGGTAATCCCGGCTCTGCACTGTCCTCAGTGCAGCGGGCAACCGGACGCAACCATCCCGGCGGTCCGGTGTCCTACACCCCAATTGCCTCTGGAGGTCCGGTCTGGTGTCATCGCCCACCGTTTTCCGCATCTGCCACTGTCTCGCGCCGGTTTGCCTCCTGCTGGCTGGCGCCCTCTGGACGGCGCCCTCCCTGGCCGACACAGCCGAGAGGGCGCCTGCACGCGTCGGTGTCGACTCTGCACGTGCGGGCGGTAGACCCGGCCCACGTGCGGCGCCCTCGCGCCTGCGCGTAGATCCGCCTGCCGTCGAGCTGACCGGACCCGATGCGCGGCTGGGTCTCATTGTCACGGGTCATGGGGCGGACGGGCGGACGCTGGACCTGACCGGGCAGTCCCGCGTTAACTCGTTGGACCCCCGGATCGTACGAACGGAGGGGGCAATTCTCATCCCTGCCGGCGATGGCGAGGCGGTCGTCGCCGTGGCCGCGGGCGGTGAGACGGTTCGGGTGCCTGTCCGGGTGCGCGCGACGCGGACGCCGCGGGAGTTCAGCTTTGTCAACGACATCGGGCCGATCCTGAGCAAGGCGGGCTGCAACTCCGGGGGTTGTCACGGCAAGGCGAGTGGTCAGAACGGGTTCAAGCTCACCGTGTTCGGCTACGATCCCGAGTTCGACCACCAGGCGCTCACGCAGGAGGGCAGGGGCCGCCGGATCTTGCCGGGTGATCCCGCCCGCAGCCTCCTGTTGCTGAAGGCCACTCTGGGCGCACCGCACGGCGGGGGCCGCCGTTTCCCGGTCGACTCCTCCGAGTACCGCACGCTGCTGCGGTGGATCGAGGCCGGAGCTCCGATGGGCCGGCCGGATGGGCCACGTCTTGCCGGGATCAGCGTGTTTCCGACTGAGCGCGTCCTGCTGCCGGCAGGCGAGCAGCAGGTGCGCGTGACGGCGACCTACACCGACGGGAGCAGGCGGGATGTAACCGCTTCCGCCGACTTTTCAAGCAACGCGGACCATGTGGCGACAGTCCGACCGGACGGCCTGATTCAGGGCGCCGGGGCCCCCGGCGAGGCGGCGGTGATGGTGCGCTACATGGGCGGGGTCGCCGCGACTCGGGTCGTGATTCCCCGCCCCGGGAGGCCGGCGCCCCCGGAGCGGTACGCCTGGCTGCGCAGTGGCAACGCTCTGGACCGGCGGGTTGCCGCGAAGTTGCAGCAACTCGGGATCGAGCCCTCTGCGCCGGCGGACGACGCAACCTTCCTGCGGCGAGTTTCCCTCGACCTGATTGGAACCCTGCCGACTCCGGCCGAGGCGCGGGCGTTCTCGCGGGAGTGTTCGGCGGAGCGCCAGGCGACAATTGCGACGCGAGATCCGCGGCGGTGGCGCCGCTCGTCTGTTCCGTCGCCACCGAATGCCGTCCGGGCGAGAGCTGCGCTGGTGGAGCGACTGCTCGCCCGACCGGAGTACGCGGCGCTCTGGGCCATCCGGTGGGCAGATGTGCTCCGCGTGGACCGCGAGGCGCTCGGACCCAAGGGCGCCTACGCCTTCTATCGCTGGCTGCGCGACCGGATGACGGAGAACACTCCATACAGCCGCTGGGCGGGTGATCTCCTGGTAGCCCAGGGCAGCTCGGCCGAAGTGGGGCCCGCCAACCTCTACCGCGCCGCGCGCACGCCGGAGGAGCTGGCAAACACCGTCAGTCAGGTGTTCCTGGGCGTGCGGCTGCAGTGCGCGCAGTGTCACCACCACCCTTTCGAGAAGTGGACGCAGGAAGATTTCTGGGGCGTTGCCGGTTTCTTCACCCGGCTGGAACGCCAGGCTGACCCGCCGGATAGTGAACGGATCGCAACGGGCGGGACCGAAGAAGCCCGGCACCCACGGACCGGCGCCATCATCCCCGCCCGCGTCCTCGAAGCCCCGATCCGGGAGGGCCGGGACACCCCGAGTAAACAGGGCGGCCTGACCCTGTCGTCCTCGCAGTCGCCCGCTCCCGACACGGACCGCCGCGAGGAGCTGGCGCGCTGGCTGACGGCGCCGGGAAACCGCTTTTTCGCCCGGATGTTCGCCAACCGGTTGTGGTCCCACTTCCTGGGCCGCGGGGTGGTAGAACCGGTGGACGACATGCGCGACACGAACCCGCCGAGCAACGGCCCGCTGCTGGACGAACTCACGGCGCTCGTGGTGCGTTCCGGCTTCGATCAGAAGGCGGTGATCCGGGAGATCGTGAATTCCCGCGTCTACCAGTTGAGCGCCGTACCGAACCCGACGAACCTCCGAGACCAGCAGAACTTTTCCCGCGCCACCGTCCGGCGCCTCCCCGCCGAGGTCCTCCTGGATGCGATTTCCGACGCCACGGGGCTTCCGGCAAAGTTCGAGGGAGCTCCCTCCGGCGTGCGGGCGATCGAACTCTGGGACAACCGGCTGCCCTCCTATTTCCTGGAGGTGTTCGGCCGCCCGCTGCGCGGCAGCCCGTGTGAGTGCGAGCGCTCGCAGGAGCCGAGCATGTCGCAGGCGCTGCACCTGATGAATTCCCCGGTGATTCATGACCAAATCAGCTCCCGGCGCGGCCGGGTGGCGCGCCTGGTCCGGGCAGGCATACCACCCGCGGCGATGGTGGAAGAACTCTACCTGGCTATGCTCTGCCGTCTGCCGTCGGCCGACGAGCGCCGGACAGCGCTCGCACTGTTCGACAAAGCGGAGAACCGGCAGACCGCGGGCGAGGATTTGCTCTGGACCCTGATGAACTCGTTCGCGTTCATCTTCAACCGATAGGAGACGACCCGAGATGGCACCTGTAACCGGCGGCAGCTCCCGGCGCTACTGCGACGGGCACACCCGGCGCGATCTGCTCCAGGTGGGCGTCCTGAGCGCCCTGGGATGGACGCTGCCCGATCTCCTGCGGCTCCAGGCCGCCTCGGCGGCGTCGGACGTCTCCTGCATCTTCCTCTATCTGCTCGGCGGGCCGTCGCACCTGGATATGTGGGACATGAAGCCGGAGGCGCCCTCGGAGTTTCGCGGCGAGTTTCAGCCGATCGAAACCAATGTTCCGGGCATCCGCATCTCCGAGCACCTGCCGCTCTCCGCGAAACATGCCGAGAAGTACGCGATTCTCCGCTCGGTGAATCACCCCAACGCGGATCACGGCCGGGGGACGCACTATATGCAGACGGGGTTGCTGCCCGCCGCGGGTGACTTCAACGGCAAGGTGCCGAACAATATCCACCCCTGCTTCGGTTCCGTAGTCGCGCGCGAGAAGGGGATTCGCGGCTCCCTGCCCCCCTACATCAGCATGCCGGACGTGATGCGGAGCGGCAGCAGCGCGTTCCTGGGCGCCGCCTACGCGCCGTTCGTCATCCAGGCCGATCCGTCGTCTCCGCAGTTCACCGTGCGGGATGTGACGCCGCCCCCCGGATTCGATCCGCGCCGCGCCGGGGTGCGCCGGGAACTGTTGACCCGGTTGAACCGGCAGGACCACGGGCTGGAGGCGGCCAACGAGAACCTCCGCGCCCTGGACACCTTCTACCAGAAGGCGCACGGGCTGGTCACCTCTCCGGCCGCGAAGAAAGCTTTCGCTATCGGGCAGGAGCGGGACAGTGTGCGCGACGCCTACGGCCGCACTCAGTTGGGGCAGGGCTGTCTCATGGCGCGGCGCCTCATTGAGGCCGGCTGCCGGTTTGTCTCCATCAACAACGGGAACTGGGACACCCATGCGGCGGGCTTCCATTCCCTCCGGAACGACCTGCTACCGGCCTTCGATCGTGGCTTCAGCACGCTGCTCGCCGACCTCAAAGAGCGCGGCATGCTGGACTCCACGTTGGTGGTGGTCAGCGGTGACTTCGGCCGGACGCCCCGCATCAACAAGGACGCCGGCCGCGACCACTGGCCGAACGTCTTCTCGGTGGTCATGGCGGGGGGCGGTATCCGGGGCGGCCAGGTCGTGGGCTCCTCCGACGCACGCGGTGAGTATCCGAAGGAGCGTCCGCTCTCACCGGAGATGGTCGCCGCGACCCTCTTTCAATCGCTGGGCATCAACTTCCACCGGGAATACCACACGCCCATCGGCCGACCCATTCAAATTGTGAACAACGGCCAGACCATTTCCGAGGTGATCTGACCCGCGAGGAGACAGGCAATGCGACGGCTGAAGATCGGCATCCTCACGGCGTTCGCCGCCCTGGTTCTTGGCGGGGGCCGTCCCGCCGCGGCACAGCCGCCGCCCACGCCGCTTTCCTCCTACATCTTTCCCGCCGGCGCGCGGCGGGGGACCACCGTCGCCGTCCGCGTCGGCGGCGAGCAGGTGGCGCCCTACAGCCGGCTGCGCATGGGTGGTCCCGGAGTGCTGCTCGCCGAAGAGCTGTTCGAGCGTCCCCCCTCTCGTTACGTCGAGCCGGAGCCGTACCACGCGCCCACCATGCTGGCGGCGGCCTATCCGCGGGAGTGGTCCGCGCGCGTCACTCTCGCCCCGGACGCTTCGGTCGGACCGCGCGCCTGGCGCATCACGTCCGCCCAGGGGGGCACGAGCGCCCGGCTGTTTGTGGTGGGGGACCTGCCGGAACTCGTGGAGACCGAACCAAACTCGGCGCCGGAGCGCGGCGAGGCGGTTTCCTTTCCGCTCACCCTGAACGGCCAGATCAATCCCAGGGAAGATCGGGACTATTTCCGGCTCTCGCTGCGGGCCGGGCAGGCGATCAGTTTCGAGGGGGTCGCCCAGCGGATCGGCTCGCCCGCGGACCTGGTCTGCGAGATCCTGGACGGCGCCGGGCGAATGCTCCACAGTCAGGATGACGGCGTGGGCCGCGACCCGCGCGGGGTTTTCGTCGCGCCGCGCGCCGGCACCTATTTCCTGCGCGTCCACGATGTCGGCTACTGGGGTGGACCTGAGTACGTGTATCGCCTGACGGTTACCGATCGGCCGTTCGTGGAGTACGCCTCTCCGGCCGGCGGGCAGCGCGGGAAGAGTACGGCGCTGCGGGTGTTCACGGCCCGCGGCGCCGGGCCGGCGGGGCAGGCCGGTTCCGCGGAAGTCGCGCAGCCCGTGACGATGACCGCCGCGCCGGGAAGCCGGCTGATGTTGTTCCAGCCTGCGGGCGCTGCCAACGCGATTCCTCTCGCGGTCGGCGACGTGCCCGAGGCGCTCGAGGAAGAGCCCAACGACTCGACGGCCAACCGGGTGTCCCCTCCGCTGACGCTCAACGGCCGCCTCGAGCGGCCGGGAGACGTGGACCGGGCCGTGTTTTCGGCGCGCAAGGGGGAGCCGTGGTTCCTGGAATGCGTGGCGGAACGTATCCAATCGCCGGCCCGCGCCAGGCTGACGCTGACCGGCCCAGACGGGCGGCGCGTGGCGGAGGCTGCTGCGTCGGCCGGCGGAGACCCCCGGCTGACGTTTACCGCGCCCGCGGACGGGGACTACACGGTCTCTATACGCGATCTACATGGCGCCGTCCGCGGCGGGCCGAGCTTCGTTTACCGCCTGGAGGTGCGTCCCGCTGCGCCGGACTTCCAGCTCCTGCTGGCGAAGGACTATCTCGATGTGAAGCCGGGTGAGCCGGCGGCCCTGGACCTGGCGGTGACACGCAGCGGTGGATTCGCCGGCCCGATCCTCCTCGAAGCGACCGGATTGCCGCCCGGACTGACGCTTCAGCCCGGGCGCATTGAAGCCGGGCAGGACAAGGTGAAACTCGTAATCTCCGCCCCCGCGGGGACGGAGATTACGGATGGGACGGTCCGTCTGGTGGGCCGCGGCGAGCAGGCCGGCGGCGAGTTGCGAAGGCCGGCCCTCGCCCCGTACATCGGAGCCCCCGCCGGCCTGCCGACGGTCGGCCCGCGGGGGCTGGACACCTTCCTGGTGAGCGTGACGCACCCGCCGCTCTTCGCGGTGGAGACCGATGACACCTTCACCTACTCGCCCAAGGGCACGGTCTATCCGGCTCGCCTCAAAATCTCCCGGCAGCCCGGCTTCAATGGGGAGGTGCGGGTCCGGATTGCGGATCGGCAGATCCGGGAGTTGGACGGTTTCGATGCGGAGGAACGGAGCTATTCCTCCGGCGTTACGGACGCGATCTACCCCGTCTCGTTGCCGGAGACGATGGATCTCAGCCGGCCCTCCTCGCGCGTGTACGTTCTGGGAACTGCGATCATTCAGGGGAAGGACGGACGCCGGCACGGCCTGCTTGCGGTGTCTCCCAAGCAGATCGTGATCAAGAGCCAGCCGGCGCTGCTGGCCCTTTCTGCCGACCGCCCAGTCGTGGAAGCCCGGCGCGGTACCGGTATGTCAGTGACCCTGACGCTGCACCGGACCCCGAAGTGTACCGAGGCCGCCGATCTCCGGCTCGAGCTGCCCCAGGGCGCCCGTGGGATCACCATGATGCCGGTGCGGATTGCGGCAGGTGAGAAAACAGCGGTCGTGCACCTGAACCTCGCGCCGGACGCGGTGGTTCCGGACGACAGCCGGCTGCGCATCGGCGCCCGGTGCACGCTGAATGGGTATCCGGTGGAGGCTTTCGCGCACTTCGAGGTGGACCTGCTCGCGCCGGGCGGACCGGCGAAGTCTGCCGCGAAGCCGGGTGTGACGGAACGACGGCGTTGAGCTGCAGCCCCTCTACGAACCTCTGTGTGCTCTGCGGTAAGGATCAGCCGCCTTCCGCCTTCTGCCGGGTGTCTCGCCGCGGGGCAGCGTGGGTCCTTGCCGGGTGGCTCGCTTTGCTGTGCATGGCCTCTCTGTTTGCGGCGGGAGCACACCCGCCGGTTCTTTCGGTGGCGTTCCGTCCGTCCGGCTCCGCGCCCGGTCCGACCCTCCTGGCTGCCGGCGCAGGTCCGAGCGTCCGGCTCTGGGACTCCCAGAGTGGGGCCCTGCTGCGTGAGTTTCCGGGTCATCGCGAGGCCGTTCACAGTCTGGCGTTCACTCGGGACGGGCGGCTGCTCGCTGCCGGCGGCTATCAGGAGGTGCGGCTGTGGGAGGTGGAGACGGGCCGGCTGGTGCGCGTCTTGAGCGGGCATGCGCACCGGGTAGTCGCGCTTGCATTCAGCCCGGACAGCAGCGTCCTGGCCGCGGCCGGCGGTGCGCCCACACAGGGTGGCGAGGTCAAGCTCTGGGATGTGGCCACCGGGCAGCTCCGGGCCACGTTCGCGGAGCACTCCGACACCGTCTACGGCGCCGCAATTTCCCCCGACGGCGGCAGGCTCTTGACCGCCTCCGCAGACAAGAGCCTGCGCCTATGGGACCTCCTGGCGCGGCGCGTGCTGCACACGCTCTCGGGCCACACGCACTATGTCTATGCGGCGGCGTTCAGTCCGGACGGAAAACTGGCGGCGTCCGCCGGGGGCGACGGAGCAGTCAAGGTATGGGATGCCCATGTCGGGGAACAGCGCCGCAGCCTCGCCGCCCATACCCGCGAGGCCTGGTGCGTGGCGTTCAGCCCCGACGGCAAACGGCTCGCCTCCGGCGGCCAGGACCGTACGGCGAAGGTCTGAGACGCGACTTCGGGGGCCCTCGTGCGGACCCTCGGCGCCGCCGAGGCGCCCGTCCTGGCTGTGGCCTTCAGCCCAGACGGGGCAGTGATTGCTACCGGCTCCTGGGACGGTGCGCTGCGCGTCTTCGATGCGAACTCCGGACGGCAGATTCGATTGGTGGAGTAAGGGAACCCGGCAGAAGGAACGATCCTGACGGGGCCGGCTGGAAGCTGGGGGCGAGCGCAGCCTTCGTGGCACTACCCAGAGGGGATCGTCCTTTCGGCGAACGTCCCATGCGGCCGCGCGTAGCTCGCGTACGGAGGCGGGGGTCTGATGTGGGGACCACTTGCTACGCCCGCGCCCCCCCGTACCCGAGCCACGCGCGTGAGCAAGTGGACCCACCCGGCGCCCACGCACCCTCGGACCCGAGCCACGCGCGTAAGCAAGTGGACGCACCTGGCGCCCACGCCCCCCGTACCCGAGCCACGCGCGTGAGCAAGTGGACCCACCCGGCGCCCACGCACCCCCGTACCCGAGCCACGCCGGGCGCCCCTGGGGCGTGGCCAGTGGTCTCCCGAGCTGCGTGCCACACGCCGCACCCAAGCCGCGCGCGTGAGCAAGTGGTCCCACCTGGCGCCTGCGCACCCCGTGCCCGAGCCACGCCGGGTGCCCTTGGGGCGGCGGAGGTGGTCTCTTGAGGTGCGTGCCGAGAGCCGCGCGCAAACGGAGTTGCGCGACTCCACATGGGCCGTTGCGCGCCTCTGCATCGGGCAGTGGTCCCCCGAGGTGCGTGCCAGACGCGGTACTCGAGCCATGCCGGGTGCCCTTGGGCGTAGCAAGTGGACCCACTTCCCGCCCACGCACCCGTACCCGTACCCGAGCCGCTTGCTGACGTGCGTGGCTCGGGTGCGGAGGCGGGGGCGCGACGGGGGACCATCCGGCAGGATTCCGTCTGGTTGGGATGATTGTCGCTGCCGGGTTCCCTGAGGACGCAAGGGCGTTTCCAGGAAGGATGGCAGCAGGTCTTGGGCTGTTCCGCGAGTACAGGACTCAGGTTTGCCGGATCCGGCCCGTCATCAGGAGCAGCCTCCACCGCTGGGATTGCATCACCGACGCGAAGCGATGCGTCTCCGCGCTGTGCGTCGCGGCCTGGTTCGCGGTGGGGGTCGATCCCTACGTTTCGCGTCCCACGGGGTCCAGTCCGGCCTCGACTACCTCCCCGGCGCAAACCACTCTCACCGGTTCCCAGCAACCGCCGGTTCGGCTGCGGCCCGCGCAGTCCGTCAGGGGGGCGGCGTCGGGATTCCAGCGCAGCACCGCGACATCGCCCGGGGACCCCGGCGTCAGGGTGCCCGGCCCGACGGAGCCGTCCCGTCCGGGGCGGATTAGGTGCAGCATGGTGGACGGAGCGTACGTTGCGTGCCGGAAGGCCAGTTCTTCCGCCATTCCGCAGGCGATCAGCTTGGAAATCACCCGGGGGAGGTCGTGCGGCGGAGTCAGCCCCTCGTGCGCCCGATATCCGTCTGTGGAGAGAGACCGCGGGAAGAATCCTTCTGCGAGGGCCACCTCTGCAATCTCGAAGTCGAAGGACGCAGCGCCATGCCCCAGGTCGAACCACACGCCCCGCCGGTACGCCTCCCACGCCTCAGGCCGGACGCGGCCGTCGCGCACCAACGCTTCCGGACTCGTGCTGAAGGAGTACGTCACTACGTCCCCCGGGCGAAGCAGCGCAAGTTGTTCTCCCAACGGCCAATCCGCCTCGCGCCGCAGGCCCACGAGCAGAGGCCGATTGGTGGCCGCGGCGGCGAGCAGGGCCCGCCGCAACACTTCACGGGGATCGGTGGCGCCGCAGGAGGGCACGCTAGGATTGACCGCGATGCC
>SYMT01000475.1 GCA_005805375.1 Actinomycetota bacterium
CCGATTGGCAATGATGGCGAGGGCGACCTGACCGTGGGTGAGCTTGGCGTTGCTCCGCGAGGGGCAAATCCGGTCAATGGTCTCCTGGATACCGAGCCGGCGCGCGAACTCGGCGATCAGCAGCAGTGGGCCGACCGGTCGAACCGCTTCGATGGTGGGAGCGACGGACATAACACCACCTGGAGGCCCACACGCCGGCAGGGCACTCAGAGGGGATTACGCAGCCCGAATCCAAAAGATTCCCTGAACCGCGAAATACGGGCTGGGAACGCCCGTAGGAGTGCGCGGTGCAACCGATCGAAGCCCTCTCCAGTCAGTTGGCCCGCCTCCCACAGTCCGTCCCCCGGCGCTGACCGCGCGGTCACCTGCTGAAGGGCGCTCTCCGACACGAGCGATTTCGCCTGCGCGAGTTTCTGGGCCGTCTGGGTACGCAGCCAGTGCGCAAAGAAGTCGTTGCCCAGCGAGTACCCCTCCGGGTCGTCCCGCACGTAACAGGACCGCACCAGCCCTCCGAGAAGCGGCTCGACGATGTCCGCCGATGCAGAGAGTTCTGTTTGCGGAAGGGGTGCCGGCAGTGTGCCTCCCCGCAGCAGGGCCTGCAGGAGACGCTGTTCAAGGGGAGTCAGGTACGCGTAGTCGTGACCAAACGCCTCCGGCCCGTGTCGGGATTCGACCAGCCCCTCTCCCCGCAGCAGCGCGTCGCAGGCCTCATTGACCGGTCCCCGGCTCGCGTGGAGGCGGCTGCAGAGCGCCTGAATGAAGTACGGGTGCCCGTGGGTGCGCCGGCACAGGTTCTCCCAATCCTCCTCGCACAGGTGGGGCAGGTGCGGCTGCGCCCAGTGTCGGATGGATGTGGCCGGCAGCGGCGGGAGCCAGTGAAAGGGTGTGAACCCGGAGGAAGCGGCGGAACCGACCGGGGCGGCAGTGTCGTCCAGTTCCGCCAGGAACCGCGAGCCCGTGATGACGGTGACCACCCCGTCCCGGTTCAGCAGGAAGCGCCGCAGTGCGGCGAACTCGCGGGGACGGTCGCGCGCAAGGAGTACCAACGACTCGGCCTCGTCAATGAGGAGCAGAAGCGCACACTCACTCTGCCGCGCCGTATTGAGTAGTACCTGAAGGAGTTCCAGGACGTCTCCTGATCCGGAGAGGCGACGCAGTTCGGCGCGTGAGAGTCCGGTCCGAGCGGCGAGTGCCGGATCGTCGTGCAGCGGATCCGCCAGCGCGGCGGCATACTCGTCAAACGTTGTCAGGGAGTGCAGGTCCCAGAAATGGGGCTGGAAGGGCAACTTCCGCGCCTGACAGGTGTGCCGGAGTTGGTGCAGGAAGGAGGTCTTCCCGAAGCGCCGGAGGCCCAGGACGCTCCAGACGCGGCGGCAGCCGGAGAGGACTGCCTCCTGCAACTCCTCGCGGCCACAGTACTGGCTGCCAAAGACAGCCTGCCCTTCGACAAAGGGATTGGACATGGAAACACCTCCCACCAGGACCGTCCGGGGGAGTACGCGCTACGTCCTGACGCGCAGCGACTTCTGCCGCAGAGTGCGATTTTCCTCCCGCAGATCGGTCAATTCCCGCTGGAGCAGCGCGATCTCCTCCATTGCCTCCGGCAGGCTGGTGGGAATCGTGTTTCCCCGGTAGTCAGCCTGCAGCATCTGCGCGACCTCGGCCAGTGTTCCCTCCTGCACCGCCTCCAGATCCGTCATCCGGATGACCCTGCCTCGCGCCTCGTATGCATGGGCCACCAGGCGCTTGCAGAGGGCCTGGGCGGCAAGCGGGCGGTCCTCGGCAAGCGCCGCGACCTTCTCCGCCACCCCGGCTTCGTAGTGGTAGTAACCCCGCACCGGCTCCCGAATCAGCCGCAGAAGGTCCGCCGGGGTCAGCCCGCGCAGGGTGTACGACGGATGGAGGTAGTTGAAGGGTGGACTGAACGTCGCATCGTCTCCCGCGCTCAGGTCCAGATGCCTGCCCACCATGAGGCAGCGCAGGTAAGGTCTCAACGTGGGGCTCTGAAAGAGCGCGCGGAGGCGGGACTTGAGCTGCTGAGAATGGGTGTTGAACGCATCCACCTCATCCAGTAAGAAGACCAGGCGCACCGGGTGCGCTGCGCCCTTCTGGAGTGCCTGGACGAGCTCCCCCAGATCCCCCCTGAATCCGCGTTCGTCATACTTAGCATCGGCGCCCGCTTCACACTCCAGTTCCAATGGCTCCGCGTTCGGCCGTGCCCGATACGTGGCGTGAGCGGCTTTCGCCAGGGAAATCCAGAAGCGCTCCTCGGGCATCTCCTCCAGCGAGAGCCGACAGGGCGCCAGTCCCTGCGGGTCGCCCGGCTGCGGGTCTGCAAGCCGGCGGGCTACCGCCAGCAGGACGGACGACTTCCCGATGCGCCGCTCGCCGGTAAGAAGCACGCAATGCTTGTCGAGGTCGCCGACGATCCCCGTCACCAGGGCCTCGCGGCCGAAGAACATGTTCCCCTCCACCGGCAGCCCCGCCTGGTACGGGTTGAACCCCCGCCGCACTGCCACCCGCGCCGCCTGCCGCCGCCCCAGCGCAAACAGGCCCCACCCCGCCAGTCCCAGCGGTCCCAGTGCGTACAGCCCCAACGCCAGCGCCCGTTCCTCCCCGCTGACCTCAAACTCGATCAGGAAGGTCGCCGGCGGGTTCGTCTTGCCGTCCCAGGCGCGCACTTCGAATTGGTGCAGGCCGGCGGGCAGGTGCAGGTAGCTCCACCATCGCTGTGGGTTCCGGACCGGAGCAGACCAGCGCGTCGTGCCCGCTTCCCGATAGCTCCATCGGGCTGAGCGGAGGGCGTCGTTCGGCCGGGAAGGTTGCACACCGTGTGCCAGCGTCACTCCCCAGCGCCGCACGCCCCACACTCCCTGAATCCCGCCCGGATCGTCCGCCAATCGAAGCACGCTCACCCCGCCGCCGTCGGTGCCGCACCAGACCCGCCCCTGCCCATCCACGGCCAGAGACCGGACGGTGTCGCTCCCCAGGCCGTCTTTGGTGGTGTAGGTGCGCCACCGGGTCCCTTCCCGCACGCTCACCCCGCCGCCCCCGGTGCCGCACCAGAGCCGCCCCTGCCCATCCACGGCCAGCGACCAGACGGTGTCGCTCCCCAGGCCGTCACTGGTGGTGTAGGTGCGCCACCGGGTCCCTTCCCGCACGCTCACCCCGCCGCCGTAGGTGCCGCACCAGAGCC
>SYMT01000476.1 GCA_005805375.1 Actinomycetota bacterium
ATCCCAGGCGATGGTGGCAGCAATGCCGGGGAAGAGCAACTCCATCAGGCGGCGGAAGAAGGTCTCGATCAACCACTTCCAGGCGCCGTCGTAGTCCAGCGTGACCTCGGGTTTGGTGCGCACAGCCATCGGCCTGAATCCCGGTCTGGGTGGAGATCACCCCTTCCAGGGATTATACCTCTATGTCCAGACTCCAGTGGCTTCGCCGCAGCAACATCCGATTCTCCAGGATCCGATACCTTCGGATTTTACTCCAGCAACCTCACCGCGTCATCGGCCTTCGGCTCCCAGAGCTTGGTGACCAGGAACACTTCCTTGCGCCGGTCGGGGACGACCTGTCCGAGTTGGACCTGCGCCTTGCCGTAGCCGCCGAACTCCGGAGCAGTGTCCAGATACGTGACCCCCAGGTCAATCGCCAGGTTCAGAAGCTGCACGGCATCCTTGAGCGTGCGCTTCACGCCGGTGGGCGCCGTCCCATAGCCGAGGATCGGCACCGGGACGCCGGTGCGGCCGAGTGTGCGCGTGGGGAACGGTGCCGTCTCTTCGGCGCCGGCGGTCTGCTCCGTCGCCATCCCCGCAGCCACGGCACCGATCCCGGTGCGCAGCAGATCTCGTCGGTTCCACTCCTGGTTCATGGTTCGTCTCCCCGGCCTCTCACCCAGTGCCGGGCGTGCCTCCGGCTGACCGCATCCTACCAGAAGAAGATGGCTGCTGCTAGAGAAAGAACACGTACGTGGGTGTATCCAGCAAAATTCCGACGACAACCCACGCCATTCCGGTCACGATATCTCCCAGGATGACGCCCAGAAAGAAGGGGAGCGCCGTCCGATACCCGCGGAGCCCTGCGTACCGCAGCACGACCGCCTTCAGTACTGCGCCCACGAGCACCGCGCCCCAGACATCGTGGACCGGCTCACACAGAGCGAGCCCCACCGGGTGCAGCGGGAATCCCGGAATCCGGTTCCGTAGTACGGTCAGGAACAGCACCAGTGCCGCGCTGAAGCCGACCACCCCCGTGGATATGAGGCTCGGCGCGCGCAGTTCCGCACTCCAACGGGTCAGGTCCTGATCCCAGGTGTACTGTCCCAGGTGCGTACCCCAGCGCATTTTCGCTGTCCCCGCTCCCAGTTGATAGGTCAGCGCCAGATGAATGATGAAGGTCGCCGGAATGCTGATCACGAGCGCGAGCAGCACGATGCTTGCGACCGTCCGCAGTGCCGTGCGGTCTCCCCGTGATGCGCCGCCGGGGCACGGAATGAGCCGCCCGAAAAGCCGGAAGGCTTCCACCTGGTGGGGGAGCAGGTGGTTGGAGCTGTACTTCGTGAAGCTATCCACCACCGCGATGAGCGGGAGACCGGACTGCCCGAGTCCTTCGCCTCCGATCGTCTGTGTGAGCAGCGTGGCGGTATTCGGCACCATATGATTCGGGAAGCCGAGCTGGGCGCGGATGCGGGCCACCACCACACCGACCAGCAGATATCCGAGCACCAGGCAGCCTGCCACCCACCAGGACAGACCCGCCGCGGCGAGAAAGCCGGTGAGCAGCAGCACTCCTCCGAGCAGCAGTCCGCACAGCACGGCGTGCCGCGCGTCATCCCCCGGCGCCCGGGTCTCTTTCCACCCGGCCAGCAGGAGGGGGATAGACAGCGCCAGGACGGCGCCGCTCCCTTGCTCACTCACATAGGGGAAGCGCGGGATCTGATCCAGTCCCAGGCTGCTGCCCGCGACGCGTTGTCCCAGCGAGCCGAAATAGAAGAAGAGCGTGGAGAAAGACAGATCGAGGGGCATCAGGAAGCTCAGGCCGGCGATGAACGGATACCAGGAGAGATTGAACTCCCGGATCGCGCTCCACGGCCTGGACACAAAGAGGGGCGCCAGATTCGTCCGGCGCAGGGGGATATCCGGGACGGCAGGAACCCAGACGTGCAGCCCATTCAGCAGGTTCAACGCCGCGGCCAGCCCGAATCCCCACCACAGCACTCGCTCCCGCCGGAGACCTTCTCCCGCCACCATCTGCAGCGGCAGCTCCACCACCGGAAACGTGAGCCGCTCTCGCCGCATCCACCCGGGCGCGCAGAGGGCGGCGGCCACCAGGGACACCAACCCCAGGACCAGCAGGAACAGGCTCCAACTGAGGATCGGGCCCGCCCAGACCGCGAACTGGTGCGCCTGGAAGAACTCGCGGCCGCCCGCGTGGAAGGCGCGGAGCGCGTCCGGGTCTCGCACCACCAGCCAGCCGGGCAGGCGCGCGGCGTGCTCGGCCAGCCCGGCATGGGTCGGGGTCCCGCTGTAGAACGGATAGGTAATGGCACAGAGGATCCAGAACGCGAGGCGCCCGCTGCTGATTCCCGTCTGCACGCACAGCAGCACATAGACGGTTGCCAGCTCGGACGGAGCCAGCGCCCACCGGGGAGCGCGACGCCGCACCAAGGCATTCCCGGCGGTGAGCCAAAACAGCAGAAACAGCACCGGGGCGAACACCCCCGAATTGCTGAACTGCCCGCCCCGCACCGGTTCCGCATAGAAGACCAGTACGACGTTCAGCAGCATCAGCGGCACGCCCACCGCTGCCGCGCGCCACGTCAACCCGTCACCACCCTCTGCGTCGGGGAAGGGGAACCGGGCGCGAGGCGAGCGCAGGCCGGAGCGGCGCTCCCGCCCGGTTCCGTGCCGGCACTCACCGACCGGCCCTCCGGTGCCCGCGCCTCAGAGCGTCACCCCGCATCCCTGGACTCGTGCCAGCGCCGCGAGAAGTCCGTCAGGTGCAGTTCGTGGCGCTTCCAGTAATGCTGGAACTCATCGCTCCGCCAGCCCCGGTAGATTTCCTCCCAGGAGAGGCGTTGGAAGTGGGGGAGCAGGCTGCCGTCGTTGACAGGGCAGGACCGCCCCTGGTAGCGGAAGTCCACCGAGAGCCGGACGCGGTCCGGGGTGAGGTTATCCGAAGCCCGATGCACGCAGAGGCTGTGAAACAGGAGCACATCGCCGCACGCAAAGGGGCCGCCGTGCCACTCCAGGCCCAACTGCTCGGTCTCTACCCCAAGCCCGCCCGCGCCGTAGGCCGCGCGCACCGGGAGCACCCCCGCCCGGTGGGAACCGGCCAGCACCTCCAGCCCTCCCAGTTCCAGCGGGCAATCCCCCAGGTGAAACCACGCGGTCCAGGTCTCTGTGGCGCCCTGAATGTGGACGTAATCCTGGTGCGCGGGCGTGGTGAAGCGATTGTTCTGCGGGAACATCACCCGGGCGATGTTGCGCGGATGCACCAGGACTTCCTCGCCGAAGAGGGTCCGCAAGACACCCAGCAGGGCGGGGCGATGGGCCACAGCATGGAAGCTCTCCAACCGCTGGATTTCGTCGTAGGCGACCATGTACTCCGGGTCACCTTCCCGAAAGCGCACTCCCGGTGCGGCGATCGCGTCATCGAGCGGGTGCTCGCGGGACACGAAATGGTGACGCGCGCAAATCTCCAGGATCTCCCGGCGGACCGTGAGCAGCGGCTCCGGCTCCAGGAGGCCCGGCAGGAAAAGGTACCCCGCCTCGCGCGCGCGGGCGCGGAGGGTGTCGGGGTCAGACGTGAGGGGACACGAGGGGGTAAATGGGGACATCGAGCGCGTTGCACTCCATTTCGGTGGTCCGGCGGTCGTTGACGTGGTGCAGGGCGTGTGCTATAGTACGGGCTGTCTGGCTGCACAGTCCCCTGTAGCTCA
>SYMT01000477.1 GCA_005805375.1 Actinomycetota bacterium
CGCGCCACCAGCAACATCTGCACGAATCAGGGCCTGATGATGCTGGCGGCGACGGTGTATCTGTCCACGCTGGGCAAGCAAGGGCTGCGCGATGTCGCGAGCCAGTGCCTCCAGAAGGCACACTACGCGGCCGCGCGGCTGGCTGCGGTTCCGGGCTACCGCCTGAAGTTCGCCGCTCCTTTCTTCCACGAGTTCGTACTTCAGTGCCCGGGACCGGCGCGGAACGTCGTTTCGCGTCTTGCCGCGCGCGGCATCCTGGCCGGCTACGCGCTGGGAACCGACTACTCCGACCTGGAGGACTGCCTTCTTGTGGCGGTTACCGAAAAGCGGACCCGTGAGGAGATCGAACGTTTCGCCGCGGCGCTGGCCGAGTAGGCCGGACCGATCCAATCGTGGTGAGTATTCAGATGACCAGAACCCCTGACGAAATGGGGCGCGACTACGAAGAGGCTGCCTGAAGATATGGCTTCCCCTATTCTCAACCCCGGTCAGGCCCCGGAACCGCTGCTGTATGAGCAGTCCGTGCCGGGCCGAGTCGGCTATGCACTGCCGCCGCTGGATGTTCCGGCCTCCGACCCGATTTCGCTGCTGCCAGGCGTTCCGCTTCGCGATTCAGTGCCCCTCCCGGAAGCGGGCGAGCTCCAGGTAGTGCGGCATTTCGTCCGGATGAGCCACCGGAACCACGCCATTGACGTGGGGTTCTATCCGCTCGGCTCCTGCACCATGAAGTACAACCCCCAGATCACTGAGGAGGTCGTGCGCCTTCCGGGGATCGCGGACTGCCATCCCTATCAGCCGGAGGAGCAGGTTCAGGGGGAGATGGCGCTCCTGCACGCGCTGGAGCGCCTGCTGTGCGAGGTGGGGGGGATGGATTTCGCCACGCTGCAACCGGCAGCAGGCGCGGCAGGCGAGTTTACCGGGTTGCTCATCATCCGGGCCTACCACATCCATCAGGGCGAAAGCCGGCGCGACACGGTGATAGTGCCGGACTCGTCGCACGGAACCAACCCGGCCACTGCCGCGCGCTGCGGTTTCAAGACCGTCTCCATCCCTTCCAACGAGCGCGGCCGGGTGGATCTGGCCGCGCTGCGCAAGGTCGTGAATGACCGCACAGCGGCAATCATGCTGACGAATCCGAACACGCTCGGTCTCTTCGAGCAGGAGATCCGGGAGATTGCGGAGATCGTCCACGAGGCCGGTGGGTTGCTCTACATGGACGGGGCAAACATGAACGCCATTCTGGGCATCACCCGGCCCGGAGACATGGGGTTCGATGTCATGCATTACAATCTCCACAAGACCATGTCCACTCCGCACGGCGGTGGTGGTCCGGGCTGCGGACCCGTGGCGGTGAAGGCGTTCCTCGAACCCTACCTGCCGACACCGGTGGTGGCTCGGGACGGCGATCAGTACCGGTGGGACCACCACCGCCCGCAGAGCATCGGCAAGGTGCATGGCTTCTATGGGAATTTCGGCATCGCCGCCCGGGCGTACGCCTACATGCGGACGCAGGGCGGCGAGGGGCTGCGGAACGTCTCGGAAAAGGCCGTGCTGAATGCGAACTACCTCGCCGCTCAGCTTTCCGATGCCTTCACCTTCCCGCACGGGACTCGCTGCATGCACGAGTTTGTCCTCTCGGCGGACCGGCAGAAGGCGAACGGGGTCTCGGCGCTGGACGTCGCGAAGCGCCTGATGGACTTCGGTTTCTATCCTCCAACGATCTACTTCCCGCTCATCGTCAAGGAATGCATGATGATCGAGCCGACGGAGACCGAGACTCGCGAGACGCTGGACGACTTCGGCGCGGCGATGCTGCAAATCGCCCGCGAGGCGGAGACCGAACCCGAGATACCGCAGGCCGCCCCGCACTACACACCGGTGGGCCGTCTGGACGAGACCACAGCGGCCCGCAACCCGGTGCTGGCCTACAACTGCTGCGCCTGACCCCACAGGAGGGACCGAGCAATGGTGATCGGTGTACCGAGGGAAGTCAAGTCGGACGAATACCGTGTTTCGCTGACCCCTGCGGGGGCCGAGGTGCTGACCCGGGCCGGGCATACGGTTTACGTCGAAGCCGGCGCCGGCCTGGGTACGAACATTGCGGACGACGAGTACGCTGCACATGGGGCTACCGTACTGGCAACTGCGACGGAGGTGTGGCAGCGGAGCCGCCTGATCGTCAAGGTGAAGGAACCCGTGGAGAGTGAGTTCCGGCACATCCGCGCGGAGCACACTCTGTTCACGTACTTCCACTTTGCCGCCAACGAGCCGCTGACCCGCGAGATGGTGGACCGGCGCTGCGTCTGTATCGCTTATGAGACTATCCAGGAAGAGGACGGCACACTCCCGCTCCTCACGCCCATGAGCGAGGTGGCGGGGCGAATGGCGATTCAGGAGGGCGCCAAGTACCTGGAGCGGCCCGAGGAAGGGCGCGGCATCCTCCTGTCCGGGGTGCCGGGTGTGCCCCCCGCCAGCATCGTGATCCTCGGCGGCGGTGTGGTGGGCCTGAACGCCGCCAAGATTGCTGCAGGGATCGGCGCTCTGGTCACCATCCTGGACGTCAACCTCGACCGGCTCCGCTATCTGGACGACGTCATGCCGCAGAACGTCTTCACGCTCTATTCGAACCCGGTGAACCTCCGCATGGCACTGCGAGAGGCGGATCTCCTCATCGGGGCGGTGCTCATTCGCGGAGACCGGGCGCCGGTCCTGGTTACGCGCGAGATGCTCTCCCTGATGAAGCCGGGCGCGGTGATTGTGGACGTGGCAGTAGACCAGGGTGGCTGCGTCGAGACCATCCATGCCACTACCCACGGCGACCCGACCTACGTAGTGGACAGCATCGTCCACTACGGTGTGGCGAACATGCCGGGAGCCGTAGCCGGCACCAGCACCTACGCACTCACAAACGTGACCCTGCCCTACCTGAAACAACTTGCCGATTTCGGCTGGCAGGATGCCTGCGCCCGCAACAGCACGCTCTGCAAGGGCCTGAACATCGTCGAGGGAAAGGTGACGTTCCAGCCGATCGCGGACCTTTTTGCCCTCCCCTGCACGGCGCCGGAAACACTGCTCCAGGAGCCTGCCACGTAGGGAGGGCCGTCGGTCGCCCGAGCCATGGCGGGCATTGCTGATGAACTCCTGGCCGGCCCTGAAGCACGATCGGGCCAGCACATTTGAGGGGAGTGCGTCGGGGGATTAACAGCCCTGGCTGCACTGTGTGCGAAGCGCCGGTTCTCGTCCCCGGCGAGGGGCCAGGCAGGCTTCCTGCTGGGATGCGGTGAATGGGCACAACCCCGCTGGATGTGCCGCGCCCACATTAGAAAGCACGATCAGTACGTTCCATCCCGTGCCCGGCTCGCCCACCAACCCGACCGAGAGGTGGTACAGTTCGCCGGGATGAATCTCGAACAGACCGCGCTTCCCGTGATTCGCCGCCTCATTCCGGGCATACTTGAGCGACGCGGTGCATTGGAACCAATCGAAACATCCACGATACCGCAGCGCCGTTTCTAACCAATACCCGGGGAACCAGGATCATGTTCGCTCGCTGGATGCTTTCCGCCGCAATCACCGCGGCAGCGCTCGCCGCCCCGCTCCAGAGGTCGTATCGGCCCATTGAGTCCTGGCCCGCGGCGGAGGGGCCGCCCGCCCTCGGGTACGGCACTGCGGCAGTATCGGCAGTGGCGACGGACCGGCGGGGCGACGTGTACGTCTTTCAGCGTGCGCCCCGTGCTGTCCTCATCTTTGACCGCGAGGGACGCTTCCGGCGCGCCTGGGAAGCCACCGACTTCACCAGCCCGCACGGCTGCAGGGTGGCGCCGGACGGAAGCCTCTGGCTGACCGACAATGCCGACCACCGGGTCATGCATTTCACTCCGGAGGGGAAGGTGCTCGCCACGTTTGGGGTCCGTGGCCGGGCAGGGGAGGACGAAACCCATTTCAATCGCCCGACCGACGTAGCTTTCGGCACGAACGGCGACGTTTATATCGCCGACGGGTACGGCAACTCTCGTGTGGTGCGCCTCTCTCGCGAGGGGAAGTACCGTGGCGCCTGGGGGCGGCGGGGCACCGGTCCCGGTGAGTTCAACCTGCCGCACTCGATCGCCGTGGATGCACGCGGGAAGGTATACGTGGCCGACCGGGAAAACCGTCGGATCCAGGTATTCACCGCCGACGGGACGTTCGTCTCACAGTGGCGACACGTAGGGAAGCCGTTCGGCCTCTCTGTCACCCGCGACGAGCGCCTCTTCGTGACCGATGGGGAGGCCCACACCGTGGCGGTGTACGACCTCGAAGGCAAGGAACTGGCCCGTTGGGGGGCTCCTGGCCGCGGTCCCGGCCAATTCGACCTTCCTCACCTTCTCACGGTAGATGGCGACGGGTCCGTGTACGTGGCTGAGGTGAACGGCAAGCGCGTGCAGAAGTTCAGGCCCCCGGCCAACTGACGGGGACGGGGCGCCTTCCGCAGAAAATCGGCTGAGAACCGGTTGCCGGCCCCGGACTCCGTATGGCCGGCTACTTCCGGGGAGAGGGGGCGCGGCGGGAGTGCAAACCCGATCCCCGACGACGGAGACGCTGAACCCGAAAAACTCACCCAAACAATCACCGAAGGTCGCCTTTTTTGCCTGGTACGCGCGCCCGAGGTTTCGACCTGCAAACGGAGTTGCAGGACTCCACATGGGGCCGCGTGCCCGTGGCGCGCGCCGGAGGTTTCGACCTGCAAGCGGAGTTGCAGGACTCCACAGGGGGCCGGCAACCGGTTTCGTGGGAAGTAGCCCCGTGGTTTCAGCCCGGGGCGGGCCGGCGGTCGAGCACCACGGTGAGGTCCCACCACCCGTTCTCATCCCCCGAGCACCCCGTTCCGACGCAAGATGAGCCCGCCGGCACAGCAGCGCCGCGGTCGTGGGGATCCGGGGCGCTGCGGTGGACTACCGCAGCCCTCGACCGTCCACATTCAGAATGTCTCCCGACACCTGGTTTGCTTCGTCCGAGAGGAGATAGAGGCAAGCATAGGCGGCGTCGTCCGGCACCTGGTGGCGGCCGAGAGGCATGCGCCGACCGGCTTCTTCGATCCACGCTGCGTCGTGGCCCTCTTTCGCCTGGATCTCGATTTCCATTTCCGTGATGACCCAACCGGGATTCACAAAGTTGACGCGGACGCGGTCTGGCGCGAGGGCATTCGCGAGATTCCGGGTCAACGTGATGAGACCTCCCTTTGCGACCGAATAGGCGAAGAGGTGCGGGAGGCCAATGTACGAATTCGCGGAGCCGATGTTCACAATCGAGCCGGCCCCGTGCTTTCGCATTTCGGGCACGGCATGTTTGCAGCAGAAGAAGACGCCCTTGAGGTTAGTCGCGAAGATCTCGTCCCATAGCTCGGACGTGGTGTCTTCCAACGTCGCGCGGGGAAAGATGCCCGCGTTGTTGACCATCCCGGTGAGTTTGCCGTAGCGCTCCACTGCTCGGGTGACGAGTGCCCGGCAGTCATCCTCGCAGGTGATGTCGGTGCGCACGTACAGCGCCTCCCCACCGGCTTCGCGAATGGCCTGTTCGGCGGCCGCACCCCGCGCCGCGCTGCGACCGGCGATCACGACCGACGCACCTTCCTTCGCCAGGACGGTGCTGATTCCGAGGCCGATGCCGGTGGCTCCACCGGTGACAATGATGACCTTTCCGTCCACGCGACCCATTGTGTGCCCTCTGCTCTCTGCCCTTCGGCCACCCGTCAGTGCCTGCACGCCT
Source organism: Actinomycetota bacterium (assembly GCA_005805375.1). Taxonomy (GTDB): domain Bacteria; phylum Armatimonadota; class SYMT01; order SYMT01; family SYMT01; genus SYMT01. The sequence goes on from SYMT01000477.1 coordinate 5,746, forward strand.
CGCACGCTGCGACCCGGCCGGCAGCGGGC
>SYMT01000478.1 GCA_005805375.1 Actinomycetota bacterium
ACCTGGGATTTTGCATGCTCGGGCTCTTCGCGTTCACCCGGGAAGGTGTCTCCGGCAGCGTGCTCCAGATGGTGAACCACGGGATCAGCACCGGCGCTCTCTTTTTGCTGGTCGGGATGATCTACGAGCGGCGTCATACCCGGGAGATTGCCGCATTCGGCGGGCTCTGGAAAGCGCTTCCGATCTTCGGCGTGTTCTTCCTCATCACTGTGCTGTCCAGCGTGGGCTTGCCCGGGTTGAACGGTTTTGTGGGTGAGTTCCTCATCCTGCTGGGCACCTGGGGCGGTCCGGACGCGCCGAGGGTGAACCAGTGGGCCTGCGTGCTTGGGGCGTTGGGTGTGATCCTGGGTGCGGTCTACCTGCTCTGGATGTTCCAGCGCATGATGCAGGGCCCGCTGGATCGGCCCGAGAACCAGCGGTTGCCGGATCTGAAACTCCGGGAGGTGCTCACGCTGACTCCGCTGGTGGTGCTGATGTTCTGGATGGGCATCCAGCCGAACACATTCCTGGGAATGTGGGATCAGGCCGTATACCAGAGTGTTGTGAAGCCGATCGAAGACGTCCGCATGCGCGAAGCCTTCCGGAACACGCCGCCTGCGCCCCCGCCCGCTTCCGCGCCGGCGCCCGTACCGCCGCGTCCTTCTGCCGGGTCGGGCGCCGGACGCAGCGCCCCTCCGCCCGGCGCACCGCCGCCCGGTGATGTCGGAGGGAGCCCGGCCGGTCGCCCCGGTCCCCCGGGTGCGGGCCGCGGCGGGACCGGGGGCCTGAGCCCGGGCGGTCGTCCTGCGGCTCCCGGCAACCCGCCGAGCGTGACTCCCCCCGGCCCGGTGGGCGCACAGCCTCCCGCCGGCGCCGCAGCCCCCAGCCCCCCTGAGAGTCCGACTGCCGGAACAGAAACGCCCGGAGGAGCCCGGAGATGACAGTACCCGGACTGCGAGATGCCGTGGCCATTGCGCCGCAGTTCCTGTTGGGCGGGTTCGCGATGCTGGTGCTGCTTCTGGATGCCTTCTTCCCGCGCATCCACCGGCGCTGGCTGACGGCAGTGACCCTGCTGGGATTGGTCGCCGCCAGTGTGCCCGCGATTCTTGAATTGCGTGGCAAGGGGGAGCCGGATCGCGTCATGCAGAACATGCTGCAAGCGGACGGCTACACGGCGTTTTTCACGCTCGTGTTCCTGATTGGGGGCGCCCTCTCGGTGCTGCTCTCGGCACGCTATCTGGAACGCGAGGGGATGGCGGAGGGCGAGTATTATGCCCTGCTCCTGCTGACCATGCTGGGCGCCGTGGTGATGGCGGCCTCCATCAACCTCCTCACTGTATTCCTCGGTCTGGAGATCCTGAGTATCTCGCTGTACATCCTGGCCGGGTATCGCGCCGGTCGGGATGCCGGGGACGAGGCGGCGCTCAAGTACTTCCTGCTCGGCGCCTTCGCCTCCGCGTTCTTCCTGTATGGTATTGCTCTCGTCTACGGCGCCTCCGGTTCCCTGAACATTGAGGAGATCCGCACCTTCCTTGCGGATGCCCCGTCGCAGGGGCGCGAACCGGGCAACAACCTGGTGCTGCTGGCCGGGATCGCGATGCTGCTGGTGGGCTTCGGCTTTAAGGTCGCGGTGGTCCCCTTCCACGTCTGGACACCGGACGTCTACGAAGGTGCGCCCACCAGCGTGACCGCCTTCATGTCCGTAGTGGCGAAGGCAGCCGGTTTTGCGGCGTTCCTCCGGGTGATGGGCGTGGGGTTCCAGGATCGGGGTGTGCAACTGCATATTTCCGCAGTGCTCGCCAGCATCGCCGCCCTCACCATGCTTGTGGGGAACGTGGTCGCGGTGGTGCAGCCGGGTCTGAAACGGCTCCTCGCCTATTCCAGCATCGCTCACGCGGGATATATGCTGGTCGGCGTGGTGGCGGTGGTGCGGCCGGACGGCGGCTTCGCGATGGGAGGCGGGAATCAGTCACAGGCGATGAGCGCCGTGATGTTCTACGCGCTGGTCTACACGGTCAGCAATCTCGGGGCATTCGGGGTGGTGATGGCACTCCGGCGTAAAGGGCAGGAGATTCGCGACGTTGCCGATCTCACGGGCCTGGCGGCGCGCCATCCGTGGTTGGCGGCGGCGATGACCCTGTTCCTGTTGTCGCTTGCCGGTCTCCCTCCCACCGGCGGATTCTTCGGCAAGCTCTTCCTGCTGAACGCCCTGGTCGGGATGAACACCCCGCTTCCCTGGCTGATCGTGCTTTTTGCGCTCACCAGCGTGGTGTCGTTCTACTACTACCTGGGAGTAGTGCGCGCCATGTATCTGGATCGGCCGACGGAGGAGCATCCGGAGGCGCCGGATCTGGACATGGACTGGAACATGCGCATCGCGCTTGGGTTGAGCGCGGTGGGTACTGTGGCGCTCGGCCTGTGGGCCGGCGGCGCCTTCGGTCTCGCGGAGCGCGTCACAGCCGCGATGTTCCAAAGCGGGGGGGGCTTCCCGGCAGCAATGCGGTAGCAGCACGAAGCGAGCAGCACCGGGCCTGTGTGACGAACAGGCGCGCGCGAGTCGTGCCTGGTGGGGCCGGGATGCGGTAGAATCTGGGCGATCAGCGTCAAGCCTGGGAGGATGAGACCGTGCGCACAGCCCCTGCCCCACCGTTGACCGTCCCGATCCAGCAGGAACCGGAATATCCTTGCAGCGATGGCGAACCCATCGCGGACAGTACCCTCCAGTTCGACGTCATCGGCAATCTGGCTGCCGAGTTCAAATACCTCTTTCGCGACGACCCCAATGTGGCCGTGCATTTCGACCTGTTCTGGTACCCGGTGCGCGGCCGGGCACAGGTGGTGCGCGCCCCCGACGTCATGGTGATCTTCGGGTGCCCGAAGTCGCAAAGAGAATCCTACAAGCAGTGGGAAGAGGACGATGTGGCCCCGCAGGTGACGATCGAGGTCCGCTCCCACAGCAACACTCCCGCGAACCTCGCTGCGACCTTCGCCTTCTATGAGGAATACGGTGTCGAGGAGTACTACCTCTACGATCCGCGGGTCGAGACCATTGAGGGCTGGCGACGAGTGGGGCGGCGCCTGCAGCCGATCGAGAGCCTGGACGGTTGGGAGAGCCCGCGGCTGCGGATCCGGATCGAGCGGAAGGATGGGAAGGTCAGGTTTCTCCACCCGAGCGGAGAGCCGTTCGGCGATGTGGTTGAGACGAAAGCGGCTGGACGAGAAGCGCAAGCGCGGGCGGATCGGGAAGAGCGGCGAGCCATTCGAGAGCAGATCCGCGCGGAGCAGGCCGAAGCGGCGGCCAGTGAAGAACGCATGCATGCCGCAGAGGAACGGGAGCGCTCGACGCGGGCGGAGGCCGTCGCTACGGAGGAACGGCGCCGCGCTGAGGAAGAAGGGCGAGCGCGGGCGGCCGCCGAGACCGAGGTCGCGCGAATGCAGGCGGAGTTGGAGCGTGCTCTGGGGCGCCTGCGTCTGGCCGGTCTGAGCAACAATGAATAAGCGTTCGTACAGATGATGAGCACTCCACCCCACTCCCCGTCCGCTACTTCACGCACCCAACTCCGGGCCGGTGTCATCGGCTGCGGAGGCCACGCGCAGGGTCACCTCCGCATGATCCGCGATGAGCCGCGCCTCCATCTGGCGGCGGTGGCTGAGATGGACGCTGAGCGCCTGGCGCGGGCGAAGGCCGAGTACACTCCCGAGCACGCCTTCGACGACTACCGGCGTATGCTGGACGAGGTGGAACTGGATCTGGTCTATGTCGTGACGATGCCGGGGCACCTGCTCCCGATCGTCCGCGAGACACTCGGCCGAAACATCCACACTTCCGTGGAGAAGTCGCCCGGCATGACGAGCGCTGAAACCCGCGAGATGGTCGCGGCGGAGCAGGCCAGCCGGGCGCGCGCCATCGTCTCCCTCAACCGGCGCTACTTTCCGGAAGTGCTGGCCGTGCGCCGCCTGCTCCAGGCACGCGGCGGTGCCGTGCAGGTCGTGGCCCTCTACCACAAGACCGCCTTTGCCCATTCCGGCACCAAGTGGACCACTCTGGCGCCCGCCCCTCTGGTTTGCGACGCGATTCACCATGTGGACCTCCTGCGCTGGCTGGCGGGACGCACTCCGACCGAGGCGGCCGCCGTCGCCGAGGTGCATGCCGATGCGTTCACCGGCGCCGGCGAAGGGACGCACCGGTACAACGGCCTGATTCGCTTTGCCAACGACTGCCGGGGGGTGATGATGAGCCACTACGGTGTCGGCTTTCGCATCCAGGAGGCCGAGGCCCACGCCGAAGGGCTCTCCGTCTACTTCGACCTGACCCGTCGTCCGGTCATCACCGTCTATGAGGACGGGAAGCAGCGCGAAGAACCACTCGATCTGGAGGCAGTGGGCGGACCCGGCTTCAACGAGACGGTGCACTTCACCGACTGCATCCTGAACAACACGCGGCCGTGGAGCACGCTCGAAGACGCTGTGCGCACGATGGAACTCTGCGAGGCCATTGTGGGCTCCCACCGCGGCAGGATGAACGGGGACTGATGAAGACCTGGTTGGGACTGCGGCCGTCAGAACCTGTTTCTTGTCCCCGCCCCGGAGGGGATGAAAGCCGCTTCGTCTGTTCCCCTGCCTGAACTTTGGAGAACTCACCATGCCTTCCGCCTTTGTGACCGCCGCCACCGTCCGGATGACCGGCGATGATCTGCCGCGCATCACCGACCGGGTGATTGAGACCCCGGTGGGGAAGGCCCTGGGGCACAGCGCCCGGTGGGAGGGCGGCCAGTACTGCGCGATCCTCACCCGCAAGGGACTGATCGGCTGCGGCGCCTACCACGTCCCGACGATGGAGCACTTCGGTCAGGCCGTTGCCATCGCTCGAGGCACCCCCGAGCACCCGCTGTGTGAACCGGAGGATCTCTACCAGGCGAAGATCGTAGAAGCGACCCGGCAGGCAGAGGAACTCGGCGTCCGCGTCGGCGACACGGGCCTGGAGGCGCTGGCAAAGTTGCTCGCCGCAGAGTGACATGGCGGCGTTCGCTTCCGCAATCGCCCCGCCCTGAAAGGGCAACCCAATCCAGCCCAGGGCACCGTCCTGGGAACCCTTCAAACGATAGGCCCTGAACGTCTCGCCAACCCTGCCCTGCCGTCCGTGGTCATCCGGAGCCGGAGTAGCCTTGCCCGCCCTCAGGCGGCGATCCGGACCTTCTCTGCCTCTGTGCCGGGCTCGGGGACCGGCAGCCCCTCCGCAACGAGTCCCGCAATGTGCAGTTCCAGGGCTTCACGGATGCCTTGCTGCACTTCCTCCAACGTATCCCCCGTAGAAACGCAGCCCGGCAAGTCCGGCACAAACGCCCCCCAATTCTCCTCGCCCTCGCCCCCACGCTCGTAGATGACCGTGTATTCCCTGGTCATGTTCTGCTCCATCCCGCTTGGCGGGCGATGCTGGCCAACGTCCTCTTGGGTATGTCCTTGTTCCCGTGTATCGGAACGGTAACCAGGCCTGGCTTCTCATCGTGCCGAAACTGCTTGTGACTTCCCGATTGCCGCGCTTCGTACCAGCCCTCGTCTGTAAGGCGGCGAACTACGTCTCGAGCTGTCATGCCAGTGGTATTCCCACGTACGGCGTAGGACTCCTCCCTGGTCTAATACCCCGGGTGCGGTCTTGAAGGTAGGCTGCTCTCCAACGCGGCCCGTGAGTTCGTATTCTGCAGCCCGCGACAGGCGGTGTACGTCCAAGCAGTGGCTGACTGCGATCAGGAAATGGTCGGTTCCGGGAGCGATAGGAACCATCCGGGACCCTCCAAGACGGTGTGTCGCAGCACGATCGTAGAAGCGACCCGGCAGGCAGAGGAACTCGGCGTCCGCGTCGGCGATACGGGCCTGGAGGCGCTGGCGAAGTTGCTCGCCGCAGAGTGACATGGTGACAGGTCCTTCCGCGGTGGATGCGGAAGGGGGCCCCCCTCGCGCGGCTGTTGGTCGCCGCACTGCAGACGCTCCTCGGCGGGAAGCAGGTCGCCGTCAATTTGGATCAAACTTAAGTACGTAGCCCATAATCGGCGGCTGTATATTGTGCGGATGCCGTTGACAGGAGTGTTCGAGCATGCCTAAGATCCCACATGAGCGAAAGGACAAGTTCATGGCACAATTCATCTCCTACCTCATCCCCATCATCGCGGTGGTGGGTCTTGCAATACAATTTGGCGGGTGCTATCCGTCGGCCACCGTCCCCAGCAAACCGGATGGGATCACCGGGGCCGCAGGCAGCCTGCCCGGGGGCAAAGGCTCGTCCGATGACCGAGTACTGCGATTCAAGATCGTGCTGATGACTCCATCTGGGGTAAGGGAAATCCATCACGTCGAGGTTTTGCACGATCGGGAACGCACTTGGTTGCCGCTGTGGATGCTGCCAAGTTCGTGCCAGGTCCTGTACGATCCCGGAAGGCAGTGCTACGCATTGGTGAAGGAGGGGCGGGCGCTCGTGTATCGGATGGGCGAGAGGGAGGTACACAACTATTATGGCAGCCCGGCCGCAGTCCAGCACTGGATTATGGCAGGGCAAGTCCCCGGTGGGTCGATTGTTCAGAACGGCTTCGAATCTTTTGAGAAGGTCAGGCGCGAAACTACGCGGATCGAAATCGAGACGATGCGTTCCAGTCCGAGTTTGCAGGGCTTCAGCGAAGTGTATCTGCTGACTCGAGTCTTTGCGAGCTTCTTCGGAGTAGATTCGTCCGGGATCTCGTACGCTGATCCGGAGTCGGTTGGGGGGGAGCCCTCATTGACCATCAAAGTCCCCGAAGCGTTCGAACTCGGGAATCGTGCGAATCGTGAACCCGACCGATGGAACGCACCGTCGCATCTCTGGGCGCGGTGACTGACAGTTGCGGTGTGCATGCCTGTCTTGGAGCAGGCACGCACACCCACGTTAGGGAACCGCGCAGAATTAATCCTCCCGTCAGGCGGGGACCACTCCCGGGATGGTCACGAACCACTTCCCCAGTGCCGGGAGACGCTCGATCTGCGTTTCCAGGGCGGCCATCTCGGGTGCGAGGAGCCGCACGCCG
>SYMT01000479.1 GCA_005805375.1 Actinomycetota bacterium
CACGTGCCGGGGTAGGCGGCGGCGCCCCGGGGGACGGGGCCACCACTTGCACACGCGCGTGGCTCGGGTACGGCGGTGGCGAACATCGAGCCACAAACCCGGGTGAGGCATACCCTCGGCCGGCTATCAGGCCGACCGGAGCCGCGTTGGACCGACTCTTGGGGCCGGCGGGCGACCTCGAAAACGTCCTGCCTGGAACCTGTGCATCTTGACCTCGGTGTGCCGGGAGTGCTAAAACAAACCCGATGCTCTTCAATCCTGTTCCTCTCCATCACCATCGGCGCCCGGGCCACGAGCCCGGATGCATAGCGCGCGCGCCTGTCGCCTGAATGGGGAGAGGAACCCCTGTCTCCAGCCGCCGCGCCCCCGGGGTGCGGCGGCTTTCGGCTTTTCTGATGATCGCAATTGTAGACTACGGCATGGGCAACCTCCGCAGCGTCGAGAAGGCGCTCCAGAAGATCGGCCAGACGGCCTCCGTCACGGCCGACCCGGCGGAGATCGGCAGGGCGGATCGCCTGATCCTCCCGGGCGTCGGTGCGTTCGGGGCTGCAATGGAGCGTCTCCGCGCCCCCGGCGCCTCCGGCACCTCGTTGGCGACGGCTGTCACCGACTTTGCCCGGTCCAGGCGGCCGTTTCTTGGTATCTGCCTGGGGATGCAGCTCCTGCTGACGGAGAGCGAGGAACTGGGTGAGCACACAGGATTGGATCTCCTTCCGGGGCAGGTCGTTCGCTTCGACGTGAGCGAGCATCCTGACCTGAAGGTGCCGCACATGGGCTGGAACGCGCTGCAGTTCCCGCGCGCCAGTCCCCTGTTCGCCGGCCTATCAGAGGGGGCGCAGGTGTTTTTTGTCCACAGCTATCACTGTGTCCCCGCGGACGCCTCCGTTACCACGGCAACCTGCGACCATGCCGGCCCGTTCGCCGCAGCCCTGCAGCGGGGCAATCTCTACGCCACCCAGTTTCACCCGGAAAAGAGCGGCGACATCGGGCTTCACATCCTGTCGAATTTCGTCGGGGTTTAGGAAATAGGAAATAGGGGGAGGGTGATGTGGGACTGAGGGTTGGTGAGCCGTTCGTGATCATTCCGGCAATTGATCTGCGGGACGGGAAATGCGTGCGGCTGCTGCAGGGCGACTACGCGCGGGAGACGATCTACGGAGAGGATCCCGTCGAGATGGCGCTTCGGTGGGAAGCGGAGGGAGCGTCACGTCTGCACGTGGTGGATCTGGATGCGGCACGCACCGGAGAGCCGGTCAACCTGGCCTGGATCCGGCGCATCGCGGCGGCGCTCCGCATTCCGGTGCAGACCGGGGGCGGCATCCGCAGCCGGGACGCGGCTGCGCGAGTGCTCGACGCGGGGGTGGAACGGGCAGTGGTCGGGACGACAGCCGCCCGGGACCCGGACACGGCGGCAGCGTTGTTCGGAGAACTGGGGGATCGGCTCATTCTCGGCCTGGATGCACGCAATGGCCGGGTGGCGGTGGCCGGATGGCGCGAGGATTCCGGCTGGGATGTTCTCGAACTGGCGCAACGCCTGCAGGAAGCGGGAGCCCGCCGGGTCGTCTTCACCGACATTGCGACGGATGGCACCGGAGACGGGCCGAGTCTCGAGAGTACGCGCCGGTTGGCCGCTTCCCTGGCGATCCCGGTCATCGCCTCAGGGGGGATCGGGAGCCTGGAGCACATCGTGCGCGTGGCGGAACTCGCGCCGGCAGGGGTGGAGGGGGTCATTGTGGGGAGAGCGCTCTACACCGGCGCGGTACTATTGCCCGAAGCACTCGCCCGCGTGAGGAACGCCTGATGGTTTCCCGGCGCATCATCCCCGCACTGGACATTCAAGAGGGGCGAGTCGTCAAGTGCGTCCGCTTCCTGAATCCCCGCGACGCGGGCGACCCGGTGGATCTGGCCCGCCTGTACGACGCGGAGGGGGCGGATGAGATTGTGTTTCTGGACATCACGGCGTCCCACGAGAAGCGGGGCATCATCCTGGATGTGGCCCGGCGAGTGGCTGAGGAAGTCTTCATTCCGTTCACCGTCGGGGGAGGGATTCGGACGGTCGAGGAGATGCGGGAGATCCTGAAAACCGGCGCCGACAAGATTTTCATCAACTCCAGTGCCGTCCGCACCCCGGACCTGATCGGGGAAGGCGCCGATCGTTTCGGTTCTCAATGCATCGTGGTGGCGATTGACGGGAAGCTGCGGCCCGACGGCTGGTACGAGGTGTACGTAAACGGTGGACGAACCCCCACCGGGCTCGACGCGGTGCACTGGGCTGAGGAGGTCGCACGCCGCGGCGCTGGGGAGATTCTGCTGACGAGCATGGATGCCGATGGGACTCAGGCCGGCTACGAACTGACGCTGACCCGCCGCGTGGCGGATACCGTGCCGATTCCGGTCATCGCGTCCGGGGGAGCCGGCACTCTCCAGCACATCTATGAAGGCGTCACGACCGGGGGCGCCGAGGCCGCACTGGTGGCCTCTCTCATCCACTACCAGATCCATTCGATCCGCGAGATGAAGACCTATCTGCGGGACCACGGCGTCCCGGTGAGGCTGTGAAGCGATGCGCTTTTCCGAGACACTCAAGTACGACGGCAGCGATCTGGTCCCGGCGGTGATCCAGGATGCGGAAAACCACCAGGTGTTGATGGTGGGGTACATGAATGCGGAGGCAGTCGAGCGCACCCTGGCGACCGGCCGGGTGACGTATTGGAGCCGGAGCCGTCAGAAGTTCTGGGTGAAGGGCGAGACGAGCGGTCACTTCCAGCATGTCGTGGAGGTCCGCACCGACTGCGACAAAGATTGCCTCCTCGTACGGGTTCGACAGGACGGTGTCGCCTGCCACGATGGCTACCGGAGTTGCTTCTACCGCGCTCTCGTGGACGGCAACCTTGCGGTGGTGGACGAACGGCCCGAGGATTAGGATTTGCGATTCGGCCGATCCGGCGGCGTCCTCGTGCTCGGATTGGACAGATGGGGCGGATGGGACCGATGGGGCGGATCGGATCGGTGTGCCGCCGGTGACCAGGGAACCTGTTGCAAGTTCGAGGACAAAACCCGAAACCCGAACTCATCCTCGAAACTCGAAACCGGTGCTTCGACGCCGACGAGTCGGAAACCCGAAACTCCAAACTGAAGTGTCTCATGGCCCGCCGCCCCTACCGATTCCCCACCAAGCCGGCCCAGGTACGACCGCCCAGGCCCGTGATCCGCGAGTTCAATGATCGCGGCTGGCGCTGGCTCTTCGGGGATGCCTGCATCCTCGTCTGGTTCCTGCACACTGCCGCCCCCGACCTGGCCGAACGCCTGGATGTGGCCCGCGCGGAACCCGTAGACCGCAGTTTCCTCCCCCCCGATCTGCGCCGGGCCGAGAGCGATGTGATCTGGCGCATCCCCTACCGGGTCGGGGATCCGGCAGAGGGCCGCTTCCTCTGGATCCTGGTGCTGTTGGAGCAGCAAACTCTGCCCGATCCGGAGATGACGATGCGGGTGCTGCTCTACATGACGCACCTGTGGGCACGGCAAAAGGCCGAACTCGAAACTGCGGATGTACCACCTGCGGAGCGACGCTACACTCCGATCCTGCCGGTGGTGTTCTACACCGGCACGGAGGTGTGGGACTTCTCGCCGCGGCTGCTGGACCTTATGGACTGTCCGGAGGGGATGGCGCCCTGCGTGCCCGCGTGGGAGACCCTGTTCGTCCCCCTGCGCAATCTGCCGCCGGAGCAAGTGGCGGCTGCGGGACCGCTGGCGCCGGTGCTGCGGGTGATGCAGCAAGACGGGGTGCGCGGAGCGCGGTTTCACACTGCGGTGGCGCACGGGCTGGAGGAACTGAACCAGATGCCGGAAGAAATGCTCCTTCAGTGGCTGAGACTGGTACACTTCCTGCGAATGGTGGTGCATCACCGACGGGGAGCGCGGGAACGACCGACCCTGGATGAGATGATTGTGCAGGCAGCGGAGCGGTCAAAGTTCCGGCGCACGGCGAAACAGGAGATCGCAATGACCGAGAAAACCTACGCTGAAGTTTTGCGCGACGAAGGTAAGGCGGAGGGCGAAGAGAAGGGCAGAGTGGAAGGCACGACGACGGAGGCGCGCTCGTTCCTGGAGGAATTGTTGCGAGCTCGCTTCGGGCCGCTGCCGGGAGGGGTGCAGGCCCGGATCGAACAGGAGACGCGGGAAGGCTGCCGGGAACTGGGCAGACGGCTACTGGGCGCGCGCTCCCTGGCCGATCTCTTCCCGACCTGAGCGTTTCCCCGTCCACGGCGAGTCTCTCCGGCCGCAACTCCGGGACGGCTGATGGGTCACAATGGGGTAGGGGAGAGGAAGGCAAGCGCGTGGCCGCCTGCGCCCCTCTTCGCCCGACGGGACGAGGAGAAGCGGGATGCACCAATCCCCTTCGCTCCACTCCCTTCTTTCCTCTACCCTCTTGAAAGGGAGCACGGCGTGGTCAAGCGGAAGCGGATGCGGGGTCGGGACTTCGTGGCGGCAGTGGGGGCGGCACTCATCTGGGCCTCCTGGATTGGGGTGCAGGGGTCCGCGGCCCCACGGAGCGGCGGGGGAGCCGGCGCCGGCGCTGCTCCGCGCTACAATCGCGACATTCGGCCGATCCTCGCGGAGAACTGCTTCCAGTGTCATGGCCCAGACCAGGCGAAGCGCATGGCCGGGCTGCGTCTGGATCTGCGGGAGGTGGGCCAGGGAGTGTTGTCACCCGGCCGGCCGCAGACCAGTCGCCTTCTGGCCCGGGTATTCGAAACAAACCCCTCCCGGCGCATGCCGCCGCCGGCGTCACACAAGACGCTGACCGAGCCGCAGAAGACCTTGCTGCGCCGCTGGATTGCGGCGGGAGCCCCGTACGAGCCGCACTGGTCGTTCGTTCCCGTCCCGGCGCGGGTGCCGGCGCCGGCCGTCCGTGATCGCGCCTGGCCCCGCGAGGATCTCGATCGTTTCGTGCTGGCGCGTCTGGAGCAGGCGGGGCTCCGCCCGTCTCCGGAGGCTGCGCCTGCCGACTGGATCCGCCGGGTGACGCTCGACCTGACCGGGCTGCCGCCGACCCCGGCCGAGGTGGACGCGTTCCTCAAGGAGAAGGATATAAGCCGGGTGGTGGATCGCCTGCTGGCATCGCCCCGATTCGGGGAGCGGATGGCGGCGCCGTGGCTGGACCTGTCCCGCTATGCCGACTCGTACGGTTACCAGAGCGACCAGTTGTGCCCTACCTGGCCATACCGTGACTGGGTGGTGAAAGCATTCAACGAAAACCTCCCCTACGATCAGTTCCTGACGTGGCAGATCGCCGGAGACTTGCTCCCCAACGCCACGCGCGAGCAGCAACTGGCGACCGCGTTCAACCGCCTGCACCGGATGACGAACGAAGGCGGAAGCGTCCCGGAGGAGTGGCGGCTGGAGGGGGTCGCGGACCGCGTGAATACATTCAGTACTGCCGTGCTGGGTCTCACCGTCGAGTGCGCCCGGTGTCACGATCACAAATACGATCCGATCTCGCAGCGGGACTACTATGCCCTCTCGGCGTTCTTCAATACGATTGACGAACACGGGCTGTACGATCGGGCCGACATCGTGCCCTCTCCGTCCCTGCTGCTCCCCACACCGGCGCAGGAGCAAGAGTTCGAGGCCGCCCGCACCAACCTGGCGCGGGCAGAGCAGGAACTGGTGCAGGTGCGGCAGGAGCGGGATGGCCCGTTTCGCACCTGGATGGCGGGGCGGCCCCGCGCTGCGGTCCCGGACCGGATCGGCCATTTCGACTTCGAGCAGTTCGATGGGGATGCCCTCCCGAACCGGGAACCGGGGGCGAAAGAAGGCGGCAAGCGGGGGGACGTGGTGTCGTTAGCGCCCGGCCGGAGCGGCTCGGCGGCGCTGTTCGACGGCGAAAACAGCGTGAGCTTTCCGGCGTTGGGGCGTTTCTCCCGGACCACCCCATTCACCATCGCCTTCTGGCTCCTGGACCCGGGGCGCGCCGCCGAGCCGGCGGTCGTGTTCCAGGCGTGCAGCGGAACCGACACCGGCCCCCACGGTTATGATCTCATCGTGGAACAGGGCTATCTCACCGCCCGGATGTTCCGCCACTGGCCCGGAAACGCGATCGCCGTACGCGCGCGCCAGGCTGTGGCGCGCGGCAAGTGGATGCACGTAGCGGTCACGTACGATGGGTCCAGCCGGGCGTCGGGTCTGCGCCTGCATCTGGACGGCGCGCCGGCGGCCGTTGAAGTCGTCAAGGACCATCTCGTCAAGGACACGCGCCAGCACACCCTGGTGTTCGGGCAACGGTTCCGTGACAAAGGCCTGACGAACGGGCGCCTCGACGAACTGGAGATCTACACCCGCGCGCTGACACCGCTGGAAGTCGCTCAAATTGCCGGCGGCAAGCGTCTGTCCGAGGCACTTACCCGGCCGGCGGCCGATGAGTCCGCGCTGCGCGAGTATTACCTGTCGGCCGTGGACCCCGAAACCCGGGCCCGGATGGCCGCCCTGCAGGCGGCGCGACAACGGGTAGTGGCGGCGGAAGAGGCGCAGTTCGAGATCGCGGTGATGCGCGAGATGCCATCGCCCAGGCCCACTCACGTGCTGGCCCGCGGACGATACGACGCGCCCCGCTCCGAAGCCAACCGGGCCGAGCGCGGCGTGCCGGCCTCCGTGCGGCCCTGGCCGTCCGATCTCCCCCGCAATCGTCTGGGTCTGGCCCGGTGGGTCACCCAACCGGACCATCCCCTCACGGCGCGTGTGGCGGTCAACCGGATGTGGGCCCAGTGCTTTGGGCGCGGGCTGGTTGAGACCCAGGAGAATTTCGGCATCCAGGGCCGGCCCCCTACCCACCCGGCGCTGCTGGACTGGCTGGCACGGGACTTCATCTCTTCCGGGTGGGACACGAAGCGACTGATGCGGAAGATCGTGCTCTCCGCCACCTACCGCCAGGCCTCTGCCCTGCGGCCGGATTTACAGAAGCACGACCCACAGAACGCGCTGTACGCCCGGGGTCCCAGTCATCGCCTGCCGGCGGAGACCATCCGCGATCTGGCGCTGGCCGGAGCAGGTCTGCTGGACGAGCGGGTAGGCGGCCCGCCCGTCAGTCCTTATCAGCCGGGCGACCTCTGGCGGGAGAGCAACACGATGAGCCCTGCCTATCGCCAGAGCGTGGGCAGGGATCTTTATCGCCGCAGCCTCTACAGCGTCTGGAAGCGCACTGCGCCGCTGCCGAACATGCTGGTGTTCGACGCAGTGAGCCGCGAAGTGTGTGTCGCGCGGCGCCAGACCACTTCGACTCCGCTCCAGGCGCTGGTGCTGTTGAACGACCCGCAGTACGTCGAGGCGGCCCGCGTTCTGGGAGAGCGCGCCGTGCGCGAGGGCGGAACCACCGCGGATGAACGGGTCCGCTTCGCCTTCCGGCGCGTAGTAGCGCGCGAGCCGCACCCTCAGGAACAGAAACTGCTGACGGCGCTCTACGAGCAACAACTCGCCGAGTTTTCCCGGGCGCCGGACCGGGCCACAAAGCTCCTCGCCATCGGGGATCGGAAGGCGAGCCCGGATCTCCCCGCTTCCGAAGTTGCCGCGGCCACGATCGTCGCGCAGGCGGTGCTGAGCCTGGACACAGCGATCTGGAAACGGTAGCGGGATGGGAAATGAACAGAGACACAACCTCGAAGCCGGAGGAGGCAACACGCCCGCGCCCCGGCGCCCATCACCCGTACGACATCACGATCAAGGAGCTGATTGACCGCTATCCGGGCGATTGGGTGGCCTTTCTGGAACTCGATGCGTACGGTCCCGCCGAACTGGGCAATGTGGAACTCTCCACGATCGAGGTGCGCACTGACCGCGTGTTCCGTTTTCGCCTCCCGTTTCCGTGGGTGCTGAACTTCGACGCACAGGCGGGCAACGATCCCCGGCTGCAACCCAGAGTGCTGATGTACAATGCAATCGAGCATCATCGCTCCCAGCTCCTGGTCCGCTCCGTGGTGCTGTTGCTGCGTCCCCAGGCGGATCGGCCGGAGTTCACGGGTTCCTACGGCTACGGGGTCGAGGCGCCGGATGAACTGCACGTGCGCATCTGGTTCATCAGGGTTTGGGAGATTCCGGTGGATGCGGTGCTCCAGGCCGGCCTGGGGGTTCTCCCGCTGGCGACTCTGTGTGCCGGTGGAGAAGTGCTCGAGGCGGTCATCCAGGAGATGGCGAAGCGAATCAACAACCCCGATGTGCCTTACGCGGAGGCCGGGGAACTCTGGGGAAAGACCTACTTTCTGGCGGGCATCCGACACGAGCAGCCACGGATCGAAAGGACGCTACTTGCCATGCGCGGCATCGAAGAATCCTCCACCTACCAATTCGTCACGCGTCGTTCGGCGTTGAACGAGGCGCGTAAGCTGGTGCTCGCCCTCGGCACGGACCTCCTGGGTGAGTCCGACGCGGCTGTGCAGTCCAGGCTGCACGCGATTGGGGACCTTTCCGTCCTGGAGCAGATTCATCTGCGCATCCTCAGAGTCAAGAGTTGGGATGAATTGCAACTCCCTCCGGCAACAGGGGCCGCCACAATGTAGGGGCGGCCGGACGGTGGACGCCGATCGCCGAACATCAGGGAACTGCTGATCCCGCCTTCCTGGCGGGACACGGTCAAAGTTCCGGCGGACGGCAAAACAGGAGATCGCAATGACCGAGAAGACCTCCGCTGAAGGCTTGCGTGACGGAGGCAACGTGGAAGGCGTGGAGGTAGGCACGACGGCGGAGGCGCGCTCGTTCCTGGAGGAATTGTTGCGAGCTCGCTTCGGACCGCTGCCGGGAGGAGTGCAAGCCCGGATCGAGCAAGAAACGCCGGACGGCTGCCGCGAACTGGGCAGACAGTTGCTGAGCGCGCGCTCGCTGGCCGACCTCTTTCCGATCTGATAACTGACGGGAAACACCCACTGTTCGAGAATGCTTCGCAAAACATCATGGAACTGCTGAACCTGCTGGCGGTCACGCGCCGCCATTTTCTCTCGCGTGCGACGCTCGGGCTGGGGGCGCTGGGGCTGGCGGAACTTTCTGCCGGAGAGGCCGCGGCGCAGGAAGGCGCCGCGGCGCCGCACTTTGCCCCGAAGGCGAAGCGGGTCATCTACCTCTTCCAGAGTGGAGGACCGGCGGCGCAGGACCTGTTCGACTACAAGCCGCTCCTCAACGAGAGGCACGGCGAGGGCCTTCCGGACGAGGTGCGCCGGGGACAGCGCCTCACGGCGATGAGCGCCAACCAGGCAGTGTGGCCGCTCGCGGGTTCGGCGTTCCGGTTCGCACAGCATGGGAAGAGTGGCGCGTGGCTCTCCGAGATCCTCCCGCACACGGCCCGGATCGCCGATGAGATCTGCATCATCCGCTCGATGTGGACCGAGGCGATCAACCACGATCCGGCCATCACGTTTTTTCAGACGGGCGCGCAGATTGCCGGGCGCCCGTCGCTTGGGTCGTGGGTTTCGTACGGCCTGGGTTCCCCGAATCGCAACCTGCCGGCGTTTGTGGTGCTGGTCACGCCGGGAAAGGGGGATCAACCGCTCTACTCGCGCCTCTGGGGCAGCGGATTCCTGGAATCACGGTTTCAGGGGGTGCAGTTCCGCTCGGGAAAGGAGCCGGTGTTGTACCTCACCAATCCGGAGGGAGTGACTCCCGGCAGCCGGCGCGCCCTGCTGGATACCGTCAAAGCGCTGAACGAGGCTCAGTACGCGCGGGAACTGGATCCGGAAATCTCGTCCCGGATCGCCCAGTATGAACTGGCCTACCGCATGCAGACCAGCGTCCCCGAAGTCACCGACCTGACGGGGGAAGCAGACTCCACCTTCGCGCTCTATGGCGAAGAAGCGCGCAAGCCGGGCACGTTCGCGGCCAACTGCCTGCTGGCGCGGCGCCTGGCCGAGCGCGGGGTGCGCTTCATTCAGCTCTACCACCAGGGCTGGGACCACCACGGCAATCTACCCTCGGCGATGCGGGCCACAGCCCGCGAGGTGGATCGAGCCAGCGCCGCGCTGGTGTGGGATCTCAAGCAGAGGGGCATGCTGGAGGACACGGTGGTGGTCTGGGGCGGGGAGTTCGGGCGCACCTCCTATTGCCAGGGCAAGATGACGAAGGACAACTACGGTCGCGACCACCATCCGCGCTGTTTTTCCCTCTGGGCCGCCGGCGGGGGCATCAAGCCGGGCACCACCTACGGGCAAACGGACGCCTACGGGTACAATGTGGCCGACGCCGCCGGGAATGCGATTGATCCGAGCAAGGACGAATTCACGCCCGGTGCGGTGCATGTCCACGACTTTCAGGCGACGCTCCTGCACCTGCTCGGACTGGACCACGAGCGCCTCACCTACTCATTTCAGGGGCGCCGCTACCGTCTCACGGACGTGCACGGGCATGTGGTAAAGGACCTGCTGGCGTAGGGGCAGGCTGCGCGGCTCAGCTTGTGTCCGTGGATGCACTCCCATCCGGATGGGGGATCCCTATCCGTGCCCGAAGCTCTCACTCTTCCACCGGCAGCCGGTCGCGTACGCCATCAAGGCGCATCCACACCAGCCACCCGCCCAGGAGCCCCACGATCGTTGTCACACACACATCCCGCGTCACATCAAGTACCATGTTGTCCGCGGAGCGAAAAGAAGCTCCCAGGAGGGCAGCGCAGACACCCACGACGCCACCCCAGACGAGGCTGAGCCGCAACATCCTGGTGCGGTTTGTCAGGAGGAAGAGTGGTCCCAACCCCAGTGACGCCCAGAATCCCACCCAGGATCCGAAGGTCGCCCAGGCGATCACGCTGAAGCCATCCATGCGAGGGAGGACGGAGAGTGCGGTGGTCGTGACCGAGGCGTACGGAATGCCGATCGCCGCGGCATTGGCGATGCCGACCACCAGAAGTTCCCCGCCTTCCCGGTGCCTCAACTGCCGCCACACTCCCCCGTTAGGAGCCTCGACGTGCCGGCGGGCCCGGGGGTTCACCAGGGCGCCGCACAGGGCGGCGACGATCGCTCCCGCCGGACACGCCCATGCCGCCCCGAGAACGCTGAAAAGCACCATCGCACTCCCCGATTGTACCCACAGGCCTTCAGTAGACGCGTGGCTTCTCCAGGCATAGTGTCCGCCGGCCATTCCACCGGCGAGGAACCATAAGATCGCTCCCACCAGCATTCTGCGGAGTGTGGTGCCGCGTACCGACACCCATCCGAGCACCGTGCCCGCAATCGCCCCCGGCACGATGCCCTCCCAGAGCCCAAAGAGGATGCAAATGGGAAACGCCGCAGGGTAAGTCGAAACTGCCACCATCCCACCGGCTCCGGTTCCGAGTGCGAGCCCGAACACGAGGCCCCACCAGGCGCCCAGAAGTCGTGGTCGAAGCCAATGCAGGGGTCCTGCCGAATGCGCGGGGTTGCTTGCGGGCATCCGTTGCTTCCTTTCTCCGCCGGATGGGTACATTTCCCTCCTCCATGATGCACCTTCCCGGAGCGGCACACTCGGCTAAATCCACCGATACACCCGGAAGTGCCTGGAGCGGTTCGCAGCACTTGCACAGGTCCCGTGTGTGAATCGTCACCGTTCTGCTTCCGGGTTCCGCTGCGTTGGGGGGTTCCCCGGCGATCGGAGTTGCCGGACTCCACATTCGAGGCCGCGCTGCGTCCGCTCGGCGTCGCCTGGGTCATCCGTGCCGTGTGTGGTGGGGTCTGCGGAGCCCCGGCAATCGGAGTTGCCGGACTCCATACTACGGCGGGTGGATCACCAGTTCCTGGTCGGCGGGCACCTGGGTTCGCGTCTCATTCCGGCCGTCGGGCCAGCGAATCAGCACCCGGTCGGCGGTGCGTGCGTCGCCGAGGCCGAAATGCACGCGTGGATCACTGGCAGCGAAGAAGCTGCCGGCGGTGGTGCTCGCACGGATCAGAGTGCGCCCGCGAACCGTCACTTCCACCCGTACGCCCTCCGCAGGACGCGGACCCTTCAGCCGGACGGAGAGCCGGCGATTCGGTGACGGGGTTGTGTTGCGCAGCAGGAGTGGGACGCCGTCCAGGTCGGAGATGATGAGATCTACCATCCCGTCATTGTCCACGTCGCCGACGCACAGCGCCCGCCCGTGTAGGGGCAACCCCCCGTGGTTGCCCGGTTGGGGCGTGCCGGGCGCGTGCCGGGGCAATCCGCCGGTGGTTATCCTCCGCTCGGTGGCGGACGACGACGGATCGTCGTTCCGCGCCGGCGCCTGCCCGAACAGCGATTTCTGCTCCTGAAGGGACCCATCACCGCCATTCCGGAACACCTGGAATGGTTGCCGGGCGGTAGTCGAAGGGTCCAGAGCCGCGATACGATGCAGCGGGTGGCCGTTCGCCACGGCGAGGTCCAGCCAGCCGTCGTTGTCGAAGTCCGCCCACTTGACACCCCAGCCGACGGTCGAGACGGTGGCGCTTCCAAGGCCGGAGCGGGCCGACTCGTTGGAGAAAAGACCGTCTCCCAGGTTGTGGTAAAGGCTGGTGGGTTCGCGGAGGTAATTGGTCACGACCAGGTCCGGCCGGCCGTCGTTGTCATAGTCGCCCAGGTCCACGCCCATCCCGGACTGGGGGCCGCCGTTGGCGCCGAATGCGGTGCCGGACTCCACCCCTCGGGGGACGAACCGCTTGCCCGCCTTGTTGAGGAACAGGTCGCACTCAAGCTGGTCGTTGGCCAGATAGAGCTCGGGGAACCCGTCTGCGTTCAGGTCCCCAAACACGACTCCCAGGCCGTTTCCGTGAGCGGCGTCCAGCCCCCGATGCCGGGTGACATCGCGGAAGTGTCCGGCGCCATCGTTTTCATACAGAACTCCACGCTGGGGCGGGAACATGGTCGGACTGCACGCCGTGCGCACGCCACCGGGGTAGGTGCAGATGCCCCGCCTGCCGCCCAGCTCAACATAGGCGCTGACATAGAGATCCAGGTCTCCGTCCAGGTCCATATCGGCGAACGCCGCGCCGGTGTCCCACCGTCCCGGGTTGGGGTGGGGCAGCCCCGCCACGCGGGTCACGTCTTGAAAGCGTCCCTCCCCCCGATTCAGGTAAAGCCCGGCGCATCCAAAGCCGGAGAGGAACAGATCCGGCCGGCCGTCTCGATCCATATCCCCCACCGCCACTCCCTGCCAGTAACCCGCCTGCCTCAGACCGGTGGTCTCCCACCGGCGGAAGCGCCACGCGCCCTGATTGCGGTAAAGTTCCACCCGGTCCGGGCCTGCCAGCAAGAGGTCCAGGAGGCCATCCGCGTCTGCATCCAGCAGGGCGACCGGATGCCCGATGGTGTCCCGAATGCCGGCGTCACCGTTGGCCGGGAGGGCAAGGCGAAATGCGATTCCCGAGTCCGGTCCGCGGTCCTCGAACTGCAAACTCGAGGCCCGGCTCGCAGGTGTTGGGTTGGGGGCCGCGAGCCGCGGGTCGGAGTGGGCTCCCCCGTGCTCCGGCCCGGCCGCGGGAGTTGTGCAGGCAGAGAGACAATGCGCAGCCAGCACGTACAGCACGGGAACGAGCGAAGAGAAGCGAGTCCGGTCGATTCGCCGGTCGCCGCCCGTCCCTCGCCGCTCGCGTCTCTTCCGCTCGCTCATTCCACCGCGGTCTCCGCCCTTGGCGACCAGCCACCGGGAGACGTGGTGAGCAGGCGGTCCCGCTCCAGCCGGATGCCTCCGAGATAGACGGAGTGGACGTTCCGCAGCGCCCGGATGTCCTGGGTGGGGTCGCCCTTCAGGACGACCAGATCCGCAAAGGCGCCGGGAGCCACCCGTCCCAGGTCGCGTGCACCCAGCCGGTCCGCTGCCCGGCTGGTCGCCGCAAGGAGCGCGTCCGAGGGTTTCATGCCGCCTACTTCCACGAGCAATTCCAGTT
Organism: Actinomycetota bacterium; assembly: GCA_005805375.1. Lineage (GTDB taxonomy): Bacteria > Armatimonadota > SYMT01 > SYMT01 > SYMT01 > SYMT01. Next base: position 13,845 of record SYMT01000479.1, read on the forward strand.
CGCGCAGCAGCGCCAGGCCGTGGAACACCCCGGCATTTCCGGCATCGCTGCCGGCCAGAAGCAGCACACCTCCGTTCACGCAGCGCCGTACCGCAGTGCGCACTCCCGCCCACAACCGGCGGTAGTGCGCGCGCGCCGCCGTTGAAGCGCGTGCCCGGGCAACCCAGGAGTTCGGAGAATCGAGCGATGCGAGCACACCCGGACGAATCCAGGTCCGGGTCAGCGCATCCGGGGTCCAGGTGCCGTCCACGATGCGGCTCTGCGCATCGCCTACGGACAGGGTAGGGGTCACCGGCACACGCCGGCTCGCCAGCAGCGCCACGGTAGCTGCGCTCAAATCGTGCGGCACATGCTCCAGGCTGTCAGCGCCGGCCGCAAGCGCAAGTCGGGCGTGCGCGTCGGTGTCCACGTGTACGGTGGCTTTCATGCCGCGCAGATGGGCAGCACGAATGCCGGCCCGCAGGGCCGTTTCGGCGAGCAGCGGCGCAGGGTCTCCGCTCCATCCCGCCTCCAGAAAGAGCTTGATCAGGTCTACGCGCTGGTCCGCCAGTGTAGAGACCGCGGCTTCGGCCTCCGAGACCATCGTCACCTGCCGGGTGAGCTGACGGTCCATCCCCGGGATAATCCTGAAATAGCGGGCCGGATGTCCCCCCGGCGCGGTGAGGCCCGGCCCGGAAAAGAAGGGGCGCGGCGCGCGCATCGTCCCTTGCAGCACGGCGTCCCGCAGGCCGCGCAGATCCCCGAGGGAGTCCGTCATTGATACGAACGACGTCACCCCCATCGCGAGGTACACCTGGAGGTCGTGTACCATGCGGTCTGGAGCAAATTCGTCGCTCTCGGCCGCGCCCCCCCCGGATCCGCCGATGTGGACGTGGGAATCGATCAGCCCCGGAATGAGGAATTGTCCGGACAGATCCGTAGTCTCACCGACATCCGGCTGAGATCCATCGTCCGGACCGACCTCGACGATGTGCCGATCCTGAAGGACGATACGACCGCGGCCAATGCGTCCACCCATCCCGTCCACGATGGTCATGCCCTTCAGGGTCTGGGAGCGGGGCGGGAGCACTGTTCGGGCGACGCCGCGCTGTGGGGCATCGGGCCGCGGGAGGGCAGATTCGAGGGGTATGCGCACCACAAAGGCGGCTGCATACACACCGCCGAGGAGGGCGAGGGCGCCGAGCATCCCCTTGCGGTTGATCGGCTCCTCGGTTTCCCAGCGGAACAGCAATACGTTGCACCCCAGCGCGACGGCGCCCGTGAGCACGAGGATCCCGGCGGCGGTCAAAGCGCCACCCAGGCTGCCGTGCACGATGGCGGCGCGGAGCACCTCGACAACGTACGTGGCCGGAACCAGGTGGGCCAGGCGTTGGAGCCACGCGGGCATCAGGGAGAGCGGCATCGCCGCGCCGGAGAGAAACATCATCGGCATGAACAGCATGTTGCTGATCACCGGGGCACTGCGCATGTCCCGCGCGGCGCTTCCCACCAGCAGCCCGAGTGGGATGAAGGCAAACGCGGCCAGCAGCACCGCACCGGCGATTTCCAACGCGCCGCCGCGCGGCGTGACGCCGAAGACGAGGCGCGCGAGGCCCAACTGGAGCACCGCGCCGGCGGTGATGTTGATGAGCGCCGTGACCCCATGTCCCAGCACCACCGCCAGGGCACTGACGGGAGTGACGCGGAAACGGCGGTAGATCTCCTGCTCCCGGAGGGTGACCATGTGCAGCGACACGCCGAAGAAGCTCGCGGTAATCACGCTGATGGTCATGATCCCGGGGAGGATCTGGGCTACTCGCTCCGGTTCGCCGGCCGCGAAGATATACGCCATCCCGACCACATACAGGCAGGGAAACAGCAGGTTCCAGAAGACGGCGGGCTTGCTGCGCCACGTCTCGATGAGGAAGGCGATGGCCAGAGCAAGCGTTCCCCGCACACCACTCATGGTGCGCCCTCCACCGCGTCCCGCATCAGGCCGAGGTACACATCCTCCAGACCGGGACGTTTCATCCGCAGGTCCACCAGCTCGATCTGTCCGCGGTGTGCCAGTTCGCCCAGTGCAATGATCACCGGAGGCGCGCTGGAGGCAGCCAGGCGGAGGTAGTTGCCCTCATTGCCCAGCACCACCGCACCGGCGCGCTCCAGAGGCGCCGGATCCAGGTCGCCGGCGACCTGGATCCAGAACTGCGTTTGCCCGGTCGCGTGCCCTACCAACTCCAACGGCGCGCCGTCGGCCACGACCCGGCCCGAACGCAGGAGGATCACACGATCACAGAGTTCCTCGGCCTCCTCGGTGGAGTGGGTGCTCCACAGGACAGTGCGCCCCGCCGCACGCAGTTCGGCCAGCAGTGCATGCACCTGCTGCCGTGCCTCCGGGTCCAGCCCGCTCGTCGGCTCGTCGAGCAGCACGACTTCCGGGTCGTTCACCAGGGCGAGAGCCAGGGACAGGCGACGCTGCTGACCGCCCGAGAGAGTGTAGTTGCGTGCCCGGGCGTGGTCCGCTATGCCCACGCGGTCCAGGAGTTCGAGTGCGCTCCGGGACGGCGGAGAGGCTCGCTGTCCGGGTGGGGTGTGTGCCTGATTCCCCACCGGTCGGCGCTGCGACCGGGTGAAGAAAGCGCCGAAGAGGCGGAGTGTTTCCAAAGGAGTGAGTTCGCGAGGCAGAGCGTTCGCCTGTAACTGCACACCAATTCGCTCCCGCAGCGCCCGCGGGTGTGCGGCGGGATCGAGCCCCAGGACGGTAACCCGGCCACTGGTCGGCCGGCGCAGTCCTTCCAGGATCTCCACGAAGGTCGTCTTTCCCGCGCCGTTGGGGCCGAGAAGGCCGATGACGGCCGGACTGGCGACGTCGAGGGAGATGTCCTGTAGGGCCCGGATCTCTCCATACTGCTTGCAGAGCCCGCTCACCTGGATCACCATCGTTGTCCCTCTCGACTTCCGCCCGCAGCCCGCTGCTGTCTGTTGCCCGTTCCTCGCTCCGGGAGATAGAAGACCACAAAGGAGGCATGACAGATCACGGCCGAGAGCGCCCCTCCGGTGAGCACGACCAGCAGTCCACCGGCAAGTGACAGGGCCACGCAGGCGCCTCCGACAACCATTCTCTGGAAGGGTGTTCGCAGTTGGAGCAACTGCTGGAGGCAAAAGAGCGCCCCAGCGACGGCAATCGCGATCCATGCGGCGATCCCGAAGCGATCCAGGAGCAGGCGGAGGAGGACACCGCGAAATAGCAGCTCCTCCACGGCGGCGCTTCCAGCCGCAACCCAGGGCACGAGAGCCGGAGGGAGCTGGCGCAGGCCGGCCATCCAGGGAACCTCTCGCATCTCTCGGAAACGCTCGGGCCCGGCCCGCATCAAGCTGCTGCCGGCGTGCACCCAGAGTGCCGTGAACGAAATTGCGCCGGTCGTGCCCAGGAGCGTCAGGGCGACCTGAGTGCCGAGTTCCGGGCGCCATGTCTCCGGGGGAAGCCGCCACGCCGCCGCGAACAAGCCCCCGACCAGGAGTCCCGTCCCACAGTAGAGCACCGTCAGCAGCCAGGAGCGGACCTCGGGGAGCGGGCGGCGGGTATGCGCCAGCGCCGCAATCGTAGCCCGCCGCACGAGGGTTGAATGCTCAGCCAGATACCACAGCAGGCGGCCCCAGCCCACTGTGAAGCAGAGCGCGGCTGTGAGAAATCCGGCAAGTGTGATGGGATCATTCACGCCGATTCCGTCCGAGGGCGAAGAGCAGGAGGAAGTTCTGGGTCCCATGCAGCAAGCAGGGGACCCAGAGCGTCTCTCCTGCGGCGAGGTAGAGGGCGCCGTACGCGCAGCCGGACACTGTCTTGGCCACGAGCACCTGTCGGCCGAGAGCGATGTGGTTGATCCCGTAGGCCAGCGCACTGCCGAGGAGCGCGATCGGCGCCGGCAGTCCAGCGGCACGCAGCACCCCCAGCCAGATCCCCCGGTACACGATCTCTTCGCCGATCACGATGAGCGTCAGCAGTCCATGCTCCACCCAGGACAGGCGTTCCTGCCAGAGTTCGGGAAGTACCGGTCGGGCCGACGAAAGAGATCGGAGAAACGAGGAGAGAGCGGACCGGGCGCCCTCCTCTCTCTGCGTTTCTGTGTGCTCCCCCGGCTGGTTCCCCATCAGGGTGAGGAGATACTCCACCGCCAGGAGCAGTGGGGCGACGGCGACCGCCGCGACCAGGCCCAGAATGCCCGGCGTGACGAATGAGATCAGGTCTGGGCGGACTACCGCCATGCCTGAGGCGATGAGCAGGTAGGGCAGGACCTGGAAGGAAAGAAACGCCCTGCGCGCGGACGTCGGGTTGGTCCAGCCGAGAGAGAAGAGTGTGTGCCCGAAACCGGCCGGGTAGGAGCCGGCCAGCAGGAGCACTCCGTCAAGGAAGGGGGTGGGGGTACTCATTGGTGATCCCCCCGTAGCGCTGCATCCGGGGATGATGGCTGTAGGGCACTCCCGGCACGCACATCGTCACCAATTCCGGGAGGAACGTGCGCACCACGTGCCAGCCGAGTGGGCGCGTCTCGGGGGGAGTGACATCCAGGAAAAGTCCGTACTCGCTCACGGCAGCCAGTTGGCGAATGAGGCGGGCCGTGTCGTGCTCCGCATCACCCGTCTCAAAGTTCGGGAGAGTAGAGAGCGCCTGGTGGCCGCCGCACATGCGGTCCAGCACGGCACGCTTCGTGTCCGCGTCGGCGGGATCGGCGAAGTAGCCCACGTTGCGGTCCAGATCCGTAAAGACGGATCCCTGCGTGGAGACCAGGTACTCTTCCGGCATAAACAGCGGGCCGTAGATGCCGAGGAACGCAATGGCGATGGTCTCCATCAATCCGCGGTACACGCCCCGGCGGGGATCGAGGTGTCCCTGCGCGCCGAGCACGATGTAGGGACGCTCCCGCTGCTTGTGGATCAGGGCCACGGCCAGGGCATGCGCCTCCACCTCCTCCAGCACCCGAATGTTCAGGGCCAGCACTTCGTGGCGACAGTGGGCGCCAAACAGGTCGGGCGTGAGGGAGGCGATGGCGGTATCGTCCACCTCCACTACCGGTGCACGCAGGTCCGTGTACCAGTGCAGCATCAGCGCGTCAATCTCAATCGCTTCCAGCAGGGCGTTTTGCAGCGCCCTGGCCACCGACACGTGCGCGGCCGTGCCGGTCGAGAACGCCGGGGTGAAGGGCACTTCGCGGTGGTCCCGACTCAGCCGGTAGCCGACCAGCAGCATTTGCGCCGGCGCCCAGATGTCCTGACTCGGATCGAACAGGGACCCGCAGCGGAGCCAGCCGACCACATCATCCGGTTCCAGGCGCTGCATGCCACGGAAGTGTCCACGACCCAGTCGTTCGTAATCCGCATCGCTAAACAGCCGCAGGAGTTCCAGGGGGAGCACGCGCCCCTCGCGCGCCATTTCCCGGTACGTGGCGTAGCGGATCTGATCGGCCAGGGTATTCTGCGCGACCATGAGCGAGTAGCGCTCAATGGCTTCCCCGGCCAGGCGAATGAGGGCCTCCTCGTAGAACACCCCGTACCCACTCAGGTGGTACTGCATTTCGAGGTGTGGGTCTCGCAGGACCCGGTGGTAACCCGGCATCTGCGCCACGATGGACTTGATCGCCAGATCCTCGGAATAGCGAACCGGGCTGACCAGCAGGCTCTGGGTGATACCGCCCTGTTCACCGCACACTCGCTTCAGCACATCCTCGACCAGATAGGTCCCCTGTGGGTAGTGTGAGAGCGTGGGGGCGCGAAAGCGGGTCATCATGATTCCCGGATCTCGACCTTGTCCAGCAACTCCTGCACGATCCGGCGGGTGGAGGTGTACATCTCGTTCATCTGCGCTTTCGCAATGAAGCCGCAGGCCGGACAGTACGGCACCCGCAGTAGATCCTGCACCTGGATCTCGAGCAGTGGCTGGTAGATGGTCACCAGTCGTCCCGCCAATCGAAGCGTGTTGAGACTGGCGTAGAGGAACCCCTCGGCAAGCACGCCTGCCGTGAGCATATGCAGCGTTGGGGCAAAGGCGGCGCCCCCTGCCGGGGCGTCAGCGGTAGCCGTGACGAACTCGTGGTAAACCAGCGTGTCCTGCAGGCGGGCCAGCATCCGCTGCTCGTAGCACTCGAAGCAGCCACTGCTCGGCGCCAGAGTTGAAAGCAGCGTGGCGAACGGGCCGTCTACCAGTCCGAGAATGAGGGGCTTCTCGGCTCGGATCAACACCCGGTTCAGGTTGCGGAGCAGTGACAGGTTCGGATCGGCAACTGTGCCCAGCACGCACGCATACGGCACGAAGTGTCGCTCGAACTCGGCCAGCGCATCGGCGTGGGTGACGGCATCAATGCGGCTGGTCAGGTCGGCGCGGGCGAGCTCGGCAAGTGTGTCCTCAGCCATGAGATCCAGAGGCAGGCCGATCTGCCGTGCCAGCGTCCCTACCACTTCCCGCACGTAGGGGCTGTCAGTGAAGAAGAGCACCGGCCGGGCCGCCCCCGCGTACTCTTCGAAACCACTGAGACTACCTCCCATCAGCGCGCGCAGCGACTGCACCGCCCCCGGTTCGCCGGCATCGCGCAGGAACTGCTGCTGCCGGAGGCTCTCCAGCACAGCCGTCGAGGCTTCGAGCTGGTCTCGCGGCACCGAAAGCTGCCTGCCGAGCAAGAGCGGGTCTACGCGGGCGCCGGGGCCCGGCAACAGGGCTTGGTACACCGCCTCGAAGAACCGGACGATCCCCCCGGCCTGCCCATCCAGGCGTAACGTGGCCTCGTTGTAACTCCAGACGCCTTTGCGGAAGCGGATCTCATGGCCACTGCGGAAGACCCGGACGCCATCGTTCAGCACATACCCGCGGGCGGGGCCCGTGTCAATGGTCAGCAATGTCGTTCTCTCTACCGGTTTCCGATGACCGTCAGGTGGAGCAGATGGCGCGACATCCCATCGGCGTCGAACAGTCGCTCCAGCCGTTCCTTGACGAAGGAGCCGACGTCGCAGGAGCCCAACCCCAGTGCTGTGCAGGCAAGGTGGATGTGAGCAGCTATAGCCCCGGTTTCCATCAGTGCGAAGGCCAGCCCCGTGTCGCCATACTTCCGCTGGTTCTCGGACGTGCTGTACACGTACCCCAGTAGCATACCCGCCTTCTCTGCTTCCATCTCGCCGAACTGGCCCAGATCGCCCACCGGCGGCACGGGGAGCAGAGGCCGGGTGGCGGCCACCAGGGCATGCTGCCGGGGCAGATAGCGGTAGGCTCCGGACGCCAGCCCGGTTACGTTGGTAGCGAGGAGGAATAGATCCACCGGGTAGAGGCCGCCTCCTGAAGCGGTCGCGCGCAACTCCACATGGGGATCATCCAGCAGGGCTTCCGCACCGGCCGGCACGTCCACCTCCAGACGCCCGGTGACTCCGGCCGCATGGAACAGGAGGGTAGACACCTGCACGAGGGTAAGCGGTCGGCCGGAGTACTGCCGTACGCTCCGCCGACTGCGCACCACGCCGCTGAGCGGCTCCCGGAGATTCTGGTAGGGGGGCAGCGCGATGAGCTGCGAGTCATCCTCTTCCCGGTCGCGATGCATCAACGCGGCGACGGCCATCGGCAGACGGTAGTTGTTGACCCCGATCAGCGCGCCCATATCGGAGTGGGAACGCCGATAGTTCAGGAGGTACTCCTCGGAGACCCAGCGGTTCCGGGATAGCACCTGCCCGCGAAACACCGCTTCCGGAGTCTTGACCACGGTGGTGTCGGCGTAGAGTGAAAGCGTCAGGTTGTTGCAGAAGGTTACGATTTCGCTGAGGATCGCCTGCTCCTGGTCGCGGAACTCCTCCAGAGTGACTGCCTTCTTCTGCGCGGCGGGGGGCGCCTTCGGTCCGGGCTTCTTTCTCATCGTGCAGGGCCTAGTGGAAACGGAGGGCCGACTCACGCCAGCGGTCCCCCACCTTGAAATTGAGGCTCCAGTACGGAGACTGCCGCATGCAGGCGTGGCTGCCGGTGGGTTCCAGGGTCGTTTGCAATTGCCAGACCCAGGAGCGCACCAATCGGTCGAAGTCAGCGGTATCAAACCGGTCGCGGAGACGCTCCAGGATCAGCTTGGTGCACACCGGCTGCTCGTCGTGCAGCGCGCGATCAAACGACAGCTTCTCGGCAAGGCAGCTCCCCTGGCAGACGTCGCGGAACTCGCACGTGCGACAGATGCCGCCCAGGTGCCCGGCCATGTCGGCAAAGAGGCGGTCCATCGCAGCGCCGAGTTGGTCGAAGCTGGTCTGGTTCTCGAAGTAGATACTCTGAACCGCCGGGTGCTCGGCAATGAGCGGACAGGGTACCATCTTCTGGTCCGGTGTGATGCCGAGGAAGTGTTTTCCCGCCATGCAGCGCCGGGTGGTGAGCACGGGGATGGACGCAGGAGGAGCGGCGCCGGTCGGCTGCGGCTGGTCCACCAACTCAGGATGCGAGAGGGTGAAGCGGATGATCGCCTCAAGCAACCCCTCATGCAGGGACGCCTCGACATGCGCGTCACGCCCCTTCTTGACGCGGGCGACCGGGGAACACCGCACGAACGCAACCCCCAACTCCGCACAGAACCGGAGCATCGTATCGAGGGACGGCAGATTGTGCTCACTCACTGTGACACCGATTCCCACGTTGATGCCGCTCCGTACCAGTGCGCGGATACGGCCGACGGTGTGGTCGAAGGTCCCTTCCCCCCGCAGCAGGTCATGGGTCTGGCGGTCCGGGCCATCCAGGCTGATCCGGACGCGCAGTCGCCAGTAGCGTTTCAACGCCTCAATTCGGCCCGGGTCCAGCAACCCGCCGTGGGTCAAGATCGTGATCCAGTAGCCCGCGTCGTGGGCATGGTCCAGAACCTGGAAAACGTCCTTGTACAGGAACGGCTCGCCACCGGTGACCGAGACATAGCGATGCCCGCGCTGATAGGCGGTCGTCAGGATCGTGCGGATGTCATCGAGCGGCACGCGCGGCGCGTCCTCGCGATCCAGGTTGAAGCAATAGCGGCAGTGCAGATTGCACGCGTTTGTCAGGTAGACGTCAAGTGCCATTCAGACCCTGGGGAAGAAGGGAAAGCCGGGCGAAAGGAAGCCGAGACATTGTCTTGCCGGTGTGCAAGTCAGGACCGGCAAGCGGCGCCACACATCACCCCGGAGAAGGAAAGAGCGGGCGAGGAGATCATGCCACAAACTACCGGAAAACCGGTGGTTCGAGAGCCTTCCGCCCGCTCTCCCCTGCTCACTGAGCTCTACTGATCCTTGTCCGAGGCATCTTCGCCGCCGAGAAGCGTTATCTCGGCGTCATTATCGTCGTCGGCCACTTTGTTGGGGTCAGTCATCATGCGCATAAAGCCGATGGGCTGCTGCCGTCGCTGTCCCCCTTGCGCCGGGCCGTCGAGGCCGGGCAATCTCATCCGTGTTTCTTCGGCGAGCTTCATACCGATCTGGCGGAAGCGGTCCAGGCGACCCTTCCGGCGTACGGTATACGTCTGACTGCGGTTGATGCGGGTCATGACCAGTGGCGACTGAACCTGGATCTTGTAGCGCGGCGGGATCGTGATGCCCACTGCCATCCGAACGCGGCTGTTCGGCCGGTCACCCGGATTCGAGTAGACGAGGACTATTCCGCGCGGCTCGAAATTCCCGAACCGCTCAGTGCCCTTGACCTGGTAATCCTGCCCCCCGTGCTGCTTTGTGAACTCGCCCAGAAAGGACTTGAGTCGCTCGGTCATCGTCTCCCGCGTCAACGCCCCCACGAAAGGGGCCCCGTGCACGACGCGCAACGTTTCCCGCCGCGGCCCGCGGGCAGCCTGCGCCACCGCCTGCGCTTCGTCCGCGCGGAGGGCGGTGTCCTGAGCCTGCACCGCCACTACGGTCACTGCTGTCGCGAATGCGATCGCCAGGAACGGTGTCCCCAGGAGAAAGGTAGTTCGGTTCATCGGAAGCCTCCGTATCCTCATCTCTACCAGCAGCAGCAACTGGAACTGCTGCAGTTGCCGCCGCCGCAGCAACTGCTGGCGCCCGGAGCCAGCGTGACGCTCTGCACCCCGAGGGCACAGGTGGATCCAACCCGGCTGTTGAAGGTGAGTAAGGGAACCGCGCAGAATTAATCCTCCCGTCAGGCGGGGACCACTCCCGGGATGGTCACGAACCACTTCCCCAGTGCCGGGAGACGCTCGATCTGCGTTTCCAGGGCGGCCATCTCGGGTGCGAGGAGCCGCACGCC
>SYMT01000480.1 GCA_005805375.1 Actinomycetota bacterium
CGGCGTGCGGCTCCTCGCACCCGAGATGGCCGCCCTGGAAACGCAGATCGAGCGTCTCCCGGCACTGGGGAAGTGGTTCGTGACCATCCCGGGAGTGGTCCCCGCCTGACGGGAGGATTAATTCTGCGCGGTTCCCTAACATCCTGGCAGCCATCGGCGGCGACGCGCAAATGCTCAAACTTACCGCCGAAGAAGAGCATCTGCCCGCTCACGTGGCCGAGTCCGCGCAGCAAATCCACGAGGGCGCGATGCGAGGAGGCCGCGTCGCACGGGATCTTCTGGCGTTTGCACGGGGGGGCGAACCCCAGTTGCAGCGGCTGAGCATTCCGGAGATGGTCGAGTCGACCCTGCGCTTGACCCGCCACCACCCGCACGCCCGCGCGGTGACCTGCAACGCTGATGTGGCGCCCCGCCTCCCCCAGGTGGAGGCCGATCCGAACTACCTCAGCCAGATCTTCGTCAATCTCACGCTGAACGCTCTGCAAGCGATGCCGCACGGGGGCATTCTCACCATCAGCGCGGCGGTCCGGAGCGCCGAGGAGGACCCGATCGCCGGGGTGCTGGAAGTGAAATTCCACGACACCGGCGTCGGGATCTCACGTGAGAACTTGCGACGGATCTTCGATCCGTTCTACAGCCACCGGGCAGACGGCACCCAGGGGCAGGGGCTTGGACTTTCGGTATCCCTGGCGATGATCAAGAGCCTGGGAGGCGACATCCAGGTCACAAGCGCCGAAGGTATCGGCACCACCATCTCGGTAACCCTGCCGATCATTGAGCGCCGGGCCGCACCCCGCACCCCGACGACTACAGTGCCGCCACGCGGGCGGGCTCTGATTGTGGATGAGGATCCGGAGGTGCGGCGCACGCTCACGGCGCTGCTGCTCCGGCAGGGATTCTGTTCACATTCCACCGCGTCGGCGGACGAGGCCCTGGCGCTACTCGGCGCTACGCCGCCTGCGCCACCCTTCCGGCTGGCGCTCACCGAGTGGCTCCTGCCCGGCGCCCACCCCAGCGCCGGACGGCGGGTGGTAGAGACGCTTGCTCGCTCGATGCCGGTAATCGTACTGACGAGTAGCACGCGCCCCGAACAACTCGATGAGGCCAGACGCGCCGGCGCCGGCGCCGTATTCTCGAAACCCCCTATCTACGACGCGCTACTGGCGGCAGTACAGCGCCTCTGCACCAACGACGGAGACGTGTCGCAGGAACGCTCATCCTGAAGACGAACCGGTGCTACTCCATAATAGTACCCGGGATTGGCGGACCAGAGGCACAACCAGAGAAAATTCTAGCCCACTCACTTCCGGCTCCTCTCTCAGCGCTTCTCGTCCCACGATTTTGCCTCCCCGCCAGCGCCTTTGCACTCCATGCCCCTCGCACAAACTCAGCGGACCGTCCAGCGACAGCAGCAACGGGCCGATCCACAACTCCTGCTCACAAATCGCCTGCTGCAGATGCCGCAGCTCGAGCTGCATCAGTGCCTGGTGCTTGAGCAGCACGAGAACCCGGCCCTGGAGCCGGTGCTGGAGGGAGGGTGCGGCGAGTGTGACCATCCCAGCCGGGTTTGTATCGGTTGTCCGTGGTCCGGCAGGCGCCCGGACCACCAGGGGCGCGGTGACGAAGCCAGTGAGGCAGGAGGCGTGCGGCGCCCTGCGGAGGATGATTTTGATCCCGTAGCGCTGGCAGTGGCCCCTGAGACGCTGCTCGACTCCCTGCGATGGCAGGCGCGGGCAGTCCTCGATGGCGCCGATCTCCAGGTAGGGCTGTTCCTCATTGATAATCTGGATGAGGATGGGTATCTCCGGTGCGACCCGTCGGAAGCGGTGGCGGCGCTCGGCGCGCCTCCTGCACAGGTCAATGCAGTGCTGTGCGATATCCAATCTTTAGAGCCGACAGGGGTCGGGGCCCGCAATCTGCAGGAGTGTCTCTTGATTCAGGCACGGGCCGCCCGCGAGGAGGCGGCCGCGCTCGCCGACGCACACGGCTCGGGCCCACAGGCAAAGGCGGCCCACGACGAGGCCGCGGAGCTTGTGGTGGTCGAGGAAATCATCGCTTCCTATTGGAAGGAGCTCGGCGCCGGGCGTATCGGCAGCATCGCCCGCCGCCTCCGCGTGCCCCAGAGAGACATTGAGGATGCGGTCCAGTGGCTGCGGAGCAACCTCAGCCCGTACCCGGGACGCCGCTTCCGGACCCTGGGCCAGTGCGATCCGGACCAGCAGCGCGTTCGCCCCGACCTGCGCGTCTGCCGGGACGACCAGGACCAACTGCGAATGGAACTCGCGGGACGCGCATCCGCGGAAGTCCGGCTGAATGCACACTACCTCGGCCTCTGGCAGCGGATGCGGACAACGCCGGCGCTCTATTCCCCGGGCGAAATCAGTCACGTGCAAGAGTATATGCTCCGAGCCCGCCGTCTGGTGCAGGGGGTTCACGACCGAAGCCTCATTCTGCAGCAGCTTGGGGAGCGATTGCTCGTGGAGCAGGAACCGTACTTCCGCTCCGAACAGGATGAAGACATGCGCTCCCTATCACAGGCGCAACTTGCCTCATTTTTGCAGGTACACGAAAGCACAGTGAGCCGGGCCGTGGCGGACAAGTTTCTCGAACTGCTGAGCGGACGTGTGGTACCGCTCTCCTACTTCTTTGACCGCTCGCTCTCCCACCGGCGGCTGATTGCCAATATCATCGCCGCAGAAGACCCGAACGCCCCGTACAGCGACCAGGAAATCGCCGCATTGCTCCACGCGCAGGGCGTGCGGGTAGCCCGGCGGACGGTGCTGAAGTATCGGGAGGAGTTGAACATTCTCTCTTCGCGCCAGCGGGCGCGGTCCCGGACAACCTGAAGATGCCGGCTCCCGTTGTGTCCAACCCGGACCCGCCCGCCGCAGAGACCCCGGGCCGGCTCTTCATCGTGGATGACGATCCGGAAGTCGCCCGGGTCCTCGAACGGTTTTTTCACCGCGATGGGTGGACCACCACGACATTTCTTCGCCCGTCCGCTGCCCTGGCTGCCGCCGAAGCGATTCCCGTGGACGTGGTGCTCACCGATCTGACCATGCCGGAAATGGACGGGCTGGAGCTGACGCGGGCCCTACGTACCCGTGGCGTAGGGGTGTGACTCGGAATTGTGGGTAAGGAATCATGCTGTTCTTAGAAGTGAATTAGGCCGCCCGAGCCGCCCAAGCCAACTGTGCCTCCTCGTGGCCCAGCACCGCCGTCCGCACCGCGAGGATGGCGTCTGCCCCGTCC
>SYMT01000481.1 GCA_005805375.1 Actinomycetota bacterium
CCAGGTCTGCGGGTCCCCCGGACGGGATCCGGATGCGGACGCGGGCGTGACCGCCGAGAAACTGACCCCGTAGCGGGGCTCCTGGGGCCGGAGTAGGCTGCTTGGCGAACCCCTCCACTTCTTCTCCGACAGGCTGCTAGGGTTTTGCCTCGATCCGATAGGCAACGAGCGGCCCTTCGTGCTTGGTGGGAATTTCCGTCCGGGAGGCTTCGTACTGGCCTCTCAGGTCCCGCCAGATCCGCTGGTGGGCATCCGCACTGATGAGGACTTCCCCGGCGCGGGCGCCGTCGCAGTAGCGAGATGCCCGGTTGACCGTGTCACCGATTGCGGTGAACTCCAGTCGCTCGCGGGTCCCGATGAATCCCTGGATGGCTTCGCCGCAGTGGACTCCGATACCGAGTTCTCCGACCGGAAGCTTTCGTCGGCGCCGCTCTACATTCAGTCCGGCAACTGCCTGCTGCATCGCGACGCCCGCCCGCACGGCTCCCAGAACCTGATTGCCGTCCTTCCCGGAGCCGGTGAACACCGCCATGATCGCGTCTCCCACGTACTTGTCCACCGAGCCGCCGTGATCTTCCAGCAAGGGAACCAGACGGTCGAAGTAGTCGCAGATCATCTCGGTAACGTCGTCCGCCTCCATCTCGGCGGACATGCGTGTGAAGCCACGGATGTCCGCGAACAGGACCGTCACCTGTTGGAACTCTCCCCCGCGCCGCAGGCGCCCACGCTGCTGCCGGAGCCGCTGGGCCACGGGCGACGGCACGAGACGGTCGAAGTTCTCCAGGATCTCGTCGCGCCGGCGCAATTCCTCTTCGGCGTGCTCGCGTCCTACGGCGAGTGCGACGAGTGTCCCCACCGTTTGAAACTCCCGGCACTCGTCCGCGTTCGGTCGTTCGCCATCGGAGTTTTCGAGGCAGAGGCAGCCCAGTGTGGCCTGTCCCAGCACCAGCGGTACGTACACTGCGCAGGCGATCGGGTTGTTCCAGAGCGTGGGCGCTACCAGACTTCCATCGGCGCCGCGCACCGGCGCGGCGTCGGGTGCGGGCCACACCACGGGGCACCCGTCCTTCACCGCCCTGGCGGCGATGGACAGGCTGGGCCGACTGTTCGCCGGGAAATGGGCTACCAGCCGGTTTTCCGGGCCGAGCAGAATGGAGGCTCGCTCCACCACGCGAGAACCGGCCACCACACGCTCCACGACTCTGGGAAGCTGTTCCGCCACCCGCTGCGCCCCTCCCAGAATGGAAGCGACGGCTTGAATCAGCGGCCCGGCTGTGGGCGCCGGCGTCGCAGGGGTTGCAGGGGTCGCCCGATAGTCGGACGGCGCCTGCGTGACCCACAGCGAAGACACCTCCGGCGCCGGGACTGGAGGGGGCGCGAGCGTGCCCTCGTCGGGGAGCACCACAGAAATCCGGCGCTGCCCGATCTGGACCGTGCTGCCGGGGCGGAGAAGGTGTTTCGGCTCCCCATTGATCTCACGCCCGTCTACCCGGGTGCCCAGGCTGCTGTTCAGGTCCTGGATCCAGGTGCCGCCGTCGTCACTCCAGATGCGGGCGTGCTGCCGAGACACAGCGCGGTCCGGGGAGAGATCGAGATCCACGGGTCGCCCGTCCGCCTGCCGCCCGATCACCACCGCGGTTTGATCGAACTGATAGTCCCGGTCGTCCACACGAATCTGAATCGGCATTGCAGCAGCTTTCCCAGGGAGGGCGTACGGAGTGGCGAGCGCAGGAGGTCTGGTACTGCTAGAAATCAGGTTTCACGAACCGGGGCACAACTCCTTCCCTAACCTACGGGTTCACCCGGCGGCGCGCACGACTACGCCAGCACGGGCCGGATCACCTCGCCGTGGACATCTCCTTCACGCCCGGTCACAAACCGCAGCAGCAGGCTCCGATCGGGGTCCCCCGGGACAATTACGGGCCCGCGCGCGCCTCCGCGCAGCCTCGCCTCCCGGGTCCGGAGATCCAGCCCGGAAGTGCGCCCGGCGCCGTGGCACGACCCACAGCGAGTTGCGAGCAGCCGGGTCGCCCGCTGCGTGAGCATCTCCTGCTCGCCGCCCCAGGCGCTCCCCGCAATCAGACGCGCCCCGATCAACCCGATCCCCACACCAGGCCCTCACACCCAGGCCAGCGGTCCCCACATTCCCCGAGTAACCGACCCCCGCGCGTCAGCCCCCGGTCCCGACGCACCACCGGTACCCGACCCACGCGCGCCAGCCGGCGGTCCCTGCTCGGACCCACGCGCGTGACCCCACGCCCGCAGTGAGCGAAACAGGCGAAGAATCACCCTGGAACGGGCCGGGCGGTGAGAAGAAGAGGTTCGGTCGGGCATCGCACTGTTATCTACGAATTCGATGATCCGGTTTCCTCGTTCCTCTCATGCTCCGTCGCCCCGGGAGGGTGCGATTTATATTTTGGGTAGGGGCTGCCGTCGGGAGGGTCGGTGCGCGCACCGCAGTTCCGGCTTCGGGGTGGAGAGCCGGCGCGCCCGCAACGCCACCCTCTCGTCCGCGGTCTCCTGCCGCCCGTCGGGGACCTCTGATCCGCCTGGGTGGGACCCCGCTGGAGTTGTGACGAACCACCGTGGTTCCGCAACGATCACCGCAGCGTCGGCCCCACCCAGGGGTCAGTCAGCGAGAATTGCGTGATCCGGCGCGAACTCGAGGCAGTGCGGCGCGGGGTTGCCCATCCAGGCTGCTTCGGGGGCCGGGGGCACGCAGGGGAGGTCCCCCGGCCCGCCGAACAGCCCGGCATCCCGCCGGTGACCCGATCGGACTTCTCCTTTTCGGCGGGCGAAAACCACCATGAACCCGCAGACCACGCTCCCAACCCCCGAGCGCAAAGACCACGACCAGA
>SYMT01000482.1 GCA_005805375.1 Actinomycetota bacterium
ATCGAGAGCCAGCCGTACGGCTGGCTCTTACTTATTGTCGGCTCCCCTGTGTATTCAAGCGTCCCCGCGTAAGGCGCCCTTCTTGCGTCGGGAGCCGGTGGTTCTGCGGATAGTCCCGGACCACCACCAGACCGATCAAGAATGCGTGCAGGCTGGTTTCCTCCTGCACAAGATCCTGATGTCTTGCCGTCCCCACGTGCCGTTATCCACCGAAGTCGTGTCCATCCCGCCTGAGACGGTTCTCGCTGCCTACCGTCAGACGCCCCGAGGCACCGCTGCGGCGCTCGTATCCCCACTCCCATCTGCGCGGCATGCGGGCCTCAATTAGTGGACGGCGAAGTCCGACATCCCGGGAGGTGTATCGGTGCGGCTCTCCAACCTATCACCAGTGAGCGGTGGCGTAGCGGCGAAACAAGACGAATCAGCCGACCGCGCGATCCCAACACGGAAAGGTCAGCCTCATGTCCAAACAGTTACCGGTGACTACCGGGGTGATTCATCTCGCTGAAGTCTCTGGAGCGTGCTGGATTTCAGAACCGGAGCGGCTCATCCTGGTTTCGGACGAGAGTGGAATCTTTGTCGTGGAGGATCCCGCACGGCAGCTCATCCAAGGGGAAGTGCGCAATTTCCGACAGGTGGTTCCGCAAGACGCCGGTAGGGCAAGGATCAAGTTCGATGATCTGGAAGATGTGGCCTGGGACCCTGACGGGAGAAAGCTGTATTTCCTGGGATCGCACAGCCTGAAGCGAAACGGCAAGCGCGACACCGACCGTAGGGTGGTCCTGCGCCTGCCGGTTGCTGCTGACGGCACGATCGGGGCGGCGGCCCGAACCGAGGCCCTCGGCCAGGCGGTAGAACGCGATTCGCCCTGCCTGAGCCAGGCGGGCCAGCGCACAACCTCCCAGGCAGGCTTGAACATGGAGGGGCTGGAGTGGTCGCGGGAAGAAGGCGGCTCCCTGCTCGTAGGGCTGCGCTCGCCGACGCTGACTTCCACCGCAAAGCGCGAGGATAAGCTTCAGGAGGACGCGATTCTGCTGAAACTCCCGCGCGTCCCAGGCCTGTTTGAACACCCAGCCGCGGCGGCCGTGCTGGTCGAGGCCCCGGCCAAGAAAGAGGGAACATACGTCGGGTGGGTCGAGAAGGGGAAGGCGGAGGATCGATTGGCGCCCCTCTGGCCGCTCAACCTGGGCGGGATGGGCATCCGCGGTCTCGCGGCAGAAGGTAAGAAGGGGTTGTGGATCCTCGCAGGCCTGGCAATGGATCCGAATCACGCCATCGGCGCTCCGCCCTGGGATGTGTGGTACCTGGCGAAGCCGGACGAACAGCCCGCACGGGTGAGCCTGCCCACACGGGGGGGCCTCGAGTTCCCCGAGGCAATCTGCCGCCTCGAGCTTGACGGGGAGCCGTACCTGCTGCTGGTGGAAGACACCCCGGAAAAGAGCGGCTACCTTTTGCTCCCGTGCCCCAAGCGCGACTGATCGGGCGCCTGCTCGCGGCCGCCGCCACCCCGGCCCTCATGGCCCTGGCGACGCCGCCGTGCGACATGGGCCCACTCGGCTGGGTGGCGACGGCGCCCCTCTTCTGGGCGCTGACTGCAGGACACCTGGCCGGGAGGGAACAAGGCAAAACGGCGTCCCGCCGTGGTGTCGGTACCTTTCGGTGCGGGTTCGTGGCGGGAGCGCTGCTGCTGCTGCTGATCGCACCGTGGTTTGCAGGCTTCTCACCTGCCGGCTACCCGGTGGCCGGGTGCTACTGGGGGCTGCTCTTCGGCCTGATGAGCCGGGTGGCGGTACGCGGGATGGAGCGCACCGCACCGTGGGCCTGGCCGCCGCTCCTTGCCGCGTCCTGGACCGTGGTCGAGTGGCTGCGCAGCCAGGGAACTCTCGTGTTTCCCTGGGGCACGCTATCCGTCACGCAGTCTCGTGCACTTCCCGTCCTGCAAGTCCTCGATCTCATCGGGGCGTTCGGACTTTCGTTCCTGATGGCGCTGGGCGGAGCGGGAGGCGCCGTCTGGCTCGCGGTGCGGACCCGGCTCCGATCGCCCCCAACTCCCGGCTCAACACCGTCCACCACGGCCGGCGCGGACCCATCCCTGATGCGCTCCTACTCCACGGTGCGTGCCGCCGGAGCCGGATGGGCGCTGGCCTCCCTGATGTTGACCACCCTCGCTGTTGGGCGCGGAGTCTGGCTGCTTGCCACACCCCCGGCGGAGCGAGAGACGGTGCGTGTGGCCCTGGTGCAGATGAGCGAGTCCCACGCTCCCCAGGGCGCCGCCGTGGTCTGCCTGTCGTCCCTCGACGATTATCTGCGGGCTACGCGCGAGGCGATCCGGGCCGGCGCGGAGTTGATCTTCTGGCCGGAGGTGGCCGCCCGCGAGGATGTCGTCCACGATCGCCGGGTCAACGCGCAGCTTGCGGAAGTCCTGCGCGAAGGAAACGCACACCTCGTGGCGGGCAGCTTTGTGGACGACCCGCGCACCGGCCGGAGTTCCAACGCCGCCGCGCTCTTCACCCCCGACGCACAGTTGCTCGGAATGTATGCCAAGGTCCTGATCGTGCCCTTCGGCGAGTATCTCCCGCTTCGTCCGCTCCTCGCTTGGACCGAACGCCTCGGCATGCCGGAGCGCGACCTCCTCGCCGGGAGGGACTTCAACCCACTTCCCTGGAGCCGGGGCCGGATCGGCATTTCGATCTGCTTCGAATCGGCCTTTGGCGTCGTGTCGCGCCGGGAGGTGGCCCGCGGCGCGAACCTCCTGGCCGTGCTCACCAGCGACGGCTGGGTCGGCCGGGAGTCCGCCGGCGCCCAGCACGCCGCCTTCGCTCCCCTCCGCGCCGTCGAAGAGCGCCGCGCCATCGCCCGTGCCGCCGCCACCGGCATCTCCCAGCTCATTGACCCGTATGGGCGTATCCTGGGCTCGCTGGGCATGTTTCGCAAGGGCGTGCTGATCGGCCGCCTCCCCCTTCGACGCGAGCGCACCCTGTACTCGCGGCTGGGTGACTGGCCGGTGGGCCTATCGTGGCTGGTGCTGCTGGCGGCGTTGCTCCCCGTATGGGGAACAGCACGCGGCCCACGATCGGCGGATCCGAACCGATCACCGCAGGATGCGCCCCCGGAGTGAACCGGGGGGGAACATCAAGTATTCAAATCGGCCGGAGGAACAATGGTAGGGCCAACGGTCCGATCTACGCCAGCCCGGAGCATCGCCCTGGGAATCCGCGTGTCGGAGTTCCCAGAACGATGCCCTGGGCTGGTGTAGAACGCCCTTTCAGGGCTGACGGATGTTGTTACCAAATCGGTGCGACAAGGCGACCAAACGGGTGGGGTCTGTTGTGCCGTTTCGTAGGATGAGCCGGCCGCAGCCCGTGCGGAACTGAAAGCGGGCGAATACTGCACGCCCAGCCCCAGGGACTATGGCTATGTCACGACGTCATCGCCTGTTCTGCTGGTCGGGTCCCGCTATCGCCGCTGTTCTTGCCATCCTGGCGCCTCCCGTGGCGCCGTCGGCTGTGCAGGGCAAGCTCCTCCATGCATCCAAGAAGTCCGGAAACACTGAGGGAACCGCGCAGAATTAATCCTCCCGTCAGGCGGGGACCACTCCCGGGATGGTCACGAACCACTTCCCCAGTGCCGGGAGACGCTCGATCTGCGTTTCCAGGGCGGCCATCTCGGGTGCGAGGAGCCGCACGC
>SYMT01000483.1 GCA_005805375.1 Actinomycetota bacterium
TAGATGAAGTCACCGGGTCCGGCTTCCGCGACGAACTCGAGATGCTCTCCCCAGCGCATGCGCGCCCGTCCACGAATCACGTAGATCACGCTTTCCAGGTCGCCATGGTGATGGGCGCCGGTCTTTGCGTTCGGGTGGATCGTGACCGTGCCTGCCCAGAGCTTTTCCGCCCCGGTCCGCGCGTGGGTCACTGCTGCGGCCCGGTTCATGCCCGGAGTTTGCGGCGTATTCGAGTCCAATTCATCGGAATAGACGACACGGACGCCATGGTTGCGCCAGTCGGGATGTGGGCTCATGCGGCACCATCCTGCCCGGACCGGGCTTGCAGCGCCCGGCGTTCCTCATCCAGCCAGGGCCGTCGAGCAGGCACGTCGCGCGGCTTCGGGGGCGCGCCAAGGACCAGCACGTAGGCGCGCCGGCAGTGGCCGGTGACGTTCGGACCGGAGTAGTGCAGCGTGCGTGGGTGGTGGCAGGTGGCTCCGCCCGCTGGAATCGGGCACGCCACAGCGTGCGCCGGATCCACGTCGTCGGTGACGAGCCCGTGGATCAGCGGGTTGTTGCCGATGTGACGATGGGTGCGAATCTCGGTGTGGTGCGAGCCGGGAATGAACTGCATGCAGCCGCTCTCTACGGTGGCGGGGTCAAGCGGCACCCACACACTGACCCTCTCAAGAACGACGTCAGGACTCCAGTAGGCTTCGTCCTGGTGCCACGGGGTCTCCTGACCATACCGGGCCGGCTTCAGAATCATGTGCCCTCCGCCGGTCACCGTGTCTTCGGGACACCGGAGCAGGCGGGCGGCCAGGCGGCGGGCGTTTCGATACACGAGTGTGTCGCACAATTCCGGCGCCGCGCGTTCGGGCGCGAGGATCTGCGGCAGCCCCTCCCTTCCCGTGTGTCCACGTGGTCCTCCGAGATCAAAATACCGGCCTTCCGCTTCGCCCGCCCGCGCCGCAAACAACCGATCATAGACGCCGCGGAGCCACTCCACTTCGGCGTCCGTGGTAATGCGGTCCACTTGCAGGTAGCCATTCTTCTGGAAGAATTGGACCTGGGCTTCGGTGAGATCGGCAGCGGGGACCACTTGCTCCGGGGCGGGACGATCCTGCATCAATGTCGGGTTTTCCAAAACCGGCCGGACGTGATGACATGGGAGGCGCCGGGCAACGTGCGGGCCATCTCACACAGAGCCCCCCGGCGCGGGGAGTTCTCACCCGGTGAGAACATCATCCAGTTTATCCCCCGTCTCCGGTGCCCGGCAGGTCGAGGCGCCACTTGGTGAGCGTGTAGGCGATGCGGAACCCGTGTCGTTCGGCATTCCGCTGAGAGGTGCTCCCGGGCAGGGCGCCCTGCATCGCGAGCGTGCAGCCCTCTGCGGCGGCGTGCTGCAGCCGGGCTTCCAGCAGCGCCAGTTGTGCTCCCTGCCGGCGTGCCTCCGGGATCGTACTCGCGCCCGCCATCAGCGCCACTCCCCGGTGCATTGCCAGGCCGGCCGCGGCGATCGGCATGCCGTCCAGTTCGGCGAGGAAGCAAACACCGCCGGTCCGCTCCCGAGCCAGTTGACCCAGATCCTGCATAAAGTCCCCGGCACCCGGCACTTCCCCCCAGCCCCGGGCGGAGATCTGCGCCCAGAGGTCGCACTCTTCCAGGCCGATCCGACGCACGCGGAGCCGGTCGTTCCGTGAAGCAGACAGCGTGACCCCGGGCCAGATGGGGCGATACAGATTATTCTTGAGCTCGACAGGTTGGTAGCCCCGCCGGCACAACAGCGATGGGAGTTCACATCCAACCAGTGGGGATACCTCGTGATCCACCGGCGCTCCCCGCGAATGGAAAAAGTGTTCGACCTCCCCGAGTACGCGATCATCCGCGGGTTCGTCCAACCCAAGGCAGAACGTCTGCGTGACGGGAGACTGTGCGCCGTCGAACAGCAACCAGGCGCCTGCGAGCCGGGTCCACTCCGCCATACTCTCCGGGCGAACGCGAGCGCGCGCGGACACAAACGCAGCTCCGGCGGCCCCTTCCGCGTGCTCAAGCCGGTGTGCCAGGTCGTGGTCCGCAAACGGGTACCCTCGCCCGTGTTCCGTCATCAATTCTCCCCGATCCGCAGCGGACATCCTTCCTCCTGCTCGCTCATCACCCGCCAGAACGCACGGCGGATGCAGGAGAATTCCCCCACAGTTTTGCGGCCGCCGAGACCCGTGTTTGCCCTGTCCGGGTCGGTTCCGATCACGACCACTGAGTGGGCCGGCGCGCGATCGTGACCGCGGCCACTCCGGACCTTCGCGCCGCAGCTCCCCCTCACTCCTCGCGCCGGCGTCCCCCCACTCACTCCTCACTCCACTCCCCTCACTCCTCGCGCCGGCGTCCCCTATGCGCTACCATGGTGCGCGTCCGGCTTCCGCGTTCGCCGACGGCGACCTCGCATGCGGCGGTTACCCTCGGTGTCCGACGAATTCGGGTGCTTGCCCGGTTGTTCTTCACCCCATTTTGGGGGCCGGGGCCCGCCGGATCTCCGCTGCTGCGACCTATGTTAGCGCATATGCGCCGGTGTCCCCCCGGAGACAAACCCGGATCGTAGTCCCGCGCCACCCAATCCCCTCTGGGCAGGGACAGGCGGGGCACCGCTGGCTTCTCCCGGAGGCCCTCGGAACCGGAGTGTACCTCGAAGCGGCTGCGGAACCGGCAAACCAATAGCCGGTCAGCCATTCGGTGGTGAATGCCAGATCAGTGATCCCCACGACCCTGCGCAACACTCCCCAGGAGCTGCTCCACCACCGGCTTGAGCCTGGCGGCGTAGACTTCATACCCACCCTCCTGCGTGAGGTGGACGTTGTCCGGAGTGAAAAGGCCCTGCTTCAGAGTGCCGTCCGCGTTCGTCAGGTCGGACCAGAGGTCGAGAACGCGGACCTTCGGGTCGGCATCCGGCTTGAGGGACTCCAGGACGGCGTTCGTCTTCTTGATGTCCTCATAGAAGCGCTGGCCCGGGGCGCCGGCGGGAAAAACCTTCACCACGATTAACGAGGCTTCCGGGAACTTCAACCGGAGACTGTCCACGCACGTCTTGATGCCCCGGGCGGCCGGCTCGATTCCGGTTTCCGGCACAAAGAACATGTTGTTGTTGCCGATGAGCAGCACCACCAGGCGCGGCTCGAGCCCCTCCACTCCACCGTGGTCCAGTCGCCACAACACATTCTGCGTCTTGTCCCCGCCGATCCCGATGTTGACGCTCTTGTAGCCACCGAAGTGCTCCCGCCACGCGGCGCCCCACTGCATCGTGATGCTGTCGCCGACGAGCAGCACGTCAACCGGACCTTTGCTCGCCTGCGCGGTCTGCACCAGGCCCGCGTGGATGTCCAGCCAGCTCGTACCGCCGAAGAAGCCCGCCGAGGGGGTGATCGGCCAGAGGGCCGGCAGGTGCTTCCCCTGCTCAGAGCCGGGCCGGCGTTCGTGCTCCGGACGCAGCACAAACCGGCGCTCGGCGTCGGTCAGGGGCCAGCCGGTGACCTGCGGATCCAGCTTGCCTTCTCGGTAGGGCGCATAGGCGTAGGCGAACGGCCCGGTGGCCCACACGGGGGCGGACATGACGCCCAGGACCGCCAGCAGAGTCTGCACAAACATGGGTTTTCGCACCAAGATAGACCTTTTCTGGTGTTCCGGGTCGGAGATGTAGTTTAGCGGTTGTGCCCCCGAGCACGCGACGTCACGCAGGGGAAAGCAGGGATGGGAGGCGGCACGACGAACGTTCAGAAAACTCGACCCAGAGGAATCTGAAAATGGCGCCGTCTCCCGAGTGGTAGGTTCTGCCCGACCCGTTCCGTCCCCTCTTCACCCGCCCGGGCTACCGGTACTCTTGTGCCTTCGGGTTCGTGCTCGCGTATCTCGACCGCCGGCTGTGGGTCACCCAGGTGCTCCTTTCCGGACTTGTAGACCGCCACTTTACCAGTGTCTACCGCTTCTTGAGCCACGGGGCCGGGTCGCTGGCGGCGGTGCGCCCGCAACTCTGATCCCTGTGTCGGCTGGCTTGCCACGGCGCCGACGGCCGCGTTTTCGTGGTCGTGGAGGCTACCGTCTTCCCCAAGAGCGGGCAGTACTTCTTTGGGCGGGGCTGGTATCACGCTCCCCTCGGCCAGTAGAAGCGCCTCTCGCCCGCGCAGGCCGGCGCTCGCACTTTTCCGGGTTTATCAGCGGGACCCGGAATCGCGGAAAACGCCCCCGAGTTGCCCCTGGCGGCCTGATTTCACCCCGGCCGCCCCCGCAAACCGCTGAACTACAGGTCGGAGGGAAGGCCGCACAAATCGAAACTCCAGGAAAGGCACGCGCGCAGGGCGCAGGACCGGTATCTTGCCGCCCTCCACCCGCGCGATCTGGCTATCCACCGCCAGCCGGGCCAGAGTGTCCCTGATTCTGCACGAACCACTTGAGTGCGCACCGCCCCGCGCATCCTCGAAGGTAGCTCGCCGCTCCAGACCGCCCCGGTATCGCGCCCGCCGTGGACCATTCCTCCCTCATCGCACCGGCACTGCATCGGCCGGTCGGTGTGAGCAGCCGGCGCCGGTCCGCGCAACGCCGTTTGGGGGGCCGGCCGGCGGTCCCACCGGCGTGCCCCTCGTGTGACTGGTGATGCGCCTGGCGGGCTTCCCTGCCCGCTTCCGGTTGGCAGGCACCCCTCCATAAGAATCTCGTCCGTACGATACAACGGCATCGCTGCTCTTGAGCAGAGGCAAGCAACTGACCATGAATCGGGGACCCGCCCGTGGTCGCCGAGGAGTGCCGTCTCATCGCCCATCCGGGCATCACGAATGGCGGCCGTGACAAATCCGAACAATGCGCTGTGGGAGAAGGGTGACTTCACCGAAATTGCCGCCTTGTCCGGGACACGTACTCCTTCATAGCACCCGGCAAGAGTCCGGCGGATGTCATCGAAACGTTCCGCCGATGCTATGGTCCAACCATGAACACGTTCGAAGCTGCCGGGGCCGCCGGCAGGGCCGATGCGCTCCACCATCTGCTTCTGGAGCTGGCGACAGCGCACAACGAGAACACCAACGCCGGCACATGCACTCCTGCTACGTACCTGCGAGTTACCGTTCGCCTGTGAGGGCGATTCTGACTTTCGATCGAGAAACCCGGAGACAACACCATGGCCCTGCTGAAACCGGATCCCACGTTCTATCCCTCGGCCGGCATGGCGATGAAGGCGCCGCGGGAAGAGCTCGCCTACGTCGTCGTCATCAACCCGAAGCAGGACGGACGCCCGGATGCGCTTGCAGTGGTGGATGTCAACGCCGCCTCCCCGGACTACGGCCGGATCGTCGGACGTCTGGACATGCCGAACGCAGGCGACGAGCTGCACCACTTCGGCTGGAACGCATGCAGCGCCGCGCTGTGCCCCACGATGCCCCATCCCCATCTGGAGCGCCGCTATCTGCTCGTGCCGGGACTGCGCTCCTCCCGCCTGCATATCATTGACACTAAGCCCGATCCGCGCCGTCCACGTCTGGTCAAGACCATCGAGCCGGAAACGCTGGAGGGCGCGAGTGGTTACAGTCGCCCTCACACCATCCACTGCGGGCCCGATGCGATCTACGTCAATGCGCTGGGTGCGCCCGGCGGCGGAGGGCCGGGCGGAGTTTTCCTGCTCGATCACACGAGCTTCGAGGTCAAAGGCCCCTGGGAGGCCGATCGCGGCCCGCAGCACCTGGCGTACGACTTCTGGTGGCACCTGGGGCACGACGTAATGCTCACCAGCGAGTGGGGCACGCCGGACATGGTGGAGAACGGCGTTCAACCCGACCTCCTCCTGAACAGCAAATACGGGCATCAACTTCACGTCTGGAATCTGCGCACGCGCCGGCATCTGAAGACGCTCGATCTCGGGGCTGAGCAGCAGATGGTACTGGAACTGCGGCCTTCCCACAATCCGAACAACACGTACGGCTTCGTCGGGGTGGTGACCAGTTTGAAGGATCTCTCCGCATCGGTCTGGCTCTGGTATCGCGAAGCCAACGGCGAGTGGGCGATCCGCAAGGTGATCGAAGTGCCCGCCGA
>SYMT01000484.1 GCA_005805375.1 Actinomycetota bacterium
AACAACCACACCCACTGTGTGCTCGAAACATTCGATCCCGCGCTGGTGTCCGCCGCGGGAGGGGGGGTACGCCGCCTCACCGCGCAGGAGGCGGACGCGCACTTCGCCATCAACGCCCGCGCCCCCGCGCTGCTCATGGCCGAGTATCTGGATCGCTACCTGGCGCGCGGCGCGGGGCAGGGCCGGATCATCAACATCAGCACCGATGCGGCACACGCACACACGGCGAACTTCAGCTACTCGGCGAGCAAGCACGCGCTGGAGTCCTACAGCCGCTCTGCCGCGGCCGAACTGGGACGCTACGGGATCACCGTCAACATCGTCGCGCCGGGACCCATCCAGACCGGCTATCTCCCGCCCGAAGCAGAGCGCCGCATAGCGGACGGGAC
The DNA here is from genome assembly GCA_005805375.1 of Actinomycetota bacterium. Taxonomy (GTDB): domain Bacteria; phylum Armatimonadota; class SYMT01; order SYMT01; family SYMT01; genus SYMT01. Next base: position 390 of record SYMT01000484.1, read on the forward strand.
ACCGCTGGGCCGCGTCGGCACTCCCGGCGACGTTGCGGACGTGGTGGTGTTCCTCGCCTCCGAGCAGGCGCGATGGGTCACGGGACAACTGCTCTACGTGGGGGGCGGCTGGCGCATGCCGCAATAGCCACGCACCGCTGTTCCGTTCTCCCTGGAAGCACGGAGAGTAGACCGGAATACCCCTACAGCGGAGGCGCCGGTGATTCCGGCCGCCGCAGTCGAATCCCTGTCACGTCACGAGCCGAAGGGAGCGGTCCACCCGGACCCGGTCCGGCATCCGGCTCAGTGGCGCCCGCGCGTCACGCGCGGCTGTGTTCGACCCGCGCCCTGCCTGCGTGGTAAGCTGAGTGCGATCCATCGGCGCCGATACCGGTGTTTCCCCGGAGATTCCCATGCCTGTCCTGCTGGAAGCGCCCCCGACCTCTCATGCCCCGGATGACCGGGGCGCAGACATCTCGGCCGAGACTCAACCCCCGGCGCCTGTCTCCGCGGAAGCCGATCTGGCGCACCTCACCGAGTTGCTCGCCGACCACGACATTGACGGCGCCCGCGCCTGGTCCCAGGAACTGCTGCGCCGCTGGCCCGAGAACACTGAGGTTACGCATCTGGCCTATGTGCTCGCCCCGCCCGTCGCCCGGGTGGTGCCCCGGAAGTACCCGCCCCGGCGCCGGGACCTGGAGTGGGAGTGGCTGAAAGAGCACGGCCCCGAATACGCAGGCCTCTGGGTCGTGCTCTACGAAGATCGCCTGCTCGCCGCCGACCCGGATCCGGCGAAAGCGCTCGCAGAGGCACGCAAGATCCCCTGCCCCGGCCCCCCGTTGCTCCACCTCGCCGGTCCTGTGCGCAAGAAGTAACCCGTCCGTGATCCGCTCATTCACCGGCAGCATGCGGTATCAGACGGAGGTGTACCAGGGGCCACACCGCCTCCTGGTGGCGGTGGAAGTGCTCATCGGCGACTCCAGCGCCGCGAGTACGCTGCTGCTGGACACCGGCAGCGAGTGGTGCGTCCTCCCCGAGCACATCGCGGGGGAAGCCGGCTACCCCGGCGAGATCAATCCCAGGATCCCGCCACTGCACTCCCGGTTCGGCCTCATTTACGGACGGATCGAGCGCATTCCCTTCCGCTTCGTGGCCGATGTCGGCGCGGAACTGGTCCTCGAAGCGACCTGTTTCGTCTCCGAAGAATGGCCGGGGCCGCCGGTGCTGGGCTGGAAGGGCTGCCTGGAGCGGATGCGCTTCGCCCTGGATCCCGCCGACGAGACCTTCTATTTTGCGCCGCTCTGACGGCCGCGCGTATAGTAATAGTGCCCGGCCCTGATCCTTCTGCGGCCTGCCCACTTGTTCCGGGAGACCCTGATGCCTGTGCTGCTGGAAGCCCCTTCGCCCACCCCCGTCGCTGACCCTGCCGACCCCGTTGTTGACCCCGCCACGGGCATCGGCGGCTGCGTCCGGACCGACGCCCCGGCGCCGCCCTCGGTGGAAGCCGATCTGGCGCACCTCACCGAGTTGCTCGCCGACCACGACATCGAAGGCGCCCGCGCCTGGTCGCAGGAACTCCTGCGCCGCTGGCCCGATCACCCCCGGGCCCAGCACTGGGCCTATGTGCTCGCCCCAACCGTCGCCCGGGTGGTGCCCCGGAAGTACCCGCCCCGGCGCCGGGACCTGGAAAGGGAGTGGCTGAAGCAGCACGGGCACGAGTACGCGGGCCTCTGGGTCGTGCTCTACGAAGATCGCCTGCTGGCCGCCGACCCGGAACGGGCCAAGGCGGTGGAGTTGGCCCGCCAGGTCCCCTGCGACGGGGAACCGTTCCTCCATCACGTCGGTCCGATCCCCAAGGGCTGAGGCGACTGTGCTTCGCACCTTCACGGGTCAGGCGTCGTATGATTCGGACGTCTATCTCGGCCCGCACCGCCTGCTCGTGGCGGTGCGGGTTACGATCGGCGACATGGCGACGAGCGCTTTGCTGCTGCTGGACACCGGCAGCGAGTGGTGCGTGCTCTCTGAGGCCAACGCCGCGCAGGCCGGATACCCTGGGGAGGCCGATCCGGAGACCCCGCCGCTGCACTCCCGGTTCGGCCTCATCTACGGGCGCATCGAGCGCATTCCCTTCCGCTTCGTGGCCGATGTCGGCGAGGAACTGGTCCTCGACGCGACCTGTTTCGTCTCCGCCGACTGGCCCGGGCCGCCGGTGCTGGGCTGGAAGGGCTGCCTGGAGCGGATGCGCTTCGCCCTCGATCCCGCCGACGAGATGTTCTCCTTCGCCACGCTGTAGCTCCCCGGACAACTGCCCGCCTGGAGTTCTTGGATGCTGTATGGCACGGAGGAGTCCAGAGTGCGTTAGCAGAATTCCAACTCTGCTGGGTCGGAAGTGGGCGTACGGACGACGGCGCCTCTCCACTCGCACACATGATGGAGTAATAAATGGCAACGCAGTTGGTTCGCCTGGACGAGGACCTCCTCATTGAGGTGGAAGCCGACCCGAAGGCGCCACGTCTCATCGCCAGTTCCGCGGCCACCAAGATCGACGAGAAGCTGGAGGAAGCCTTCGCGCGTATTCAGCCGCTGCTGGTGGGTGCTGTGCGGCCACTCGTCAACACCTGGGCGGAACTGAACAAGGAAATCGAGCTGGATCAGGCGCAGATCCAGCTAGGCCTCTCCTTTGAGGGCGAAGGCAATCTCTATCTGGTCAAAGGTACTGTCGGCGCTAACTTCACGATCACCCTGACCTTCAAGGCGAAGCCCCCCGCGGGTGGATCCGCCGCGGGTGCCGCCGGGCCGGGTGCTGTTCCGGTGGCTTCCGAGGAGAAGCAGGAGGAGAAATAGGTGGCGGCCGGTCCGAATGCGCTGCGGGTGCCTGCCGTGCTGCCGGTATCCAGTTCGAGCACCGACAGGAATCACAAGAAGGGTCGAGGCACCGCCTTTGCGGTGTACCGGGTCGGCACGTACATCTACTACCTTACCTGTGATCATGTTCTGGATGCCGTGGACCCGAAGCACGTACAGTTGGGGGGGCAACCAGGCAGGGTCGTTGCGCGGGGTGGATCAGAATTGGATCTGGCTCTCGTGTGCCAGGTCAATGATGTGCCGCCGGAGCCCCTGCCATTTACGCTGGGGGCGAAGGCTTCACTTGCGGTGGAAATTGACGGCTTTCGTCCGGGCGCGAATTCGGAAGTTCGACAGCCGCTGCGGGCGGTCCTGATGCAGGAGATCGGTTACTGGCCTCCCAGACGCGGCGCAGAATTCCAGGCCTGGCACTGTCAACTCTGCGTCAAAAGCCTCGACATCGTCGAGGGATACAGCGGCGGTCCTGTACTCTGCCACCAAACCAAACAGGTGGTGGGTGTGGCGTACGAGGTGATCCAGGCAGGACGGGACGGACGCATCCTGGGGGTGGAGGCCGTGCGCCGGTTCCTACAGGAACAGATGGATGGTGATGCTTCGTCCTGGTCGTTGGAGGATCGGTGGGCGGTGACTGCCCTCGTCCTGCATCTGGACGGCCGGGATGACGAGCGTTTGCTCCTTGATGAACTGTGGCCGTGCCTGAACCAGGTGACGCTGGCTCCAGCCCGCCTGCGAGAACTGCGCTTCCACTCCTGCTCGGCTCTACAGCATCGCTCGCTCTCGGCTCCCCTCAACACAGCGGCCGACTGTGTGCTGCATCTGTGGAACATGATGACTTCCGGAACTCGTGAACCACATCCGGTGCTTCGGTTCTTGCACTGGTTGCTGCAGGAGGAACCGTGCAAAACAGTGGCGCAGCATCTGGCGGGCTGGCTGGAAAGGGCGTATTCCGCGTTCATCCACGATCCGGATGACCGTGCGGCCGTCCGGGACAGCGTAAAGGAGCAGTCCCAGCCTCCAGCGGAGCCGGACGCCAGTTCCACATTGCTCGTGCAGGTGGCACGCGAAGCGTTCGCCGGCGAACAGTCCGAGTACCGCGTGCGGACCTGGTTGCGCCACGCCCAGCGAGGGTGGTGTGAGTCTCCACACGCCTGGCAAGCCATTCGGGTATCAGATTCTCGCCCGTGGGATCAGGTGCTCGGTCCTGTGGTGAACAAGAGCATTAAGTGGGCGCTCGGACAGGAAGTTAGCGAGGCAGGGCTGCAGATTGAGGTAGTCTGGCCGTGGGCTCTTCTCTCCCAGGCACTGGACCAGTGGGCAAGAGACAGTTCGTTTGGTCGCGTGGATCGAGTCGGGTGGAGATTCCCGACCGTAGTTCGGGCTCTCGAGCGAATGGAGGAGCCCCATTTGCATCATGCCGTGAGGGATCGGTGGGGTTACAAGTCGCAGGCGGGCGAAGCCCAGAACCTTGGTGTCGAAGTGCCCGTCCTCTCCCAGGACCTCGCATCCGCGATGGCGTGGGCCTGGCCCGCAGAGGCATGCCCCACGCTTTCGGACTTGCAGGGACGCAAGGCACTGGTGGCAGCCGCGCTCACTAGAATTCCGGCTCCGGAAAAAACCCCGCCTCACGCGGAGCAACTCGCCGTCCTCCTGGAGGCGGGGGTTCCGGCACTCCTCTGGGCTCGCCCCGGCACGACATGTTCGGAGGCCGAACTGGACGAATTCAAGCAGCTTCTCCTGGGTTCCCTGGAGGAGCTCCCGTTGCGCGTGCGGGAGTTTCGTCGGAGGGGGGAGGAAGAGAAGACCCAGCGGAACCCCGGGCATCTCGCCCATCACGTCACCCTGGTGTGGGACCATCCGGACCACTGGCCGCCGGCACTGGCCTTGGGTACCCATCCGACATGCGAGTAGGGTGACCTGCCCTGCTGAGGAGCCATGATATGGCACAGGAATGGTGCGTTTTCCGAGGCGAAGACAACCCGGAAGGAGAAGGAGACCGCCTGCGTGCGCTTCCGGACCCGCCGCCGTGGCGGGTTCTCTCCCAGACGGAGGACGGGCGGAGCAACCTGGATGACTGGCGCGGCAAGACCTACCGACCCGGTGTTGCCGAAATCGAGGGCGTCAACGCGGCGCTCTACCTGCGCCGCCCGCTACTGGTAACGGGCCCCCCCGGCGCCGGAAAGTCATCCCTGATCTATGCGGTGGCGCAAGAACTCCGGCTGGGTCCGGTGCTCCGGTGGTCCATCAACTCGCGCTCGTCCCTGGCGGAAGGACTCTACCAGTACGACGCGATTGCCCGGCTGCGCGATGCCCAGATGGCCCGGGATCGGCGTGTAGACACGCGTGGCGGGGAGCGTCCGGACGCGGAAACCACAGAGGAGGACATCGGGCGCTATCTCAAGTTGGGCCCACTCGGCACGGCGTTGCTGCCCCGCGCGCCCGAGGCAGGGGTAGTGCGCCCGCGGGCACTGCTCATTGATGAGATCGACAAGAGCGACATCGACCTCCCGAATGACCTTCTGCACGTCTTCGAGGAGGGCTATTACGAGATTCCGGAACTGGTCCGTGTCGCAGAGCGACAGGCAGAGGTGCGGGTGAGACCCTACCTCGGACGTTCCGACGCGGACCGGGTGCCCATTCAGCACGGGCGGGTCAACTGCACCTGCTTCCCGCTGGTGGTGCTCACCAGCAATCGGGAGCGAGATCTGCCCCCGGCTTTCTATCGACGTTGTCTCCGGCTGGACCTGGATAAGCCCACCCCAGACGAACTCGAACAGATCGTGGAGCGCCACTTGCAGGCCCTGGCAGGGTACAACGCCAAAGACGTGCGAACGTGGGTGGCGGGCTTCGTGAAGCGCCGGGAGCAAGAGGGGGGACAGTTGGCCACAGATCAGCTGTTGAACCTCGTGTACCTGCTTTGTGGGGGTGCGTCCGCACGGCAGCCGGTGCCCGACGGAGTGCAGAAACTGGTGCAGCGTCGCCTGAGTGAGGAATGAACCCGCTCCTGGAGGAACTGGTCCGGGAAGCGCGCGCGGCGGACCCGGAATTGGGAGCGGAGGACCTGCTGGATCTCCTCTGGCTGGCAGCCCAGCGGGGCGACCTCCTCACCCGACCGGCTCCGTCCGTCGCTGTGCCCACACCGGGTGACCGGGTCGCGGCAGGCTGGGAGGCGGAGGCCCGGAACTTCGGATCGACGGAGGCCGGCGTGTTGGTCCCGCCGCCTCTTCCTTCCTCGCTGCCTGCTCCGACTCGGGAGCGGGAGACGGTGGCCCTCTACGCCCCCAGTCCGAGCGGGTCCGCGGCGCGCCCCGGCCGACCGCTGAGTATGCCTGCAGCCCGCGCGCTCCCGCACGAGCGTCGGCTGCAGCGTGCGTTTCGCCCCTGGATGCGCCGGGCACCTTCCCGGGTGCGTAGGGTCCTGGACGTGGAAGCTACGGTGCATCAGTCCGCCGAGGAAGACCGGTGGGTGCCGGTGGAACGGCCGGTGGAGGAAGCCTGGCTCACGCTGACGGTGGTGGTGGACGGCAGCCGATCGATGTTGCCGTGGCGGCCGGCGCTGGCGGCGTTCGTCCGGTGTCTGACCGACTCGGGGCGCTTCCGGGCGGTGCGCGTCTGTACTCTGGACGCCGATAGCCGGGAGGGCGCCCCGGGAAAGCAGGAGGATCGCCCTCCCCTCCTGACCGCCGGGTTCGGCCGGAAGCGAGGAGCCGTTGTCTCTCCGCTCTCACTGCGAGAGGCGGATGGTAGACAGGTGGTGCTCGTCTTGTCCGACACGGTCGCCCGGAAGTGGTGGACAGGAGCGGTGGCCCGGCACCTGTTGGAACCCTGGGCGCGCGCACTGCCGGTGGTGCTGGTCTCCCCTCTTGCCGAGCCACTCTGGCGGTGGGGGCACCTCGGTCGCCAGCCAAGGGTGCTGCTGCGCCGGACAGCGCCCCTGCTTCCGAACAGACGCCTGACCCGGGAACCCGCGTTTCTCGCCGCAGACCTGCCGGTGGAGGATCCGCAGCGTCCCCCGATTCCGATGCCCGCTACTCCGCTCCGGGTCGAGGCATTGGAGTACATGGCCCGGTGGTTGGCTGACTGCGGCGGGAGACCGTACCCCGGCCGGCTTCTGCCTGTAAAGCCGATGGTGGTGCCCCAACCAGAGGCGAAAGTGGCGCGGCCAGCGCCGGAGATCGTAGACCGCTTTCGGCGCGGTGCTACCCCGCTAGCCGGGCGCCTCGCCGCCCGGATGGCGGCGGCTCCGGTCATCACCCTGCCCATCCTCCGCCTGATCCGGCAGCAACTGCCGGGCGCGGGCCTCTCCGAGGAAGCCGAGGTCCTGCTCGGCGGCTTGCTACGGCGCACCACTTCGGTCGAAACAGATCCTGACCAGGTCCGCTACGAGTTCCGTCCGGGCGCCGACCAGGGGCCGACCGTCCGGGATCTGCTGCTCACCGCCCTCCGTGGTCACGAGATCCTGCAGGTAATGCGGGAGGTCTTCCGCTATCTGGAGGCCCGCCAGGGGGGCCTGCCCGGGTGGGCCGCAGCCCTGGACGATCCCACGGGGAACTGGCCCCGTGTCCCGGTGGGTGAAAGCGAACTGGGCCGGGTGACGGCCGAGTTGCTGCGGCGCCTGGGGGGCGCTTACGCCCGCCTGGTGCAGCCCGAGGAGCAGCCCGCTCCGCGTCCCCTTCCTGCCCCCAAACTGCGGCTGGTGCATCCGTTGCCGGCGCTGGACGGGGTGGTGGAGCGCCCGGAACTGGCGGAACTGGAGGCCTGGTTCGCCGGGGACCGTCCCGCCTGCTGCCTCTCCGGCGCGCGCGGAGCCGGGAAGAGCACGCTGCTGGCGATGTGGCTCCACCAGCGCTTTGGGTTTGCCGTCGGCCCGGCAGGACTCCGTAAAGCACCTGACCCTCCGGTGTTCCATTTCTCGCTGGAGGTGCAGCCCGATCCGCTCGCGCTGCTGGATGCATTGCTGGAGTGGCTGCCGCCCACCGGCACTGCCGGGACGGAGCCCGCACCCTATCGCGAGGTCGAGGCCCGGCTGGCGGCGTGGTCGGCCCGCGCTCCGGAGGCCCCGCTCCTGTTGGTGGTGGACGGCGCGCACGTGCTGGCGCGGGAGGATCTGCGGGGTCCGGGACGCACGGTGGCGGGCGAGACCCTCCGCCTCTTGGGAGAAATCGCCCGGGGCCGGTTCCCCGGGGCCCGGCTGGCGACTGCAACACAATCCACTCCGATTCCCGTCGCCGAAGACCACTGGGTCCCCATTCCACTGGCCCGTCTCGATGAGGAAACGTCTGCGCAAATCCTCCGGAACTGCGGGGTGCGGAACACCGGCTATGACTTCGGTGTACTCGTGGCCACTTGTATGGGCAACCCACTGGTGCTTCAGCTCGCG
>SYMT01000054.1 GCA_005805375.1 Actinomycetota bacterium
CGGCGTTCCTGGAAGCGACGGCGCCGCTGGCGGCGCGGCGGCGCGCGCAGGGGCTGCGGGTGGCGCCGGTGGCGCTGGAAGACGTGCAGGACGAGTTCGCTTTCGGGGAAGCGGGACCGGCGGGAGTGCGGGCCTTCCTGGCACACGCCCGGCGGGTGTGGCGACCGGCGCCGCGCTGGGTGGCACTGATAGGCGACACCAGCGTGGACCCCCGGGGGGAGTTAGGATTGGGGCGTTTTGACTTCGTGCCGTCGGTCGCGGTAGCAACGGCGCGGCTGGAGACGCAGAGCGACGACGCACTGGCGGACGGGGACGGCGACGGGGTGCCCGAAATGGCGGTGGGACGGCTGCCGGGGCGGAGTGCGGGAGAGATCGGACAGCTAGTGGCGAAGGTCCTGGCGCGAGAGGCGGAGGCGTCGGGAGCGGGGTGGCGGAGCGAGAGCCTATTGGTGGCGGACCGGAGCGCGGGGTACGACTTCGTGGGGGCGGCGAGCGCGGTGGGGAAACGGCTGCCGCCGGGGCTGCGGACGACGCTGCTGGCGCGGGACCGGGGGGCAGACGCAGACGCCGTGCGGAGCGCGCTCACCGGTGGCGTGCGGGCGCTGACATATGTGGGGCACAGCAGCGTGGGGGCGTGGGCCGGGGGGACGCTGACGTCGGGAAGCGCGCGGCAGTTGGGGAACGGGGGGCGGCAGCCGGTGGCGCTGCTGCTGACGTGCCTAAACGGGTATCACGGGATTTGTTCGAAGAGACGCTGGGGAAGGCGCTGCTGCTGGCGCCGGGAGGGGGCGCGGCGGCGTGCTTCGCGTCGGGCGGGCTGACGGAGCCGGCCGAGCAGCAGGTTTTGGGGGCGGCGTTCTGGGAGGCGCTGGGGCGGGGGGTGACGGTGGGAGAAGCGGCGGCGGGGGCGAAGCGGGCGGTGCCGGACGGGGATGTGCGGCGCAGTTGGGTGCTGCTGGGCGACCCCAGCCAGCGGCTGTAGCAACCTCGTCGGCGCGGGGTGCCCTCGCCGCGGGACTCGGCCCGCAGCAGGGCCGGTGGACAGATCAATCTCATCAAGGCCGTGACCGCGTTGAGCGGTCATCCTGGCGGGGCGTGGGTCTGTGCGCTCCCGGAGTTGTGCTACCATGCGGGTAGAAGGGAGCGTGGGAAGATGCTGCTGACGATAGAGATCGCGCAAGAGGACAACGGACGTCATCTCGCTGAGGTCATCGAACTACCCGGGGTGCTCGCCTATGGGCAGTCGCGAGAAGAGGCCGTCGCACGAGTGGAGGCTCTGGCGCTGCGGGTTCTCGCCGACCGCGTGGAGCACGGCGAACCCCTCCCCGGGGCGGCGCAGTTGTTTGCCGTGGCCGCGTAGGACGTGCGATGCGACGGTGGAGCGCGACCAGGGCGCGGCGCGTCCTCGCCGCCCCGCTGCTGATCGGCTGGAGCATCCGACGCCAGACGGGTTCTCATCGAACGCTCATGCGCGAAAACTGGCCGGACGTGGTGTTCGCGTTCCATGACGACGTCGAGATTGGCCCGGTGATGCTGGCGCGGATCAGCAAACACACCGGCCTGACCCCGGACGACCTCTGAACCGCTGCCACGCCACGCCGAAACCGGGGCCGGATACATCCCTGCGTCCGCCAAAACCTCCCTGCGGCCGAGGAAAGGAGCGCCTGCATCCCGAACCTGCCACCATCATGCGCATCGCTCGAGTCAACACACACGTCGTCGGCAATCCGTGGAAGAACTGGGTTTTCGTCACTGTCGAGAGTGACGACGGTCTGGTCGGGGTGGGAGAGGGTACGGTCAACTGCTTCGGGCAGACGACGGAGCAGGCCATTCGGGAACTGGCGCCGCACGTCATCGGCCAGGATCCATTTCAGATCGAGCTGCTGCTCCAGCGCCTGGTTCGGGACATCTACTCCGAAGGAGGGCAGGTCCACAAGAGCGCGGTATGCGCGATTGAGGTCGCTTGCTGGGATCTGATGGGTCGGGCGCTGGGGCAGCCGATCTACAACTTCCTCGGGGGACGGCTCCACCGGAAGGTGCGTGCCTACGCGAACGGCTGGTACCGCGGGGAGCGCACGCCCGAGAACTTCCATGCGTGTGCCCTGGAAGTCGTCGCGCGGGGCTACACGGCGCTGAAGTTTGATCCGTTTGGGGCGGAGTGGCGCATTATGGATCCGTACAACGAGGACCTCTCGCTCGATATCATTGCGGCGGTGCGCGACGCGGTGGGACCGAAGGTGGATGTCCTGGTGGAGGGGCATTCGCGCTTCAGTCCAAGCGTCGCGTTGAAGCTGGCGGAACGGATGGCGCCGTTTCGTCCCACCTGGTTCGAAGAGCCGATTCACCATCAGCATCAGGCCGCGATGGCCGAGGTCGCGCGCCATAGCCCGGTGCCGATCGCGACCGGTGAGAGTCTCACCAGTGAGCATCAGTTTGCCGAACTCCTCGCCACGAACACGGTGAGTATCCTGCAGCCCGAGATCCATCATCTGGGCGGGCTGCTGACGGCGAAGAAAGTCTGTGCAATGGTGGATGCGTTCTATGGCGTGGTCGCGCCGCACAACGCGCAGGGCCCGGTCTCGACCGCCATGTGCCTCCAACTTGCCGCCTGCACCCCGAACTTCTTCGTGCAGGAGGTCTTCGACGAGTTCAACGTGCCGTGGTCTCGCGATCTGGTGGACAATCCTACGGATGTGGTGGATGGCTGGATTGAGATTCCGGAACGGCCGGGTTTGGGCATCAACCTGAACCTGGAGGAATGTGAGAAACACCCCTATGAACGCACCTACTTCCTCCCCCTCTTCCGCTCGGGCTGGGAGCGCCGCGAAGCCCAGACGTAGGCCGCCGGGGCGCCGAACTGGCGTCGCAGGAACGAGGAGAGAGGAAGGCGAAGGGAGTGGACTTCTTCCCGGGCGCGAGCGGGGCCGCTCTTCCCTTCCGCTCGCGGCGTGCTGCCTGTGCGGCCTGTTGACCGGGTGCGCCCGTACTGCCGCCGCACCCCAGCGTGCCTCTGCGCCCGCACCGCTCCGCACTGTCGGGGTCGTGAAACCGACGGTCGCCGACCGCGAGCGCACCCTCACCCAGCCGGCCACCACCACCGGCATCGAAGAGGCAATCCTCTATGCCAAGACGGCGGGCTACCTGCGCTCGATCTCCGTGGACCGGGGGGATCGCGTGCGCGCGGGCCAGGTCCTCGCCGTGATCGAGAGCCCGGAACTAGTGCAGCAGCGCGATCAGGCCCAGGCCCAGGTGCGCCAGGCGGACGCGACCGCCCAGGGGGCGCAGGCCGGGGTGGCGCGGGCGGAGGCCGACGCGCGGGAGGCGGAAGCGGGGGTCGGCCGGGCGCGGGCGGATGTCCGGCAGGCAGAGGCGGAAATCACCCGCCGCCGGGCTGAAGTGGCGCATGCCGAGGCGATGCAGCCGCGTGCCCAGGCCCAGTTGGAGGAGGCGGAGGCAGGCGTCCGACTGGCGATGGAGCAAGAAAGCCAGGTGCGTGTGGAATACCAGCGGGCTGCGCTCCAGGTGCGGACCGCCGATGCCAACCGGCGGGGGGCGGTCGCGGCAGTGCGCAAGGCCGATGCAGACCAAAGCAACCACCAGTTGACCTACGGGCGCCTGAAGCGCATCCAGGACCAGGATGCCGGTCTGGTAGCGGCCCAGGAGGTGGATGTGGCCCGCGCCCGCCTGGAAGGGGCGGCGGCGGAGCAGGTGGTGGCCCGGGAGCGGGTCGCCGCTGCGCAGGCCGAACTGGAAACGGCGATGAGTGGTCGCGAGGCGGCGGAACGTGCCGTGGCGGTGGCCGCCGAACGCCGTTCCGCCGCGGAGAGCCGGGTGAAAGCGGCGCGGCAGGATCTGGAAGTGTACCGGCGCGAGGTCGAAAGCGCCCGCACGCAGGTCGCTGTGGCCGAGGCGGCGCGCGACAGCCTCCGCTCGCAGGTGGGCGTGACGCAGGCGCGGGTCGGCGGACTGCAGCGGCAGGTGGCCGTGGCCGCCGCCGGTCGGCGCTCGGCCCAGGAACAGACGGCCGGCGCCCGCGCGCACAGAGCGGCCGCGGACACGCTGGCGGGCTACTCGCGCATCGTCGCACCCTTCGACGGCGTGGTGGTGGAGCGGATGGCGGACCCGGGGGCACTGGTGCAGAACGCCGCCAACAATCAGGCAGCGACGCGCGGGGTGGTAAAGGTCGTCCGCGATGACATCTTGCGGGTGCTCGTGCCGGTGCCGGAAGCGTCCCTCGCGTACGTGCGCCGCGGGCAGGCGGCAAAGATTACCCTGGATGCACTGGCCGGACAGACGGTTGTCGGCTCGGTCACCCGGTTTGCTCCGGCGGTGGATCCCCGGTCGCGTACCATGCAGGTGGAGATAGATCTCCCCAATCCGGACCGCCGGCTGCGCCCGGGCATGTACGCACGCGTCGCACTCACCCTGGAAGTACATCGTGGCGCGCTCTCCATTCCCGCAGAGGCGATTCAGGGCAAGGAGGCGGAACGGTTCGTCTATGTCGTCCGGGACGGGACTGCCCGCAAGACGCCGATCACCGTGGGTCTGGAAGACGGCAAGGCTACCGAAGTACTCGACGGCCTGTCGCCCAACGATGAGGTGGTCGTGGTCGGGCGGGACACCCTGACCGATGGGGCCAGGGTCCGTACAGAACCGGTAGAGAAAAAGTGAGACGCAGGGGGGCGCACTCGAAAACAGGAAAGAGCAGTCCGCACTCTTTTCTCACTTCTCTTTCCTCTTTCCTGTCGTCCGGCCCGCACCGCGATGCGCCATCGGGTAGGGTATGGGGTGTCGGGTGTGGGGTGTCGGGTGTCGGGTGTCGGGTGTCGGGTGTCGGGTGTCGGGTGTCGGGTGTC
>SYMT01000055.1 GCA_005805375.1 Actinomycetota bacterium
ACTGGTTCTTCGACCCGTGGTTGAATCGAGAAGGGGGCATCCGGCTCGAGTACTCATTTGAGACCAGGCCCGGGGCGGATGGGAAACCAGAGGTGGGCCTCACACTGACCCAGCCGGACCCTCCCTACCGCGCGAAGTTGCGCGTGCGGTTCGAGGCAGGTGACACGATTCGGAACGAGCAACTGCGGCTGTCGGACACCCGCCAGACGTTTCGCTTTCCGGTCAAGTCTCAGGTGAGTACCACCGAACTGGATCCGGACGGCGCGGTGTTGATGGCCCCACCCCGCTGGGTCGTGCCGGAGAGTCCCGCGGCGAAGTAGCCGACCTGCGCCCCGGGCGGAAGGCTGCGCACATCGGCGGGGAGCCTCCGGTGGCGCCGGCCGAGGCCGGCGTGTGCCGCGGATCGGGTGCGCTGCCCACCGATCCCGATCCGTCGCACCGAGGGTGTTGTGCCCATCACCGCGCCGGTCGGCGCCGCGCCACGGATGTGGAAGCGGCAGACGGCGGGTTCTCACCGACGCGCGTGCGTTCCATTCACACACAGGCCGTGGATGCCGACCGACGCTAGAATGGCGCCGAGAAGAACTCCCACGCCATCCGCAAAGCAGTTGATCCGATAGATGTGGTCAAAGCCCTGGGCAATTGTGATGGCGCGCAGATCGCGCTGTGCAGCGACGGCAGCCTCGAGGCGAGTGAAGGCGCCGGAAAGGGCCTGCCAATCGGCCATCAGGAACACGGCACACGTGCCGACCACCAGAAAGCCGGCAAGAGTGACGAGGAGCAGGGGGATGACGCGGAACATAGAAGGGGGTTCTCCGCACCTCCGGGGTGATCCGGGGCGCAGCGTCGTGCAATTCCACGAGTAGAATGCACTTGCGCGCCCTCCCGGCAGGAACCGGGGAGCGATGTCGTGAAACTGGTAATGATTCGGAGCACCGGAAGAGGGACACGGCCATGACTTCCCAACAGGACCGGGCGGGGTGCAAGTCTTACGTCCGCAGTCGTACGCGTCGAGCGGCGCGTCGCGCGGGTGTGCTGGCCGGCCTGAATCTCGGTGCTGCGCCGAGGGCAGGCGCGGCGTCTCCGGTCGCCCGGGCGAAGTCGGTGCTGCTGGTGTGGGTTTCCGGCGGGCTGAGCCACCATGACAGCCTCGATCCGAAGCCGGACGCACCGGCGGAGATCCGCGGCGAGTTCGGCGCCATCCCCACTGCACTGGCCGGCGTGCGTTACGGTGAGCTGGTCCCGCGCCTTGCGGCCAGCCTGGGACGCTACACGCTCTTGCGGTCGGTGGTGCACGGGGAGGCCGATCATGGGGTCGCTACCTATTTCATGCTGCGGGGTTACTCGCAGCCGACACCCTTTTTCGATCGGCCCGAGAATCAGCGGCACACCCACCCGAACATCGGTTCCATCGTTGCGCGGGAGCTTCCGGCCCGCAACCAGCTTCCGCCGTATGTGGTCGCGCCGGGGCTCTCCTATGTGGAGCAGGTGAACTACTTCACGCCGGGCTGGCTGGGACCTGCCTGTGCTCCCTACGTGCTGAAGGCGGATCCGAGCCGGCCCGGCTTCGTCGTTCGGGATCTCTTCCCGCCTGCCGAGATCGTGTGGGAGCGTGCCGCGCGCCGCCATCGCCTGCGCGCCGCCGTCGGCGCCGCCGGACCCACCGGCAGCGAGGCGCAGTCCTGGACCGGCTCGGAGGGACGCGCGCTCGACGCGACCTACCACCGGGCGCTGGATCTGCTCACCTCTCCGGCCGGACGGGCCGCGTTTCGGCTGGACGACGAGCCGGCTGCCCTGCGGGATCGCTACGGCCGGCACCGGCTGGGGCAGAGCTGCCTGCTGGCGCGGCGCCTGGTGGAGGCCGGGGTGCCGTTCGTCACCGTGGACGACGACGGCTGGGACCACCATTCGCGCATCTTCCCCTCCCTCCGCACCCAACTGCCGCAGCTCGACGCTGCGTTCAGCACCCTCCTGGCGGATCTCGCTGACCGGGGCGCCCTCTCCGAGACGCTGGTGCTGCTCCTCACCGATTTCGGGCGCACGCCCACCATCAACAAGGATGCCGGCCGCGACCACTGGCCCGGCGTCTTCAGCGTGATCGCCGCCGGGGCCGGCGTGCCGAGCGGGCAGGTCGTCGGTGCATCCGACGCCACCGGCGCGGAGCCGGCGGACCGTCCCATTACCCCGAAAGACCTCGCGCGGACGATCTACCACTTCCTGGGCGTGGACCCGCGGAAGGAATACCACACGCCGGATGGACGGCCGGTGGCCTACCTGGATCGCGGGGAGGTCATTCGCGAACTGCTGTAACCACGTTCATCCGCAGCAGCCCGCCGGCCGTCGGGCTGGAGTACGGGCCGGCGAAACGCCCGCCGCGGCGACCGTGGTGGCGGGACCAGTCACCAGGCCCGCGGGGTCACGGCGCCGTCTGTCGCAACTGAATGACGTTGCCTTCCGGATCGTGTCCGTCACAGACTCGCTGCGCGCCGAACTCCCACTCCCGCTCCGGCGGGTCTACCGCGCCTCCGAGGCGCTCCGCCTGCTTCCGGGCAGAGGCAAGACTCGGTACCGCAAAGATTAGCTTTACAGCCGTATCTTCGCGCCGCACCGGGGGACGCTTGATGTCAATGTCGGCGGCGATGTCCTCGGGGATCCCATGCACCACGAGCTGGTACGCAGGCGATTCGAGCAGCATCCAGCCCGGCTCGGTGCGCGTCACAGCCAGGCCGGTGATGGCGGCGTAGAACG
Organism: Actinomycetota bacterium; assembly: GCA_005805375.1. Taxonomy (GTDB): domain Bacteria; phylum Armatimonadota; class SYMT01; order SYMT01; family SYMT01; genus SYMT01. Next base: position 2,749 of record SYMT01000055.1, read on the forward strand.
CACCGACGCGCGCGACATCCTTCGCGAAGACGACCGCACCCATCGTGGGAGAAGTTACCATCATCTGTGACTCCTGACTCCTGACTCCTGACTCCTGACTCCTGACTCCTGACTCCTGACTCCTGACTCCTGACTCCTGACTCCTGACTCCTGACTCCTGACTCCTGACTCCTGACTCCTGACTC
>SYMT01000485.1 GCA_005805375.1 Actinomycetota bacterium
GCGTAGTCGAACTCAGCGGCCTGGCCGATGATGATTGGGCCGGAGCCGATCACCATCACCTTCTTGAGGTCGGGATTCCTGGGCATCAGTTTGTCGTATTCGCTTCCATCGCGGCGAGGAACCGGTCGAAGAGGTACGCGCTGTCGCGCGGTCCGGGGTTGGCCTCTGGGTGGTATTGAATGGTGAAAACCGGCAGCTCGCGATGCCGCAGCCCTTCCACCGTCCCATCGTTCAGATTCACGTGGGAGACCTCCAGCCCGCTCTGATCGAGACCGGCCGGATCTACGGCATAGCCGTGGTTCTGGCTGGTGATGTAGACCCGTCCGGTCGCCAGATCCTTGACCGGGTGATTTCCCCCCCGGTGCCCGAACCGGAGCTTGAATGTCCCGGCGCCGAAAGCGCGGCCCACAATCTGGTTGCCCAGACAGATCCCGAAGACCGGTTTCCCGGAGTTGATGAGGCGCCGGGCAGTCTGCACCACCTCATCCAGATGCTGGGGATCGCCCGGCCCCGGAGAGAATGCGATCCCGTCCGGATTGCGTTCCAGGATCTCCTCCGCCCGGGTGATCGAAGGAAACACCGTGGTCTCCACTCCCAGATCCGCCAGCGAGCGGAGGATGTTGAACTTCACGCCGCAGTCTACCAGGCAGACCCGGAGCACTCCGCCGTTCGGCCGCCGGCCCTTCGCGGGCCAGACGTACGGTTCAGGGGTGGAGACCCGGCCCACGAAGTTGATGGCGGCGTAGTCCGGCTCGGCGCGGAGCCGCGCCAGGGCTTCGGCAGCGGAATACTCCGCCGTCAGGATGCCCATCATCACGCCGTGGAGCCGAAGGCGCCGCGTCAGGGCGCGGGTATCTATCCCCTGAATGCCGACGACTTCCCGTTCCTCCAGGAATGCCTTCAGCGACCCCTCGCTGCGCCAGTAGCTCGGGTACTCGCACAGTTGGCGAATGACAAACCCGGCCGCCTGTACCCCACGCGACTCCAGATCCTCTTCGTTGACCCCGTAGTTCCCGATCAGCGGGTAGGTCAGCGTGAGCAACTGGCCCGCATAGGAGGGATCGCTCAGCATTTCCTGGTAACCCGTCATGGAAGTGCTGAACACGACTTCGCCCAGCGCCGTTCCCGGCGCCCCGATGGAGCGGCCTTCGTAGACCGTGCCATCGTCCAGTACCAATCTGCACCGCATCAGAACAGCCAGAACCTCTTGAATCGCACGGGGAGCCAGATTCGCTCCCCTGTCGCCATCAGCACATCGCCCTCCGGATCCACGGCCGCGCACACGGGCCGGGTCAGCAGCTCGACCTGCAGTCGCGCCGCCGTGCCGGGGCCGACCGGCGCGGCGAAGTCGTGCCGCGCCCCTTCCTCGGTCTGCACCACGATGGGCGCCGGCCAGACTCCGGAGCCGAGGTTTTCGACCCGGATGGATAGCGCGAAGCCACCATCCTGAGCCATCGCCGCGGATGGCTTCCCGGACGACGCTTCCGCCTGCCGGAGCCGAAACTCCGGCAGATGGGTGGCGAACACCCAGTAGTCGAAAAAGTTTCCCAGGTCCAGACGTCCCTGTCGTTCCGCCAGATCGCGCAGGTCTTCGGTCTCCAGGGCGCCTCCCTGACGCCACACGCGGCGGACCGTCTCGAACAGCGGCGGCGAAAGCGCCTGCCGCAGCATCCAGAGCACCCATACCCCCCGTGTCCGCGCAGCGCCTGCGCCCTCGGCCAGCGGACGGTCGGTGCCGTCGGCACGCTGGTCCAGGTAGGCGAGCCGGAGCCCCTCCAGGCGCCCGCGCACCCCTTCCCGGCCCGCGTCGGCCTCTGCCTCCACCAGACGCTCGAAGGCGCCCCGCGCAGCTTCCACCCAGGTCACGCGATGAGTTCCCCATCCTCCATGAGCACCCGTCCCGCAACCACCGTTGCCGCCGCGGCGCCGCGCAGCTTCCAACCCGAAAAGGGTGTGTTCTTGCTGCGGCTCTGGAGGCGTTCCGGGACGACCTCATGCGGGCGGTCCAGGTCCAGCACGGTGACATCGCCCGGGGCGCCGATCCGCAGAGTCCCGATTCCCGGGTCCACGCCCGCAGGTAGTGCGTGCCCGTCCCCGACCAGCACCCGCGCCGGGTGCGTGCTCAATTTCGCGACCGCGTCGGCGAGCGAGATCACCCCCGAGTGTACCAGACGGTCCAGCGTCAGCGGCACGCACGTTTCCAGCCCGGTAAGGCCCATCATGGCCTGATCGAACTCGCAGTCCTTTTCCTGGATCGCGTGGGGTGCGTGGTCGGTTGCAATGCAGTCTAACGTGCCGTCCGCCAGCCCTTCGAGGACGGCATTCATGTCGTCGCGACTGCGCAGCGGCGGGTTGACCTTGGCCTGAGTGTTGTATCCCAGGCATGCCTCATCCGTGAGGCAGAAGTGGTGCGGGCAGCCCTCTGCGGTGATCGGCAGTCCCTGCGCCTTCGCCCGCCGCACGAAATCCACCGACGCCCGCGTGGAGACGTGCAGGATATGCAGACGGCAGCCGGTGAGGCGGCAGAGTTCGATGTTGCGGGCGACCATGATGTCTTCCGCCGCATCCGGGATCCCCCGCAGGCCGAGGAGGGTGGAGACAGGGCCTTCGTTCATTACCCCATCTCCGGCAAGATCCTTGTCTTCGCAGTGGAGCGCCACTCCCCGATGCAGCCCGCGTGCATACTCCATCGCGTGCCGCATGAGGCGGCTGCTCTGGATTGGGAAGGCGTCGTCGGAGAAAAGGGCCACGCCGGAATCCGACAGGCGGCCCATCTCCGCCAGTTCCCGGCCCGCGTTGCCCTTCGACAGCGCGCCGAGCACATGCAGGCGCACCCCGATGGCGGCCGCGGCCTTCTCTTGCAGGCGGCTTACCACCGCCGGGTCGTCAATCGCCGGGTCGGTGTTCGGCATGCAGCAGACATGCGCAAATCCGCCCGCCGCCGCCGCGCGCGTCCCGGTGGCGATCGTCTCCTTGTATTCCTGACCTGGTTCGCGGAGGTGGACGTGGACATCAATGAAGCCGGGGCAGACAACACGATCCGTCGCCTCCAGCACCCGGTGCCCCTGCTCGGCAATTCCCCGTTCGACGGCCGCAATGCGCCCGTCCACGATGAGCAGATCGGCGGCGGCATCCAACCCCTGCGCCGGGTCCAGCACCCGCCCGTTTCGGATGAGCAGTCCCATTTGCCTCCTCCTACCCCGCGTTCCCGCCCAGCAAGAGGTACAGTAACGCCATCCGCACGGCCACCCCGTTGGTGACCTGCGAGGTAATCAGGCTGTACCCCGCATCCGCCACCTCGGGGCTGATCTCCAGACCCCGGTTCATCGGGCCCGGATGCATCACCACTACGCCATCGGCCGCCCGTTCGAGGCGTAGTGGACTGATGCCGTAGCGCTCTGAATACTCACGGAGCGAGGGAAACAGACCGCTCTCCTGCCGTTCCAGTTGAATGCGCAGCACATTCACGACGTCGACACCGTGGATGGCCTCGTCCAGCGAGTCGAACACGCGCACCCCCAGACGTTCTACACCGGCCGGGATCAATGTGGACGGGCCGCACAACCGCACCTCCGCCCCCAGTTTCAGCAGGCCCCAGACGTTCGAACGCGCCACGCGGCTGTGCAGGATGTCGCCCACGATGAGCACTTTGAGCCCCTCCAGGCGCCCCTTCGCCTCCACCAGCGTCATCAGATCCAGGAGC
>SYMT01000486.1 GCA_005805375.1 Actinomycetota bacterium
CCGAGAGTGATGGTTACGAGCACGATCTCCCCCGCCTGGATGCCTGGCCCTACCGGGATTGGGTGATCGAGGCGTTCAATCAGGATATGCCGTACGACCAGTTCGTGCGCGAGCAGCTGGCGGGGGATGTGCTGCACCCAGGTGATCCTGAAGCGGGCCGGGCCACCGGATTCCTGGTGGCGGGCTGCTTTGACGCGGTGGGCACAAAGCAGGCGGCGGAGAACTTCCGGGCCGAGGTGCGTCAGGACGAACTCGAGGACATGATCGCCGCCACCTCCCAGGTATTTCTCGGCCTCTCCACCCAGTGCGCCCGGTGTCACGACCACAAGTTCGACCCGATTCCCCAGCGGGACTATTACCGCTTCCAGGCTGCCCTGGCCGGCGCGCGCCATTGGGCTCCGGAGCAGAAACGACCCTTCCGCGGTGTGCGCTCCGAAGCCCCCGCTGTTACCCGGGTGCTGCACCGGGGCCAGGTCACCGCACCCGGGCTGGTAGTGATGCCCGGTGGGCTTTCGGCGCTCGCGATGCTGCCCACGGACCTGAACCAGACCCCTGACGGCGACGGGCCGCGCCGTCGTGCCCTTGCTGAATGGATGACGAATGCGCGCAATCCCCTCCTCTCCCGGGTGGCGGTGAACCGCGTGTGGGGCTGGCTCTTCGGTCGCGGCCTCGTCGCCACGCCGAACGACTTCGGCGCGCAGGGGTCCCCCCCCACCCATCCCGACCTGCTGGACTGGCTGGCAGCCTGGTTCGAGGGGCGCCTGCCGGCGGAAAACCTGGCCGGTGCGGGCGCAGCCCATCGTACGGTAGGCGCGCGGGTGGTTCGGGGGGCTTTCCCTCCGGATCGGGTCACCCTGCGGACGACCACGAGCGAACGCGGACGGCCGGAGCCCGGGATGGCCGACTCCCCTGCTTCGACGCGGTACTCCTTGAAGAGACTCTTCCGCGCGCTGGTGCTCTCGCGTACGTACCGGCAATCGGCCAGGTGGGATGCGCGCGCGGCGGCGACTGACGCGGAGAACCAGCTACTCTGGCGGCACACTCCCCGGAGACTGGAGGCGGAGGAAGTACGCGACACTCTCCTCCTCGCGGCGGGGAGGCTGGACTTCCGGATGGGTGGCCCCGGATTCGCCCTGTTCACCTGGACGAACAACGCCGGGGCGCTCTATCGGCCTGCGGTCCCCGAGGGAGATGCGGATGCGCGGCGGGCGATCTATCGCACGGTCGTGCGGGGCTTTGAGGACTCGCTGCTGGCGGGCCTCGACTGCCCGGACCCGTCCGCACTCACGCCCCGGCGCCAGACGAGCACGACGGCGCCGCAGGCCCTGAGCCTGCTGAATCATCCGTTTGTACACGCTCAGGCGGAGCGTTTGGCCACCCGGCTGCGCCGGGAGAGCGGGACTGCAGACCCGTCCGCTGCCGTCCGGCGTTCGTATATCCTGGCACTGGGACGGGAAGCAACTGTCGCGGAGGCGCACCGGGCCGGGGCGTTTGCCGCCCGGCACGGGTTGGTTGCGTGGTGCCGCCTACTTTTCAACACGAGCGAGTTCCTGACAGTCGAGTGAGGCGGATGACGGAGAAGCACGCAATGACGCACGAGCCCGGGCCGCCCGCACCACACATCCCTCGGTGGACCCGTCGGGCAGCGTTCCGGGACGCGGGGCTCGGCCTGGCGGGAGTCGCGCTGGAGTGGATGCTCGGGATGCGCCCCGCTTCGGCTGCTCCGGACGCGGGCGGCGTGTCCCGCCCCGGTACGGGGTCACAGTTCACACCGAAGGGGAAACGAGTGGTGCAGGTCTTCCTCACCGGTGGCATCAGCCAGGTCGACACGTTCGACTACAAGCCCGAACTCCTCCGGCGACACGGCCAGGAGATGCCCGGGGGCGATCACCTCGACACCTTCAACGGCAAGATCGGCGAACTGATGAAGAGCCCGTGGGAGTTCCGCCGGTACGGGCAGAGCGGCCACTACTGCAGTTCCCTGCTGCCGCATCTGGCACAATGTGTGGATGACCTCACATTCCTGCACGGGATGACGGCCAAGAGCGCCAATCACGGGCCCGCGCAGTTACAGATGAACTGCGGCTTCATCCGGAACGGCTTCCCGTGCCTGGGGGCCTGGGTGTCGTACGCCCTGGGCGAGAGCAGCCACAATCTGCCGTTTTTCGTCGTGTTGCCGGACCCGCGCGGCATTCCCGCGGGGGGCGCGGCGAACTGGGGTCCCGGGTTTCTGCCCGCCCGCCATCAGGGCACCCCACTCCGGGCCCAGGGCGCGCCCGTGGTGGACCTCGCGCCGCAGGCCGGGATGCAGGGCAGGGTCGAGCAGGATACACACGCGCTTCTGCGGGAGATCAACGGCGAATACAGCCGCGCCCGCCCCGGTGAATCGGACCTGGCTGCGCGTGTGGATGCTTACGAGCTTGCCGCCCGGATGCAGCTCAGCGTGCCTGAGGCGGTGGACTTCCACACCGAGTCCGTCGCCACCCGGCAGCTCTATGGGTTGGACGACCCGGTCGCCGGCCCGTTCGCGCGGAACTGCCTGCTGGCGCGGCGCCTCCTGGAACGGGGAGTACGGTGTGTGCAGCTCTATCAGGGGGGCAGCGCCATGAAGCCGCGGGTGAACTGGGACGCCCACGAAGACGTGCTGCAGAACCACACGCAGGAAGCGCGCATCATGGATCGCCCGGTGGCTGCCCTGATTCGCGACCTGAAGCAACGGGGCATGCTCGACGATACACTGTTCCTCTGGGTGACAGAGTTCGGCCGCACCCCGTTCAGCCAGGGAAAGGGCAAGCCGGGCCGGGATCACAACCAGCTCGGGTTCACCGTGTTCCTGACCGGCGCCGGCCTGAGACCGGGCATTTCCTTTGGCGCCACCGACGAATTCGGGCACCGGGCCGTGCAGGACGTCACGTCCATCTATGACTTCCACGCCACAGTGCTGCATCTGCTGGGCCTCAATCACACCCGGGTCACGTACTACCACAACGGGATCCGCCGCCGCCTGACGGATGTCCACGGCCGCGTCATCCGGGAAATCCTCGCGTAGCAGCTTTGGCCGGGCCCTGGGACGCGCCGCCATCGAACCGCGTGGACGGTCGAAGATGAGGGCGCGACGGGAGGGATGGGAACGATCGTCGTCGTCCGCGTATTGGAGGAACCTATGCTCAGCTTGTCCCGCACCCGCAGGGTCGTCGTCCATGACCTGCCGGATCACGCCATCCGCGAGTTACTCGATCATCCCGACAACCTGCGTGAACTTGTCGAAGAGGCCGCGCCCGAACTGGCGCCGCACCTCAACTTCCGCCGCGCCCGCATCGAGAAGCGCGACTACGCCCTGGAAGACTGGCGAGAACGTCAGAATGACCTGCTCATTCGTATTCCTTACCACGCACCGGGCTGCCGCCCGATTCTGATCTGCATCCTCATCGAACACCAGAGCACGAGCAGCCCGGTCATGCCCCTCCGAATGCTGGTCTACGCGGTGCTATACTGGGAAAAGAAGTGGAAGACGTGGACAGAGCGCGAGCCGCATGGAAAGACGCTGCGTCTGCCCGCTGTGCTGGGAATCGTGTTCTACACCGGGGTGGTAGGCTGGAAGGGTCCGCGCTCGATCGCCGAGATGATAGATGGTCCCGAGGCGCTGCGCAAGGGCAGTCCTTCGTGGGACCTCCGCTTTGTAGAACTGCGGGATCGGAAGCCGGAGGAGTGGGCTCGGGATCCGCGCCCGTGGTGGACGGCGCTGGCGGTGCTGCGAGGAGACCGGCTGCGCGCGAAGGCGTTCCGGGAGGTCTTTGCGGAGAGCCTCGAACGTCTGCAACCGCTGCACCGGGAAGACCGCGTGCGGTGGGAAGACCTGATGCGCTTTGTCATCGCGCTCGCACAACGGCGGCGCGTACTCTCGGAGGTAGCAGACTTGCACGCGGCGGCGCTTGCCAGCCAGCAGCAGGTGGCGCGACGACGGAGGGTCAACGAGATGTGGAACGTGGTCAAGGGTTCGTTGGAGGACGAGGCCCTCAAGCGCGGCGAGGCGCGCGGCGAGGCGCGCGGCGAGGCGCGCGGTGAGGCGCGTGGTGTAGTGCTGGGGCGGCGCGAAGACTTGCAGCGCCTGCTGGAGCGACGGTTCGGACCGCTGCCGGAGCCGGTGCGCCAGCGCATCGGGGCGGAGACCGATCCCGAGCGCCTGGCGGGGGCTCTGGTGCGCGTACTGGACATCACGGAACTGGCGGAGTTCCGACTCTGATTGGTGGTCGCGTGCGGACCTCGCGGGGGCCTGCACGCGAGTACATTCGGGCTACTCTGCGTCTGCGTTGGGGCGACGGCGGGAGTTTCCGATGTCGGGCTGGTTGTCCGTAGGGAGATGGCGGGACAGGTCCGCTTTTTCGGCAGCGTGCTCGGGGCGACTGGCCAGGTTCGACCACTCCAGCGGGTCCTTTGTCTCGTCGTAGAGTTCCTCACCGCCGTCTTCATAGCGAATGTAGCGCCACGCCTGTGTGCGCACTGCGTGGTTCTTGAAACGATACGTGGTCAGCGCGGGTGCGTCCCAGGCTGCGGCGGGATCGGCAAGCAGGCGGGCGATGCTGCGACCGTCCAGATGTCTGGGGGTCGGAATGCCGCAGAGCTCCATGAGCGTCGGGTAGACGGCCATCAAGTCCACGGGGCGCTCACAAATGGACTCGGGTTTCGTCACACCCGGCGCGATCCAGATGAGGGGGGCTCGCGTGGCCTCCTCCCAGAGGGCGAACTTGCGCCAGTGCTGCTTCTCGCCCAGATGCCAGCCGTGGTCACTCCAGAGGACAACGATGGTGTTGGCCGCCGCCGGGCTGCGGTCCAGGGCCTCCAACACGCGCCCGATATTCATGTCCGTGAAGGCGATGGCCGCCAGGTAAGCCTGAACCGCCTCCCTCCAGCGCCCGGACGCCACCATCGTGGCATGATCGCCCTGTGGTCGAGCCATCCGGACGCCGGCCGGAGGCACGTCCGCCAGATCGTCGTCTTTCACGTTCGGCAACTCGATGGAATTGAGGGGAAACCGGTCGAAGTACTTCTTCGGCACCGACCAGGGCATGTGGGGCAACTGGAGCCCGAGTGCCAGGAAGAGCGGCTTGTCGTGCGGCTTTTGGAGCTGCTCGATCGTCCAGGAGGTGATCTGGTAGTCGCGGAGTTCCTCGTCGCGGCAATCAAGCGCGTGAAACTTGATTCCGCCGACGCCTCCGTTGGACCGCTGCCGGGGATCCTGAGGCAACTGGTCGAACCCGAGGTACTCGTCCCATTCCGACCGGCGGGGGTAGGCTTCGTGGTAGATCTTGCCGGTGCCCGCCACGTGATAGCCCGCGCGGCGGAAGGCGGTCGTGAGCGTCTGGCCCTCGGGGATGGCGGCGCGCCAATCGTTGTTGTTGTCATACACACCGGTGCTGGAGGGGCGCCGGCCGGACATCAATGCGGCCCGCGACGGGTTGCAGACCGGGGCTGCGCAGTAGCTGCGGGTGAACCGCACGCCGCGCCTTGCCAGCCGGTCAATGTTGGGAGTGCGCGTTTGCGGGTTACGTCTGAGATAGCCGACCCAGTGGTTCAGATCGTCCACGGCGATGAACAGCACATTCGGCTTGCGGGATTGCGCTCCCCGCGCGGGGTGCCCGCCGGCGGCGGTAGCGGTCGCCACCACTACTGCCGCCACCAGCCCTGCGGCCCACTTCCGGCTCCGCTCCCGCAGTTGTCTTCGCATCGTTGCCTCCGGGTCTTCTGTGCTGCCCTGGGTGCCTGTTCCGTCCGCCCGCCGGCCTTTCCTTCCGGACCTGCGTACAACCCTGCCGGTGCTTTCAGGCATCTCTACTGGTGCCATTCCCCAACGAACGGCTTGTAGAACTCCTGCCACTCGCGTCGGAACCAGACGGGGGATGAGGGGAAGCCCTCCTGACCGAGTGCGTCCACCGCCACAACGTAGTAGCGCCGCGTCACGTCGCCTGCGATGGGGTCCCGAAACGAAGTCGCGGCGACGGGGCGCCGGGTGAGGCGGGGCAGCGGTTCGTTGTCGAAGCGGCCGTCCAGGCGGTAGATCCGATAGCCCTGCAGACTTTGCTCCGGATTCGCCTGCCACCGCAGCTCGCACGCGGTGCCCTGTTCTCGCGCGAAGAACCCCATCGGTGCTGTCGGGATAGTGAAGAACGCCGGTGAGGGGCCACCTTCGATTCCCAACTGATTCACGGCGCGCACCCGGTACGCGTAGATGCCCCACCGGTACGGCTTCCCATCCGGTTCAAGCTGTTCCGCCGGGAATCGCCGTTCGTGCGTGACCTCCCCTTCGACGCGCACCACCCCATCCAGATCGGCGGTATTGTCAAGAAATCGGGGCTCGGAGACGGTCTGGGGTGTGAGACGACGGAATCGACCGATCCGCGTGATCGCACCTACCGAAGGCTGACCCAGCGGTGGCGTTCGGGCACGGAGTCGCTTCAATTGGTCGTCGGTGAGCACTTCGACCGGCGCGCGCTCGACCACGTAGCCGGCAACGTCCCGCGCGGGGAGGGGAGTCCAAGCCACCTCGATCTGCCGGGGAGACACCACGTTCACGTACCCGTCCTCGACCACCTCGGGCTGCGCGACTGCGACCGGCCCCGCTTCGGTCGGTTTCTCGACCGCCGTACCGGCGACAACCTCGCGGATCAGTGGCCGCAGGCGGTAGCGATAGCGAATCGCGGGGGCCGCCGTTCCGTCCCGCCACGCGCCTCGCCCGGCGGGAGTGGTTCCCACGCGATTCCAGAGGGCCGTCCAGTGCGGTTCGCCTTCACTCCGCTCAATCGCATAGTCTCGCGTTTCCCCTGCCGGCGGGTCCCACCGGATGAGAACCTGCCGGCGGGACGTTTCCAGGCGGGGCAGCGGCGCGGGGACACCGGGCGCGGCACGGGGATCACCGGGGGCGCGGTAGGCCCATACCTGCTGTTCGGCAGGACCGTACGGGGGATGCGTCCGATTCTCCAGCAGGACGAGCCCCTGTTCGGGGGCCGCGGCAAGCACTCGGGCCCGGTTCCCGCTCGGATCCGGCTCGCGGAGGGTGGGGGCGCGTTCCCATCGATTCGCCTCGGCCAGGTAGCGCCAGGTTTCCAGCCGGGAGCGGGCGCTGTCGCCCTCACCCTCGCCGATTTTCACGACGGCAAGCACACGGCGCCCTCCCGGATCGAACGCGAGCACGGCGTCGTTGCGATCGGTCGGGGGCATCACGGCGGGACGCAGATCGGTCCAGGCATTGCGGCGGAGGTCATAGGCCCAGGTATGAGGATCGTCCGTGAACTGCGAGCCGAAGAGCAAGTGGTGGCGCTGACCGGGATCGTAGGCCATGTTGCCTCCGCTCCGAAATGCCGGCTGAAACGCGGGATTCATTGTGCTCCAGGCGTTGACCTGCGGGTCGTACAGGAGCGTGCCGTCGCGGCTCCCTTCCCCGCCGAACACCACCGCGACTTGCTGCTCGAGGTCCCAAGACGCGCACCGGAGCGGACGGGGTGTCGGGGCAGGGAGGGGGCGCATGTTTCGCCACACATTCGCCTTCAGATCGTAGGACCAGACGGAGGCATCGTTGAGGTAGATCTCGCGCCACCATTGCCAGCCATGACTGCCGCTGAAGGAGGGAAAACGCAGGTACCGGCCCCGGACCGGATCGAACAGATTCTGCTGGCCGCAGCAGATTCCGGGGGGCGAGGTGTTGGGTTCCTTGAGAGACCAGCGCGCGGTTTTCGGATCGAACGTCCAGACTTCGGCGTGTTGCTCGCCCCCGCCTCCCTGGTTGTGACCGCCGTAACGAATGAGCACCTGCTGGTGAGGGTCCCACGCGCACGCTCCCTCATAACCCAGTCTGGGGGAGACCGGACCAGCGGGCAGCGGGCTCAACTTCGTCCAGGCGCCGGGGGGAATCTGCTCCCCCTCCCCCGCCTGACCCGCAGCTTCCCCCCGGGCCCGCAGTCCCCCACCGACCAGCACCCCGGCTGTCAGCAACGCCACAATACAGCGTGCCGCGCCCCGGTACTGCGTATGGGATGCAGGAGGAGGAAGGCTGCATTCTGGACGCTTGCCGAGGAGTCCCCGCTGACTGCCGCCCGCCTTCCGGTTCTCGCGTCCCGCGCCGCGCTCATTGCGCGGCGCTGCCTCCTGATCCCTGGTCATCCGCTACTCCTCGCTCTCCGCGCCCCGGTCCCCGGCAAGTCCGCCCGCTGCCGTCGGTCGCTTTCGCCCCGGCGTCCGCTCGTGGTTCCCTCCGCGCGTTGAATCTTCAGCTTCCGTGTTTCATTCCTGCCGGGGAATTATGGTACAGTGACGGTGCAGGAGCGAGGCGCTCCCAGATGCGTGCTGTCCCCGTGCCCAGGATTTTCCCGACAGTGTCCCCTCCCCCATCCGACGAACCCGAGGTGTCCGCGC
>SYMT01000487.1 GCA_005805375.1 Actinomycetota bacterium
CCGGGCACGCCGACCAGCAGGCAGTGCCCTCGCGAAAAAATCGCCATCAAGAGCTGATCCACCACGTCCGTCTGGCCCACGATCACCTTGCCCAGTTCCTGGCGCATGGTCTCGTGTGCGGTCCGCAGACGCTTCAGTGCTTTCCGATCCCGCTCTTCGGCGGAAACCGCCGTGGGTGCCGTCACGCAGATTCTCCTTTAGTCCAGGCCCTGGAGGCAATGGGCCAGCGCGAGGAGCGCATATCCGGTCGAGAGCTCCGGCCGGTCCTCCCACCAGCGCGGATTCTGATTTGTCCAGGCGCCGTCGGCACGTTGACGGCGCACAATGGCGCGGGCCAGTTCTGCGGCCCAGGGGTGTTTCGCGCCGGAAGTCTCGGTGAAGTGTTTCTCCCCCCAGAGCGCCAGCGTCTTCGCCATCGTGTGGTAATAGTAGTAAAGTCCATCGTCCCCCATGTGCGGATTCTTCTGCACATCGTAATTGGCGCGGAGCCAGTTCCAGGCTGCCTGTACCCGCAGGTCGGTGCGCTGCACGTCGCAGTAAAGATAGCTCTTCAGACCGGCGTAGGTCATGCTCCCGTAGGAACTGTGCGCCTTCTTTGTTTGTTCGTCGGCTTTGCTCTCGCCGCTGGATGCATATACAAACCCGCCGTCTTGCCCTGCCCAGGCCTGATCGTTGCTTTCGGCACGATTCTGGCAGCGTTGGAGGAAAGCAAGTGCCTTGCGGAACACAGCGTCGGTCCTGGGACGGCCCGTCTCGCGGAGGGCTTCCAGGGCATTCTGGAGATTGGAAACGTCCGGATTGTCCTCGCGAGACCCATAACCGATGCCGCCATAGCGCCGATCCTGTGGAGATATCCCCTCCCCTTCATCGAACTGCGAGGCGGCAAGATAGTCACCGGCCTTGCGCACTACCGGCGCATAGCGGGTGTCGCGCGTGAGATGCAGCGCAGTCATCGCCAGGGCGGTGTTGTAGTTGGGCAGCGCCTGGGCTGGTCCCAGTTGATCCGTGTACAGCGCACCGCTCGGCTTCGCCAGCCGCGCCAGGTACCCGGCGGCTCTCGCGACCGTGGTATCGCTGGGCGTGATCCCGTGGCGCAAGAACGCCATCGTGCAGACGGATGTAATGCCGGGGTACTGCTGCCACGCCCCATCGCGTCCCTGCCGGGTGCGCAGGAAGGAGAGCCCGCGACGCACGCTCGCCTGGATCTCCGCACGCACGGCCGCACTATCTCCAGTCCGTTTCGGGGTAGTCTGAACGGCGCGACCACGGGGGACGCGGGGCGCCGCCGTCGCAGCGCACCCGATGCCCAGGATCAGCAAGAAAGCTGCGATGGTCCTCACGGCTTCGGTTCCTTCGCGGCGTCTTTCGCCGGCGCGGCGGCCGGGTCTTTCGGCTGCAGCAAGTTCAGCACGGACTTGTACTCGGGGCGGAACACCTGCATCCTTGCACCCTTCTGGAGAGCGACCAGTCGCTGCTGCGCTTCTTCCAGCTTCTTGGGACCCGCTTTCTGCATCTTCAGGTTCGCAGTCATCAGGTCTTCTACGTCCGTGAGCGGGGGATAGCGCGCGGGCAACTTCTCGTCCAGCCGCACCCACACCCAGTAAGTGCCTACCTTGATTGGGCCCGCCACCTTCTTGGGCTGCAACTTCAGCACTTGCGCCATCACTTCCGGTTCCAACTGCCCCTGGGCCCCGGGAGAGACGTCGATCGGATCGAGCACCTGCCCACCGGAGAGAGCGTACCCATCAGCACTGTGCTCCCGGGCAACGATGTCGAACTCGGAACCCTTCTTGAGACCCGCCTCGACCTTGCTTTGTACTTCCCGGCTGGGCGCCGTGATGCGGGAAATCTTGATCCGCTCCGGCAGGCCGAACGCCGCCTTGTTGGACTGGTACGCCACCGCAGCTTCGGAAGGATTGACCTCAATCCCCTCCGTCATCAGGTTTTCGGCGAGAAGCTGGGTCCGGACATCCGCTTTGAGTGTTTCCATCGAGCGGCCCCGTTCCGCGAGCCAGTCGTGAAAGTTCACGCCGCGAAACTCCCACTGCTTCCGCAAAGCAAGGACGCGGCGCTCGATCGCCTTGTCGTCCGGGACCACCTTCCGTTTCACAGCCTCCTGCTCCGCCAGGGCCTGCTGAAACCAGTCCTTGATCGCGACCCAGCCCACCGCGGTATCCGATTGACCTCCTACTACGTGCTCACAACGCCGCAGGAATTCCGCCTGGGTGAGCACGACGTCGTTCAGTTGGGCAACCGGCGTGGCGCCGGCGGAGGCGGCCGGAGCCGCCTCCTGGGCGCGAGACAGGAGCGCCGGGGCAAGGCAGAGCAGAGCTGCCGTGAGCAGCAGGTTCAGCGCCGGCACGGCGCGGCGGAGACTGCTCTGGACCACACGAAGACGGGTGGGTAACTTGTGCATCGTCGGAGGATCTCGCTGGCAGGAGGAACGGCTACTCGGGCCGTCCGATCCGCCGGGTCAGGCCCAGAAAAAGCAGTGCGGTCGGTCCGAGGTAGACCGCTACCATCTGCCAGGGCAGGGGAGACACGTAGAAGTACTCGTGAGCGTGCATGTGCTCATAGAGCCACGCCACCCGTAGGACATCCATCCCCAGGGCGCCGGCGATCGCGGTCACCGGGTTGGGGAGCAGCGCACCGTAGATCCAGACCTGGGGATGGTCGAGCCGGCCGAGGAGTGGATCGAGCAGGGCGATCGCGCCGATCGCCGGGGCCAGCACTGCCAGGCACACACCGATCGGCGCTGCGGGGGAGCGGGTTCGATCTCCTACCAGCAGCCCGAGCAGCCCGAAGAACCACACGAGGATGCCGACCACCGCGTGGGCCAGGAGCACGGCGAACGG
Organism: Actinomycetota bacterium; assembly: GCA_005805375.1. Taxonomy (GTDB): domain Bacteria; phylum Armatimonadota; class SYMT01; order SYMT01; family SYMT01; genus SYMT01. The sequence continues at coordinate 2,856 of SYMT01000487.1, forward strand.
GGACAGTCCCTCGGCGCCGGACCCGACAACCACCGCCAGCAAGGCAGACACTGCGAGCAATCCTGTCGGAGGCCCCATCGCGGCGCCCCAGAGCCCGGCGGCGATGCGTACCGGAGCCAGCCGGCTGCGCCGGTAGTCATCCAGGTGCCCCTCACGTCGCACCCGCCGCCCCAGTTGCCCCCCACGAGAAGCCGCCCAGGCGCCGAGCAACCCCACTTCAGCCAGCAGCGACATGGTGACCAGCCGCCCGGCGTACCCTGGGCGCCGCCATTGCCGCCAGTCCGCTTCCATCCAGTGGTGCTGCAGCAGCAGCCCCACCACCACCGTCATGCCCAGGACCAGACCCGCAATCCTCCGACTGCGCGCCGCGATGAGCCGTCCGGCATGGCGCCGGACCGGATTGTCCCAGAAATGATCCACGAGATTAGACTGTCAGCGCGGTGAGAAGGTGACCGTTACCGGAGTGTCCCGGGCGGGGATGACGCGCTGGTTCACTTTATAGACGGAATCATCCGAACCGGTGGGCAAAGCATTATTGAGAATTGCCGCCGGATCACGATACGTGGCCACGAGTGAGAGCTCCTCGGCGGCAATTCCCTTCGGATCTTCCGGCCAGCCGCTGAAGATCCACGGGTTGGCCTCCATCGGGCGCTTCTTGACGACGTCCCAAACCAGTTGCTCCGCCGGCACCCGGACACTCCGCGCGCCGCGGTTCCATGAGACCGACAGTGCTACCGGCGAGCCCTTGGGCGCCTGCGTGTCACCCTGGTACCGCAGGCCCCCCTGTGGTTCGAGGCCGAGGAGAATCAGCCCCACCTGAAGGTGGAGTGGGCGCACCTCCAGCACCAAAATGCTCTCATGCACCTTGCCGCCCGGGGAGACGGCGAGATACTCGACCGTGCCGATGACCTGATTCACTCGTCCGGGGCACACGGCCGTGCGGGCGCGGGTGTCCACAATCAGTTTTCCCACGCGGTAACGGTCCTCGGCAAGGCGTTCGGCGGCAGGGGGCGCACTCCGCGTTCCGCCGCCGACGGCCGGTGGAGTCAGCAACGGCAGAAGCACTACCAACAGGCTCGCGGTGACCAGACCGGCGCCGCGGACGACCCAGGAGCTGCGGCCGGTTCTCGTCGGCGTGCGCCGGGCAATCATAGAAAGGTCAGTCCTTGAGCAGGCGGGCGTCGGCCCAGTTGGCGTGATCCGCGACGTCGCCCTGATCGGCAAAGTCTACCTCCAGGCGAAGCAACAAAACCCGCTTCACGTCCACCTTCACCTCGATCGGGGTCTCTCCCCCGCGCACAATGCTGCTCTGGTACAGGAGTTTCTCGTCGCCATAGACGCGAAAGACTACACTGCCCTGATCGGCCACCGCATCGTCCATTCCGACCAGGGACGCGAACTGGGCGTACTTCCCATCCAGAGAGTAGGTCGCCTCAGTCCGGCTGTGCATACCCAGACCGCGGGAGTAGGTGCGGCCTCCAAGACGCAGCGGGCGGCCCGAGACGGCGAGATCGCGTCGCACCGGGAACGACCCATCCAGATAAGGGGTATGGCGTACCTCGGTGGGCTGGAGCGTGGAAAGATAGAGCAGCCGTCCGTTCTGGACTTCCAACCGCGACAGTGAGGCCGTCGGCACTGCCAGCGCGTCCCCCCACGGGAGGCGGAGCGTGAGCACATCCTCATCCAGTTTTCCCCACCGTCCGGTCAGCCGTTCTCCCCCGCCCAGGTCGGCGGTGAGAAGAACTCCGTTTGCCTCGACCGAACCGCGATCGCGCGGCCCCAGAGCAAACGCGAGGACCCGACTCACTTCCAGCATGACAGGCTTCCCGGCGATCTCCACGGTCACCTTATCCGCCGCCACACCGCGAATCTCGCCCTGCACCCGGTCGTTTGCCAGAAAGAGCGTGTCGCGCGGGGCCGGTTCAGGGAGTGGCGCTTTTTCTCCCAGGCGAACGGCCGAACACCAGGCGAACGGGATAGTGATACTCCCCCAGCCCGCTGCCACCTTGACCTGCCGCGGGCTGGGAAAGGTCACCCGACCCGATACGGTATCTCCGTTGACCAGACGCACGGACGGGACCGCCCCGCGGCCCGACACGCGACCGAAATCCATCGCGACGAGATCTTGAATTGCGATCTCCACCGCGGGCTTCCCCGCAGGTTCGAGCCGCAGGCGATCCGGGGCCGCACCCGGCTTGACGGTCACCTGCTGGAGCACCCGGTTGTCGGCCAGCGTCACGCTCGGCTCCGCGTTCGCCCCACCCGGGCACAGCAGGAGGAAACCCACGGCGATGGGGATGGACAGGATTGCGCTGCGAGAACGTCGGCCGTGCGTCTTTATCACGTCATTCATCTATTTCTGGTAGATCGGCAGCAGGGCGGCCGGCACCTGGAGCGCCAGCACCCCCATCGCGCTGGCGTACGCCTGCCCGGGACCATCAAACCAGCTCCCGTCCGAACGCTGGGTAGACAGCAGGTATTCCGCCGCTTTCGGATACCAGTACTGCCAGTATTTGCCGCCTGCCTGGTACATCGCCTGCGTGCAATAGTAGAGGGCGTAAAAGACGTGCCCGTCCCGGGTCCCGGGAGGGCGGGTCATCAGGTACTCCAGGCCGCGCTGGCATTCTTCCGCGTTGCGCTGGCCCATGACGATGAGCGAGAGTACGCCCGCCCCGGTACGTGCCTGGCCCGATCCCCGGTTCGTGACCATGTAACTGAACCCGCCGTCCGCATTGTTGGCGCACCGTTTGACGTATTCAATGGCGCGCGCGGTGGTGTCGCGCGGAACCCGGACGCCTGCATTCGCCGCAGCCCGCAGCGCCATAATCTGGCAGATCACCACGCTGATATCGGCATCCGCCACCCGGGGCTGGTAGCGCCAGCCCCCTTCGGGATTCTGCGTGCGAATGATGAGATCTACGGCATTCTCGAGTGGTTCCCGCAGATCCTGCCGGCGCGTCATCCCATACAGTTCCGCCAACGCCAGCGTGGCAAACCCATGTCCGTACATCGGCGGCCCGGCAAAGGCCTGCGGATTGTACATCAGTCCGGTGCGCTGGGAATGGCGGATCAGATAGTCGGCGGCCCGGCGCAGCGTTTGTCCGTAGGGGCCGCGGTCCGGCTGGTGCCCCGCCGACATGAATGCCAGGGAACAAATCCCTACGATCCCCACATCGCTGCTGTAGCGCGAGTCCCCCCAGGACCCATCGGCGTTTTGCGCGTCCGTCAGATACTTCAGCGCCTTCTTCACCGCCGCCTCGGTCCGTGCGTTACCCAGGTATTCCCGGGCGTCCGCATCAAGCCCACCGCGGTCCTGAAGGGTGAAGCCGCTGCCCGACAGCGACTTGCCCGATCCCTTGCCGCGGGGCGCGGTCTTGCCCTTGCTCTGCGCGCCGGCCCCCACCGCCAGGCTGGCCAGGCCCACCCCGGCGGCCAGCGTCAGTGCCGCTGCCCGCTGCCGCGCCCGAACCTGTCGTCCCATCTGCTGCATGGATCATCCCTCATCATCGCGGCCCTGCCGTGGGCTAGCGGCCACGCGCCGACAACGCTCGGAAGTAACGGTTGATGTATTCCTGGTATTCCGCCGGGGACTTCTCCCGATAGCCCTGCCGCAGTGCGTCCTGCGCCCGCGGATCGAGACCCCCGAAACCGCGGGAACCCGGGCCGAAACCCCCTAACGCGCCATCTTCCCGTCCGACACGGCGCTGAGTAGATTGCATTGCCGGCGCAGATCCCTGCTGCTGCGCCTGACCCCCGCTCGGCTGCGCGCCTGCCTGCTGTTGCTGTTGCTGCTGTTGCTGCCGGCGCTGCTGTTGCTGTTGCTGTTGCTGTTGGCGCTGCTGCTGTTGTGCTTGACGCAGGGCCTCGGTGAGACGGATGATCGCCTGCGATTCCTGTTCCTGCACCGGGTCGCTGGTCTCCATCCGATCGAGGCCACGCTGTGCTTCCGACATATGGCGTCCCGCCTCGGTGACCTTGCCGGCCAGGCTGCGATAGCGCGCCAGTCCCTCGGCGACGCGCCCCGCGAGTTCCCGGGCATTGGTTTGCTGTCGGGCGGCATCCTCGACCTGCTGCTTTTGCGGATCCGAGAGCGGCATGCCCTCTGTGCGCGCATCATCCACATCCTGGGTATCGGAGCGGATGCCCTGCTCCAGGAAACGCAGCAGACGGATCTCGGCAATCCGCTTGGGCAACTCGGGGTCTCCGCCCCCGCCGCCCCCGCCGCCGCCCCCACCGCCTCCGCCACCCTCGGCCTGGCTGTTATCATTGGGGTCCGGCTCCAGTGCGCGGGCAAGTTGTTCCAGCAGGGTCTGGGCGCGCTGCTGGTCCTTTTGGGTGGGAGCGGCGCCGGCGTTGCCCTGCCCCAGGGCATCCCGCGCACGGCCCATCGCCTGTCGCGCTCGCTGCGAGAAAGCGCGGAACGTATTGCCGGGCAGTTTTGGATCCAGTTGTCCCGTCGCGGACTCCAGCTCGGACGGGGCGCGGGCCAGCTTCTCCGCTTCCCCCGGCTCGGTGGTAGCGGAGCCTTTCTGGCGACGCTCTTCTTCCGCCTTCGCGGTGGTTTCGCGCAGTGCCTTCTGCCGGGCGGCGAGTTTCTGTAACTCCGTGCGCAGGGCCGCAAACGGGTCATCGCCCTGCTGTGCTTCCTGCTGCGCCTGCTGGAGGCTCTGCATCGCTTGCTGCATCGCCTGGAGCGCATCCTGCTCCTGCTGCTGCGCCTGCTGCTGCTCCCCGG
>SYMT01000488.1 GCA_005805375.1 Actinomycetota bacterium
AACTCCGTTTGCGGGCGCACCAGCAGCACAGAGGAGGTGAACCACCGGGGCGGTGCGATTCGCCGTCCGCCGGGCCGGGAGCATCTCGCAACGCCGGGTGCTGCCCGGCTCGGGTTTGCTGGGCAGCACCCGGCGCCTCGAATGTGGAGTCCCGCAACTCCGTTTGCGGGCGCACCAGCAGCGCAGAGGAGGTGAACCACCGGGGCGGTGCGATTCGCCGTCCGCCGGGCCGGGAGCATCTCGCAACGCCGGCGGCTGCCCGGCTCGGGTCTGCTGGGCAGCCGCGCGCAGCAGTGCATTTTCCAGTTTCAGCTCCAGGTTTTCGCGCTCTCTGACTTCCCGCTCTCGTGCCCGCGCGAACGCCTGCTGGGTGTTCTCCACGAGTTGGACCGACTGCATGCGAAGCTGATCACATTCCAGCCGCAACTTCTCGACGGTGAGTTCCAGGGTGCGCACCTGTTCCTGAAGAGCCCGGATGTCTGACTTGGCCCGGTCCATGTCTTCGCCGAGGACAAGGACTTTGCGCAAGTACTCAAAGCTGGGCAGACGCAACGCACACTTCTCCCTCCTGGTGCCGTTTTACGCGGTGAACGATCTCTGCCAGTACGACGTGGTCGTTGCGGTCACGAATGGTGATTCTCGGAACCGGCCACTTGTTCGAGTGCAGCGCGCAGGGCCGCGATCCCCGGGCCACTGGTGTCGTCCGCCCAGCGAAGCAAGGAGGAGGTGCGAGGCATCTGGTCCATCTTCGGCCCAGGATCGACACCCACCGGAGGCTGCAGGCGCTGCACGACCGCTTCGAATTGCGGTTCATCCAGCAGGTTCAGGCTGTTCCACAGTGTGGCGCGCTCCCATACATGCGCTGTCCGCTTCTGAGAAACAGCCAGTTCTGCTTGTCGGGCTGCCATTTCAGCTTTGTGTCGGGCTGATACCTCTGCATCTTCCCACGGGGTGACGGGGAGCGCGGCGATCTGCGCGCAGAGGCGGTCGTACTCGGCCCATTCCGCCTCGTCGCACTGCCGTTCCTCGGCGGACATCGGTGGGTTCCAGGTCGTTTCCATCACGGTATCCGCCTGCCATGATTATAGGCGGTCAGCACTGCACCTGAAATGCCGACGGGCCGGCCGGACGCCGGCGTTCCCGGGATCCGCGCCTCACTTTGGGCGGTTAGCGCTGCGTTTGAAATGCCGACGGGCCGGCGGGACGCCGGCGTTCCCGGGATCCGCGCCGGTTCAGAACCGCGCGCCCCCCACCGTCACCAGCGCCTCCGCCACCTGGCCGAACACGCGGCCGCCGGCGGTCAACTCCACGACAAAGGGCTGGCGCCGGCAGGGGCCGTCCGGGGTGATGGTCAACTCACAGGCAACTTCGGCGCGCGGTCCGGCGGCGAGCGTGGCGCCGGAACCCACCCAGCCGCGCGGGCCGACCAGGCGCACCTCCAGATCGGCGGCCGTCGGGTACGGGTTGCGGACAGTCACCCGCACGCGGATCGGGCCGGGGGCGGGCGTGTGGGTGCGGTAGGGCCAGATCCAGCCGCCCCAACTGTCCACGTTGAAGTGCGTCTCCTCCGCTCCCAGCACCATCGCCCGCTGGTGGATCTCCTCGTACTCCCGGGTCCAGTCGGCGATGCGCTGGAAGAAGGCCTCGTCGGTGTACATCGGCGGACGGTGCCCCGAGATGACAATCTCCGGTCGCCAGCGCAGCATCCAGTCGCCGCTCTGCTGGAAGCCGTCCAGGAGGGCGCCGTTCCGGTAGACGTGGTTCTGCGCGATCGGGTTGTTCGCCCAGTCGCCCACGCCGTTCTGGAAGAAGTACTGGTCGCCTGTGTGGGCGTAGCGCCTGCCGTCCGCCTCGAAGCCGATCAGTGCCGCGAACCGGGTGTGGCCGCTCATCGGGCCGAAGTGGAACGTGTACTCTTCCCACTGCACGCTGCCGTCCACGGGCAGGCGCCGGTCCACCCGGCAGGGGGTGGGCCAGTCGCAGGGGAAGCAGTGGGACTCGGGGTGTTCGAGCAGGTCGGCAAACGCCTCCGAGGCCCAGCACTCCGTGCCGTGCAGGCGCTGCAGCACCGGGACCCCGCAGACGTGATCGTCGTGGAAGTGGCTCAGCAGGGCGACGTCCACCCGCTCGATCCCGAACTGCGTCTTCAACGCCGCGAGGCTGTGCAGGAGCGCCCGCCGCCGCTGCGGGGTGGGATAGCCCTGCAGCATCGTGCCCCGCGTGCTGTAGCCATAGTCCAGCACCAGCGCCTTGCCGGACTCGCTGATCACGAACCAGGAGAGCGCCACGGACTGCTTCGCCATCCACACATGATCGGTCACCCGCTCCAGGGGCGCCTCAGCCAGGTTGGCGATGCCGGTTGACTCGAGGGGGCGGTTCCGGCAGAGGAACTCCAGCGACTCCTGCAACTGCGCCAGGGCCGCGTCCGGTGCGTCCAGTATCGGCCCGCCCAGGCTCGGGAGGAGCGCATCCGGCCGCCGGTCGCGCAGGGTCTGGGCCGCGAGGTGGCAGTTGATCGCGCCGGTGAGGTCGTTGTAGTTGTACTGGAGGGGCGCCACGCGGGCCAGCCGGCCGGGGGAGTGGATCGCCTCCCCACAGAAGATCACCGTTTGCCCGCTTTCCGGCAGCCGCAGCTCCAGGCCGCTCTGCATCAGCGTCACCCCCGGAAGCGGCAGCACGGTCACCGCGAGCCCGGCGAGGGGGAGCGTGTCCCAGTCGCGCAGCATGCCGGCCACCGGCGCCGGCTCGATGGGCGCGAAGAGGTTCCAGAGGTTGTCGTAGATGATGTACGTCTGTCGTTCGCGGAAATGCTGTCCGGGATCGGCGATGAGCGCCTCCTCTCCCTCCGGGACGTAGACGGGTATGCCCCGCTCGGCGGCTCGGGCCGCGCCCGCGGTGTGGTCGCGGAAATGGTGGGTGCAGGCGAGCGCGACCGGCGGGGCGGGCAGTTCCTGGAGGTGGTCCAGCCACACGCCCGTACCCGCGTTAACGACCAGCATGCCCTCCGGTCCTTGCACCGCGTACACGAGGCAGCTCTCCTCGAAGCACCACACACCGGGTAGTACCGGACGCCACTTCCCCTGCACGTTGGACATCTGACTGACTCCCTCCGTATTTTGGGGGCGGCATCGCCTACCCCAGCAGTTCTTTCCGCAGTTCTCCCGTCCCGGTGATCGGCATCGGACGGCCCTGGGCGTCGGGGACGGTGGTGTCCGGATCAATGCCCAGGAGGTAGAAGGCGGTTGCCAGCACGTCCTTCGGGGAGATGGGAGTTTCCGTGACCTGTCCGGCGTGGGCATCGGTCGCGCCGACGACGTGTCCCCGGCCCATGCCGCCGCCGGCATATACCTGGGAATACGCGCTCGACCAGTGATGGCGCCCGGCGCCCTTCGGCTTGGAGTCGATTTCCGGCGTGCGACCGTGCTCGCTGATGACCAGGACCAACGTTTCGTCCAGCAGGCCCCTGGTCTCCAGATCCAGGATCAGGGCGCTGAAGGTCTGGTCGAAGACCGGCAGTAGAAATTCCTTCAGACGACCGTAGTGGTTGTGGTGGGTGTCCCACGACCCGGCATTGAGGCCGTACGCATCCCAGATCACCGTGACGAATTTCCCGCCGGCTTCGATGAGCCGGCGCGCCGCCAGGCAGGACTGGCCGAAGAGTGTCATCCCGTATGCCTCACGGACCGGCATCGGTTCCCGAGTGAAGTCGAGCGCCTCCTGCATCTTCCCGTTGGCCAGCAAGGCGAATGCCTGCTCTTCCTGGCTGCGGAACGCGCGGACCCCGGCATGGAAGTCCAGCGCCCGCCGGCCGCGCTCCATCTGGGCGAGCAGGCTGCGGCGCAGTTCCAGCCGTTCCGCCGGCAGATCGCGTGGGTCGGCGGCCGGCCCGCCGAGTTGCAGACGGTCGGTGGGACGGATGCCGAGGAGCGGATCGGCGAAGGCGCGGTCCGGGCGAATTTCCGGAGCCGTCCGGGTGCCGGGCGCGGGGAAGTCGGTGTACACCGGGTCGTAACGCGGTCCGAGGGTGGCGCCGTAGGGACCGGCCAGCGGCGGGTATTCGTTCTTGGACCCCATCACGAACGGGAGTGCGACGTTCCGGGGAATGGTCGGAAGCATGCCCGGGGAGCGCTGTTCCTCCAGGTAGTCTACGATGGACCCGATGAACGGCCACTGCCGCGGGTGCCGGGGCTGCGCTTCAATGCGCGTATCCACGTCCGGGATGCCGCTGGTGGCATAGACGGTGCCGTGCAGGGCATATGGGTGCGTCAGGGACCGCACGATCGTGAGCCGGTCCATGATGCCGGCGATGCGGGGCAGGTGATCGCCGATGCGGATCCCGGGCACCACGGTCGGGATCGCCTTCATCTCTCCCTGGATTTCCGACGGTGCATCCGGCTTCGGGTCGAAGGTCTCGTGCTGGGGCGGCGAGCCGTACTTGTAGATGAGGATGCAGGAACGGGCCTGGCCGAACCGGGACGCGCGCGGAGAGGGCGCGGCGGCGGCCGGGCGCAGGCCAAGGAAGTCAGCCAGGGTAAGGCCGAATGCCCCCAGCCCCCCCAGGTGCAGCAGGCCGCGGCGCGTCACGCCCGTGCAGAGCTGCTTTTGATTCCCATTCAAGACGAACATCGGCGTTCCTCGGTCTTACCCGGTCAGGCGACAATGGCGGTCCGGATGCCCAGCAGGCGGTCCAGATTCTCCAGGGAATGGTCCCGGTATTCCAGCGCGAGCAATGTGCCGGCCAGGCGCAGGAACCGCCAGACCGTGCCCGTCGTGACGGCGCCCCAGATGGGCAGATTCGGATTCTCGTGGGCGGCGTTGAAACGCTGGGCTGCGACGAGTTCTGCGGCGCACTGTCCGGCGCCGCGGTCCAGATCGTCCCGCTTCGCCTCAACCACCAACAGCACCGGAGACGTGATTGCCGGGAAGTCGAGCGATCGGGTGATGATGGAGTCGCAGGCCCCGGCCAGCCCCGCCTCGGCCTCGACGTTGAACTCTGCTCCGGAGAAAACCGCGACGCGGCGGTTGGTGCGGACCCACACCTCGCCGAGCAGCGGCGCAATCAGGAACTCAGAGCGCGCCTTCTCGGTGGCGCTTCCCAGTGCGAGCGGCATTTTTTGCGCCAGGATCTCGCGGAGTGTCCGGCTCGGCTCCAGAGGCGGGATGTCGGAGAGGTCCAGCGTAGGATCCTGCTGCAGGCCGAACCGGTCTCGCACTTCGGCTACACTCTGGGACTGGCTGTACGGCATCGGTGCACTTTTTCCTCTACCGAGTGTAGCACATGGTGAAGAAGAGGTAGGGGACCGGGTTTCCAGGTTTCCGGATTTGGAGCGTTCCGGGTTTGCAGGGCTCCAGATTTCGAGGCGGCGGAACCCTCCAACTCCCCCGGGAACGCCGGCGTCCCGCCGGCCCCTCCGGAGATGCCTCCATTCCCAGGCGGTGGGGCGAGGCCGGCGGGACGCCGGCGTTCCCGGGGAGGCCCGCCTGCGCAGGTGGGGGGGCCGAGGCCGGCGGGACGCCGGCGTTCCCGGGGGGAAGTGTAGAGAGGGGTGAGGAGAGAGCGCGGCGGCTGCTCGTTTCTCACTCTTCTCCTCTCACTTCTCGCGTCCGGGCCCCGCTGCT
>SYMT01000489.1 GCA_005805375.1 Actinomycetota bacterium
GATGATCGAGGTCGTCGGAACGAATCCTGACCGGCTAATCCGCCTCGGGAAACGACAAGTTGCGCTCCTATCTGTGCTACAACGGCTGTGCTTCCCACATCCCTACAGGAGATGCTTCGTGCCCACCCTCCGGTTCTTCGGCCACTCTGCGTGCGAGGTCGTCCACGAGGACACGCACGTGCTGATTGACCCGTTCCTCACGGGTAACCCGCTCAACGCGGTGGATCCCGACACGCTGAATCCCACGGCCATCTTGCTGACGCATGCACACAACGATCATGTGGGCGATGCGCCGGCGATCGCAAGGCGCACGGGCGCCAACCTGATCGGGATGCACGAAATTGCGGAGTTCTTCGGCGGCCAGGGGCTGACCACGCATGGAATGAGCATCGGCGGCGGCTACCGGTTCCCGTGGGGGCATGTGAAGCTCACTCCTGCCTGGCACAGCAGTACCTATGAGGATGAGAACGGCTTCCATACCCTGGGAACGCCGGCAGGTATCCTGCTGACGTTGGGTGACACGGTGCTCTATCATGCCGGAGACACCGCGCTGTTCAGCGATATGGCGCTCCTCCCGGAGGTGGATTTGGCGCTGATCCCGATCGGTGACAACTACACGATGGGGCCGGACGACGCGGTGAAGGCGGTAAACTTGATCCAGCCGAAACGGGTAGTGCCGATCCACTACAACACCTTTCCGGTGATCGCACAGGATGCGGAAGCCTGGGCAAAGCGTGTGGAGGAGGAGACCGGGATCCCGGTCGTAGTCGTCCCTCCCGGCGGTTCACTCACCTATTAGGACCGCGGAGACCGTCCGGTGGCGGCTGATACCCGCGGCCACCGGCTCGACCTACCCGCGGAAAGGTTAGATGGTTTCCTCGCGCCCCGATTCCACGCTCCGCAGGAGGGCATGGAGCAACTTCGTCGGCTCCAGCAACTGGGCATCGGTCAACGGTCGGACCCGCGTGCGCACCATCTTCAGGAACACATCCATCCCATCCGCATAGCAACCGCCGATATCAATCGTTGAGGACAGCCACCCCTTGGTGCCGTGCAAAGTCGCGGAGTAGGCGGCTTTTGCGCTCTTGTGCAGATTCAGGTTGACGAGTTTCCCGTCCGGCCAGCGGACGATGCTGTTGACGTTGCCCTGTGCTGCCCGGGAGTAGATGCCTTCCGCGCCGTGGCCGAAAAGTTGAAGCATCATCTCCACCGCGTGGTTCGCATAGAAAAAGACGCCCCCGTATTCGCTCTCCAGGTCTGCCGGACCCGAGACCTGGCCCATCAGCAGGTCGCCATATTCATCTTTTCGCGCGGCAAGGGCGTGCAGCGACGGAGTCCAGCGGGTGGTGGAGAACGAGGTCACCGGCGCGCCGAAATAGTGCGCTGCATCCAGCATTGCCTGGCAGTCTTCCAGTTTGATGGCGAACGGTTTGTCCACAAAGACCGGTTTTCCCGCCCGCAGGAAAGGCAGGGCGTGGGAACAATGCAGATCGCCGTGGCGCCACACCACCATCACCGCGTCCACCCGGTCGAGCATGTCTTCCAACGTCGGAGAAATGTGGGGGATCTTGCCTTTCTCGGCAACCTCCTGGTTGCGTGCCTGGTCGGTGCCGTAGAGAGCGACGCACTTCGCGTCCGACCAGCGAGGGTCTCCCGCTCCCTTTTCGGTATTCAGCAGTTGTGAGAAGGCGAGCGCGTGGGAGTTGTCCGAGCCCACGATGCCGATTCGAATCATTGCAGGTTCCTCTGTCGTTCGCGGTTCCGCGGGCGCCCGCATTGCCCGGATCCGCCGGTTCCGGCACGCAGTTCGCGTGCAGGCGCGCGAACTCCTGCGCGGGGATTTTCGGATTTGTCGTCCTCGTCGTCCCCTGGTCCTGGAATTCGGAGGAACCGGGGGCGGTTTCGAGTTCCCGTTTGGTCAGGGCGCCGGGGCGCGTAACAGCACGGCTAGTTGCTCGCGCAGATCGGCGGCTTCTGCCTCGGCGGCGGCGCGGGCAGCGGCTTCAGTGGCGGCCCGCTGTTCGGCGTCGGCACGGGCGGCGGCTTCAGCGGCGGCCCGCTGTTCGGCGTCGGCACGGGCGGCGGCTTCAGCGGCGGCCTGGCCTACCGACTCGCCGTAGCCCGGAAGCAACTGGCCTTCGGCGTCGTAGACCCCCAGCTCACCGGGAGCGTGTACGCCAAACCAACAACCGATGGCCTCACTCCAGACCCGCCCGTGCGGTATCGTGTCAAAGATCGGGGGGGGCCTGGGTTGGGCCTCCCGTCGTGAGCGGGCCGCGGCGCCGGCGGCAGGGCGCAAAGGTGACTGCCCGCGGCGGCGGCAGTGTGATTCACTAACAGTGTGGAACTCGACGCCGCTCTGAAGCACCTCCAAGCCCTGGATCCCGACCGCCTCTCCGAGGCCGAGGTGCGGGCCGCGCTCCAGCTCGCCTTTGCCGTCCTCGAAGGCCTTCTCGCCGAGCGCCACGCTCTCGGCGAGGAGGTCGAGGCCTTGCGGCGCGAGATTGCCCGCCTGTCGGGGACGCCTCCCAAGCCCACCGTCCGGCCCCAAGCCGGCGGCTCCCAGTCCTCCGATCA
>SYMT01000490.1 GCA_005805375.1 Actinomycetota bacterium
ACTCGGGGACCGGACCACCGACACGGTGTGGATTGTTCGGGAGCCGCAGTTCGGGCTGTGGGTCAATGGCCGGCCCGATCCGGCGCTGACCCGCTCACGTCCAGAACCCGCGCACCCACAACCCCGCCCGGCGCCTGTCCGGCTTTGACGGCAAGGCGTGCCACCAGGACATCAACACGAGGTCCGCCCAGGAGCGCGGGCCGTTTCGCAGTTACCGACCGGCCCGAAGAATCGGTCCGATGCGGCTCCGGCCAGCCGGAAAGTCGGCTGGTGGCGTGCCTGGTCCACCGCAGAAGGTGTCAGTGGACCCTGGGATGCGGCGATCACTGCCTGGAACGCCCGGGGCGTGGTCGCCGGTCAGAAACACTGGAAGTTAGTGCCCAACACCAACCCTGATCCGGGGATCATCGTCCTCGACAATTATCCGGCAACTGTGGACCAGCGAGAGGAGCCAGACCGCACAGCCCTCGCCGTCACCAGCCCTGCCGGCACCAGCCAGAACGATGGCCGGACGAGGATCGTTCGTTTCCACCTGGAGCACATCAAGCCCAAGCCGGAGTTCCACACGATTCCCCTCAATAACCCGACCGGAAACGAAAACGTAGAACGATCCTTCTCCGCCGGCTTTTTCGACGAGGGGGAGACCAAATGTCTGGCAAGCCACGAACTGGGTCACGCGATGAGCCTGGACCACACGTGGGACGTGAATGCCCAGGCTTCAACCATGTGCCTTGGGCGGGACGTAGATGGCGGAGCCATGTTTGTGTACACCGTGAACGGCACGATTGGGCCCAGCGTCCGGGACGGCCTGCGGGTCCTCGAACGGTATCCCAACCCCCTTCCCTGAGGAGATAACCCATGAAGCACAACTACCAGGCACTCCTGGTCATCGGTGCCACCCTGCTGGCGGTGGTCGCCGCGTTGCCGGCGGGATCCGCACCGAAGGCGACCGGGCGGAACCGATCGGCGGCACTCCCCGCTACCTTGCCGTATCTGGTGGCGGCCACCTCTTCCGCGGGTACTGCTGCGTATACCAGTACGAGGGAAGCAGACGCGCGGGCGCTGCTGGCCGCTACCACGACCGGCGAGGAAGCCGAGGCGCCCGGCCCGGCGGACTGGAGTTTCACGGTCTGGACCCCCGGAGAGAACAACCAGACGCTGGAGGCCTGGAGCCGCCCCGGGCTCGTGCGGGCCACCGCCCCCACGCCCGCACCTCGACCACGCCGCTTTCCCGGGCTGGCAGACCTGCTCCAACGGATCAGCAAACGCCGGCCGCAGCCGGTGTTCGAGGCGCAGGCACTCTTCGCCGGCACCCCGCCGCCGGAACCGTCCTCCGCCTCGCACCTCGGCCCGAAACGGTCACCCGAAGAGTTGGGGATCCTCTTCTCGCAGCACCACTCGGTCTATCACGGACGGATCGTCCGCCTGCTGGCCGCGGGCGTGGAGCATTGGCCGGGGCTACCGCGGGACCAATACCGACCGATGCCTTTCGCGCTCTATCTCTTTCAGGTACTGGAACCCTTCAAGACGGGAGGGAATGCACGCGCTCCCGCCTTTATGCTGCTGCGGTGGCACGTACCCGATCCGCGAAGCCTGCACCGTCAGTACCCACGGCTTCCGCAACCGGGAGAGGAGATCGTCGCCGGCATCACATTCTGCGACTGGGCCGAGAAGCAGGGAGAGCGGGTGATCTACCACTACACGGGGCAGCATCGTTTGTGTCGTGAGTCCATGTCGAACATGGGCCCGCTCTTGCTCCGGGTGGTGAATGGGATGACCGCGCCCTGGGAGGGGGACTGGTCGCCGGAGGGGGACCCCTGGGTGGGGGATCCGCGAAACCCGGGAGGCATGATCAAGAATGACTTCATCCCACTGTATGGGCAGCGGTGGGCGGGTCTCGCGCAGATATTCCGCTGGATGCGGATTCCTGGGCCGAAGGGCTATCGCTTCGTGCGCGAGAACCCGGAGTGGTTCCAGGAGCAGGTGCGCCTGATCCGCCGCCCCGGACGGTAGACGCCCCCTCACCGAAAACTCGCGCCCCTGCGGCCAGAACCGACCCAGGAGGTGCGAGTTCCTCGCCGGTCCCTGGACCGCTCCCCCCCGGCGACGGATCCGCCCCGACCGCGAAGGTCACGGTCACGATGGTCACGAGCAGAATGAAGGCGATGATGCGCATGGTGTGGGAGGCAGGACAGGATTCTCCGCTCCACTTCTGGAATAGAGAGCAGTGAGGGGCAGGGGCTCAGCGCCGTACTCCGCCGCAGCTCTCTTGGTGCCTTCCTCTGCCTCGTTTCCTCTTCCGCGACCCCTCGAAACCATGGCCAAGATCCGCGAAATCCGCTGTATCCGCACCCGCGCGCCGGGCAACTGGCTGATCGTCAAGGTCATTACCGACCAGCCGGGGCTGTACGGCATCGGCTCCGCAAGCGACAACTACAACACCGATACCGTCAAGGCCGCCATCGAGCACAGCCTCGGACCGCTTCTGGTGGGACGCGATGCCGGTCACATTGAGGACAACTGGCAGTCCGCCTATACCTCAGGCTACTGGCGGAACGGGAGCATCTTCAACACTGCGCTGGGCGGCATTGACATGGCGCTCTGGGACATCAAGGGGAAGGAAGCCGGGCTACCGGTCTACCAGTTGCTCGGCGGTCCCTGCCGATCGGCGGTGCCCTGCTACGCGCACGCGGGCGGCCGGGATCTGACCGAACTGGAGGATGATGTCCGGCGCTACCTGGAAGAAGGGTACCCCGTCGTCCGCTGCCAGCTTGGACCGTACGGAGGGGGAGGATTTCTGGCCCCGGAGCAGACGTCTCGTCCGAGGCATGCACCGCCGCAGGAGCGTTGTTTCGATGACGAAGCCTATCTGGAGAACATCCCGAAGATGTTTGCGCACCTGCGCTCCCAACTCGGCTTCGGACCGAAGTTTACCCACGACGTCCACGAGCACCTCCGGCCCCACAATGCCGTACAGCTCGCCAAGCTGCTGGAGCCCTATCGCCTCTTCTTCGTGGAAGACATTCTGCCGCCGGAACAGGTCGCCTGGTTCCGCCTGATTCGGCAGCAATGCACCACCCCCCAGGCGATGGGAGAGCTGTTCGTGAACCCACACGAGTGGACGCCGCTCATCACCGAGCGACTGATTGACTACGTGCGGGTGCGCGTCTCCAAGGGCGCCGGGATCACCCAGTGCCGGAAGATCGCCACGCTCTGTGAGTGGTTCGGAGTCCACACCGCCTGGCAGGAAGGGGGAGACAACGACCCGGTCAACCAGATGGCGGCCGTGCACCTGGATCTGGCGAGCTGGAGTTTCGGCATCCAGGAAGAGAACCACTTCCGCCCCGAGGAATTGGAGGCGTTCCCCGGCCACGCCGTGCTGGATGGCGGCCATCTCTACGCGAACGACCGCCCGGGCCTGGGCATTGATGTGGACGAGGAAAAAGCCGCCCTGCTGCTGGACCCCGTCCGGGCGTATCAACCCCGCTGGATGGCCGAAGACCGCCGCGCCGACGGCACCGTGGTTCGCCCGTGAGCACACACGCCCGCGGGGTGCGCCTCGCCGCCGCGGGCGATGTAGATTGTATGGTGGCGCTTTCCGGCGCCAAACGCCGCGCCTATGCGCTGGTACAGCCCCTCTTCTGGCGCCCGGCGCCGGACGCAGATGCCCGCCAGCGCGCGTTTTTCGCGGCGCAGTTGACACGGGCCGACGTCCTCGCTTTCGTGCATGAGAGCGAGGGAAAGACCGATGGGTTCGTGATCGCCACCCTGGTGACTGCGCCGCCGGTCTACGACCCCGGCGGCCGCACTTGCGTGGTGGATGACTTTGCCGTGGCGGATCCCGGGCTTTGGGACACAGTGGGGCGGATGTTGCTGGAAACAGCCCTTCGGGCAGCCCGCGCACGCGGGGCCGTCCAGAGTGTCCTCGTGTGCGGGCAACATGACGAACCGAAGCGCAAAATCCTCGCCGGGCTCGGCCACGCGCCCGCTTCGGAGTGGTGGGTTGCGCCGCTTCCTGGCGCGGATTGAACTCGTGCCACGCGCTTTGGGGGCAATCGCGAGGGGACAGCCAGGTTTCGAGGATTGCAGGTTTCCAGGGTGCCGGCGCCTGGAAA
Organism: Actinomycetota bacterium; assembly: GCA_005805375.1. Classification (GTDB taxonomy): domain Bacteria; phylum Armatimonadota; class SYMT01; order SYMT01; family SYMT01; genus SYMT01. Next base: position 4,116 of record SYMT01000490.1, read on the forward strand.
TCTGGTTCCTCGCCGGGGCAACCACGGGGGGATTGCCCCTACATCTCGTCACGGTTGGTTTCACCGGGGGAAGTCTGCGGAATGTAGTCACCGCAGCCACCGCGCCATTCGCTATCCGCCCGCTGCCCCCGTCGAACCGAACCCGCCTTCGCCGCGGGTTGTCTCCGGCAGCGCCGATACACGGTCCCAGACCACGCGGGTGATCGGTGCGACCACCAGTTGGGCGATCCGATCACCCCGGTGCACGGAGAACGATGTGTGGCCCAGGTTCACGAGGAGGACACCCACGGGACCCCGGTAGTCACTGTCAATGGTGCCCGGGGCATTCACCATGCCGATGCCGTACCGGAGCGCCAGCCCGCTGCGCGGCCGGACCTGTGCCTCGAAGCCGTCGGGGAGCGCAATGCGGATGCCGGTAGGGATCAGCCGTCGTTCCCCGGGAAGCAGGGTAACCGTTTCGGTGACTGCGGCGTGCAGATCCATTCCCGCCGCGCCCGGGGTGGCGTAGGCGGGCAGAGGCAGATCCTCGTGTCCCGGTTCCTGGTAGATAGGAAGTTGCATGTCTCCGGCTGTGCGAGAAGTGAGGGTAGAGAAGCGAGCAAGGAGTTTCCCGGGCGGCAAGATGCCGGCATTTCCCGGGGACCCCCGGGTTCGGGGAAAGCGGAGAAAGAAGTGCGCAACGAGTGATCTTCATGCTCTCGGCTCACTCCTCTTTCCTCGAAACGAATCGAGGACCCGGGCGGAGGAGCAGCGAACATACTACCGGCCTCCTGCGCGGAGGACGGTACACGAGAGGAGCAGGAGATCCCATGAACAGAGGCGTGTTTGGCCAGAGGCGTGTCGTGCGTCTGGCCCTGACCCTGGTGGCGCTTGGAATGACAGTCGCAGCTTCCACTTCAGACCGGCCGGCAGAGGCCCAATCGGCATCCGGGCCGCTCTGGGTCTACTTCGGCACCTATACCAATCGGGGCAGCAAGGGGATCTACGTCTCGCAGCTGGACCTCGAGTCGGGTCAGCTTACCACACCACGTCTGGCGGTGGAAAGCACCGGCCCGTCCTTTCTCGCAATCCACCCGAATGGGCGCAACCTCTATGCCGTGAATGAGGTAGGAGAATTCGGCGGCAAGCGGAGCGGCGCGGTAAGCGCCTTCCGGATTGACCCGGCAACCGGAAACCTGACGCTCCTCAACCAGCAAGCTTCCGAAGGAGGTGGACCCTGCCACCTCGTGGTGGACAGGACCGGGAAGAACGTACTCGTCGCCAACTACGGCGGGGGCAGCGTCTCCGCGCTTCCGATCGAACGCGACGGACGTCTGAAACCCGCCAGTTCGTTCCATCAGCACGCGGGCACGAGCGTCAATCCACGCCGCCAGGAGGCGCCTCACGCGCATTCCATCAATCTGGATCGCCGCAACCGTTTCGCTGCCGCGGCTGACCTCGGGCTCGACAAGGTCCTGGTCTACCGCTTTGACCCGAAAAAAGGTACGCTGACCCCGAACGATCCGCCGGCAACAGCAATCACCTCCGGATCGGGCCCGCGTCACTTCGCCTTCCACCCCAAGAAGCCGTACGCCTACGTCATCAATGAGATTCTGCTCACGGTGACCGCAATGAACTGGGACGCCGAAGCCGGCACCCTCACCCCGATGCAGACCATCTCCACGCTGCCGGCCGGCACTACAGGGAACAATCTCTCCACGGCGGAAGTCCAGGTGCATCCCTCTGGTAAGTTCCTCTACGGCTCCAACCGGGGTCACCACACCATCGCTATCTTCCGCATTGACCAGAAAACCGGCCAGCTCACTCCGGTCGGGCATCAGCCGACCCAGGGCAAGACTCCCCGCAACTTCGGGATTGATCCGACCGGCCACTTTCTGCTGGCCGCCAACCAGGACTCGGATACTGTCGTCGTCTTCCGCATCAATCAGAAGACCGGTGAACTCACCCCGACCGGGCAGACGCTGTCGGTGCCGATGCCGGTTTGCGTGAAATTCCTGCGCCCGCAGCAGGACGAATAGCGCTCGGATTGGCTGACTCGCCGGAGAAGCACGAGCCATCCCCGGGTGTTCGAGGAGTGAGTAGAGAGGAGAGAGAAACAAGTGGTCCCAGCACTCTCTGCTCACTCCTCTCCACTCCTTCCTCGGAACCGGGGGGAACAGGCATCCGGTGGGCGGCAAAGGTAGAAGGAGTCAGGATTCTACGGATTGACCCGTGCGGCGACAGCGGAACGGAGCGTGGATAGGAACCGTACACGCAAGCAACAACTCCGCCCTGCAGAACGAAGGAACCGAGCATGGAGCCACGAGAACCGGACCCAGGGGGTGTATCCGACCCGCCCCTGGCTGTAGAACCCGATCCGGACGAAACCGAGAGGAGTGAGCGAGCCGACCACGACAGCCCGTGGAAGGAGGCGACACAGGAGTTCTTCCGCGAGTTCCTGCTGCTCACCGATCCGGAGTTCGCGGCACGGGTGGACTGGTCCTTCACTCCAAAATTCCGCTCGCAGGAACTACGCCAATTTGGCGCCCATGCTCCCCGCGGGCCCGACCACGTGGATCACCTGATCGAGCTGCGTTTGCTGGACGCCCCGGAAGTACCCCGCTTCGCGCACGTGGAGATCCAGGCACAAACCCAGTACGGGGCGGTGTTCACCGGGCGGATGCTCCGCTACAAGGAACTGATCAGTGTCCACTACAACACCCTCCCCATCGGGATGGCCGTGCTGATTGACGAGACACGCACCTGGCGACCGCACGCGCACGTGGAAGAGAGCGAGGGCTGCCGTACTGTATGGCAGTACCGGGTCATCAAGATCGAAGACTGGGCTTCCCGCCGGGAAGAATTGGAGGCGAGTGCCAATCCCTTCGCAGTGATCATCCTCGCGCACCTGGATGCCCGTGCGACCACCGGACATCCGGCAGCCCGGTATGCAGCGAAGTGGCGCCGGATAGAATCCCTGTACCACAATGCCTGGGGGGAGCACACGGCGCAAAAACTGTTCCGCCTGGTAAACTGGATGCTGCCGTTGCCCGAAGCAGATGAACAGCGCTTCTGGCAGGCCCTGAAAGAGTTTGAGGAGGCGCAAGGCATGCCGTATGTATTGCCGATGGAACGATGGGCCCGTGAGGAAGGCCGCCAGGAAGGCCGCCAGGAAGGCCGCCAGGAAGGCCGCCAGGAAGGCCGCCAGGAAGGCCGCCAGGAAGGCCGCCAGGAAGGCCGGGTGCTCACCACCCGCGAGTTCGTGGCGCGGATTCTGGCCCGGCGCTTCGCGGTGGACGCGGACGAATGGGTGGTTCGGCTGGCGGGGATCGAAGATCTGCAGCGCCTGGAACAACTGGAGACGGCCGCCTGGACGACGCCC
>SYMT01000491.1 GCA_005805375.1 Actinomycetota bacterium
GGCGTGCGGCTCCTCGCACCCGAGATGGCCGCCCTGGAAACGCAGATCGAGCGTCTCCCGGCACTGGGGAAGTGGTTCGTGACCATCCCGGGAGTGGTCCCCGCCTGACGGGAGGATTAATTCTGCGCGGTTCCCTCAGCGGCGGCGCGCTCCACCTCCTCCCGGTGAGACACGTCCACGTGATGCACGGACGCGCGCGAGCCGCACGCCTCCAGTGCCTTCTGCGTGGTGCGCAGTCCGACGTGATTCCGGTCCAGCAGCGCAAGGTGACAGGCACGCCTGCGGGTGCCGGCATCCTGCGGTTGGACTACCTTCCGGAGGGCTGACGGTTGGGACCCGGACCACCCATGCTATACTCGAAGCACATGCACTGGTCCGAAGTTCACGTTCTGGAAGGCACCGAGCCGTTTGCCCTGAAGGAATTCGTCAACGCGCACGGTTGGCGGAGCCTTGCGCCGTTCCACTGGGATGCGGGGGACAGTTGCCTCTCCCACGTGCGCGCGTTGCCCGGCGGGGGCAGCGGGGCGTGGCACGTGACGCAGGCCGCACCCACCGAATGGCGCGTCACGCTGCAGGCAGCAGCGCCCCTGTGTGACTCAGACCGGGAAGTGCTCCTCGAGGGAGTCCGCTGGGCATTGCGCCTGGACGAGTCATTTGCCGGGTTTCACGCACTTTGCCGGGACCACGCTCCGCTGCGCCGTGCCGCGGTACAGGGCCAGGGCCGCCTCTTGCGCTCACCCGACCTGTGGGAGGATCTGGTAAAGACCCTCTGCACGACCTGCACGACCTGGGCGCGCACGCAGAGCATGGTGCGCGCGCTCTGTGATCGCTGGGGGGAACTCGAACTCGCTACGGAGCGCCGCACATTCCCCACTCCCGTGGCATTGGCGGCAGCCGGCCCGCATGAATTGCGCGCTGCCGGCCTCGGCTACCGGGCCGACACCCTCTACCGTCTTGCCGAGCGGCTGGTCAGCGGAGAATTGGACCCGAACACACTGCGTTCGTCCGACATTTCGACGGATGCGGTGCGTCGAGCCCTGATCGCACTGCCGGGCATCGGGCCCTATGCTGCCGGCAATCTGCTGATGCTGCTGGGCCGCTATGACCACCTCGCCATCGATTCGTGGCTGCGGCGGGTCGTGCGTGAGGGTTGGTTTTCCGACCGGACCGACCTCACCGACGCAGAAATCGAACGCGCCTTCCAGCCGTTCGGAAGCTGGAAGGCGCTGGTCTACTGGTTTTGGGACTGGTCGCGGTAGGGAACGCTACACAAGTTCCGGAATGATCACGCCGCCGTTGGTGATGGGCATAGGGCGGCCGAGATTGGCGGGGACGTAGCCGTCCGGATCCACGCCGACCAGATGGAACAGAGTCGCGAGCACATCCTGCGGGCGGATCGGGCGCTCGGCCGGATAGGCGCCGATCTCGTCGCTGCTGCCGATCACCTGCCCAGCCCGTACCCCCGCGCCGGCAAAGAAGATGCTGAAGGCGCCGGGCCAGTGGTCGCGTCCTGCACCTTCGTTGATCTTTGGAGTGCGGCCAAACTCGGTCAGATAGACCACCAGTGTGTCGTCCAGCATCCCGCGTCGCTCCAGATCGAGGAGCAGCGTAGAAAATGCCCGATCCAGTTGGGGCAACCGGTCGTTGCTCTTCAGGGTGGGGAAGATAGTGCCGTGGTGGTCCCAACTGTCATCATCCACCACTACGAAGGTCGCACCGGCCTCGACCAGCCGCCGCGCCATCAGGCAGCGCTGCCCAAGTCGGGTGCGGCCGTACTCGTCGCGGGAGGCCGAAGACTCCGAAGCGATATCGAAGGCCCGGCGCACCTGCGGGGCGGTGAGAATGTTGAACGCCCGGTAGTAGAGCGGATCCGGGACCGCGGCAGTCGCTGCGGCATCCAACGCGCGGATCTGGCGATCCACATCGCCCAGCAAGCTGCGGCGCCGGTCCAGGCGCTGATCCGTGAGCATCGGCTGAAGAGCGATGTCGGGCACGCGGAAGCCGGCATCAGCGGGATCGGCTCCCATGTGCCAGGGGTTGGTGGAGGCGCGAAGATATCCCGCCTGGAAGCGGTTCCAGCCGCGCCCGGAACTCCAGGTATTGCCGGGGACGAGCACATAGGGGGGCAGATCCCCTTCGGGACGGCGCTCGTGCAGCAGCACGCTCCCTACGTCCGGGTGGGTGAATCCGGCCTGCGCACGAAATCCCTTCAGCACCAGGTAGTCGGCGCCGTCATGGCTCGGATCAGGATGGGTGACGGAGCGTATCAATGCGAAGCGATCCGCAACTTGCGCGAGCCGCGGTACATACTCGGTAAACTGCACGCCCGGGAGACGGGTGCCGATGGGTTTGAACTCGCCGCGCACTTCCGACGGCGCGGCCGGTTTCGGGTCGAAGGTATCGTGATGCGACACCCCGCCCTGCATCCAGAGCACGATGACCCGCTTCGCACGGCCGAACGAACGGGGCTGGCCCGGTCCGGACGCCTGCGCCTGCTGCGCGCGGAACAGGTCGGGGAGGGAGAAGCCCAGCACCCCCAGCGTCCCCGCACGCAGCATTCCGCGCCGGGACACGCGGTGATACTCGGCGCACCCTGCCCGCAAGTCGTAACCCTCTCCCATATCGTGGCTCTCCTGACTTCCATCAACCCATACCCACTGCTTCGACACAGGCCGGAGGCTGGAGTTTCGACCGATCCTCCAGCCTCCGTCCGGGTCACTCCAGTTCGTAGACCCGCACGGTGTACGGCCCCGGAAAAGAATCCTGGAATGCCCCGCCGGTGATCGGCAGCGAGCGTCCCTCGAACCGTACGCGGGCTTGCTGGAACCGGACCCCGGACGGCGCTGTGAATCGCACGGTCAACGCGCCGGCGGCGCCCGGCGCGCGGGTTGCAATCAGTACGCGTTTGCCGCCCGCTTCCCGTTCCAGGAGTTCCGCTCCGGGCGCGTCGGCTGTGATGCGCCCGGCCGGCGGGGTACCGAGCAGGAACGGCGTGAGACCCCGGAACTCCCCGTTCAATCCGCGCAGGAAGTTGACGCGGTCCGGGCGCGCCTGCAGCATGCCGGACGGGCAGAGGCCGACGCCGGCAGCGCCTTCCGTGATTGCCCGGTAGCCGCGCCAGCGCAGCACCTCCGGGTTCTGGTAAAAATACGTTTCCAGGCCCACCAGAACCGCCGTGCGCTTCCCCCGTTGAGCGGCGGCTGTGACGCGGCGCAGCTCCGGCACTCGCTCAAAGCTCGCCTCGACCCCCACGACGTCCCAGTCGGGCAGGAACTCGGGCAGAGCCTCGTTGTGCCCCGGATGTCCGATGAGCCAGGACTCAGGGCCGCTGATCAGATGATCCGGGTCGGCCTCCCGGATCCAGCCGATCGCAGTTTTCAGCCAGGCCACGCGGGTCTTCCAGTTGCGATCCTGAAGCTGCATTTCTCCTTCGCCCAGCTCATACTGGAAGAGCTTCGGATTGACTCGCAGTTCGCGCACCTTTGCCTGCAGCCGGGCCTTGACTTCAGCGTCGGGCGCCCTTTGCTTCGAGTAGACAATCTCGGTGAGGTCGGCGCACTGGTAGCCGAGGGCGCGAGGGTGGTAGTTGGCTTCCGGCAGGACCCCGAAGTGCGGGGTCCAGAAGACCGGGTAATAGGGCGACCCGTTCACCGTCATGAAGCCGCGGGCGTCCACTCCGGTGCGCCGAATCTCTCCGGGCAGCGCCGGTGGCGGCGCCTTTTCCATGAACCCGAACGTCTCCCCTTCCGCTTCGGCCACTACGCGCACTGTTCCGCTTCCTTTCGCCAGCAGGCGCACCCGCAGCCGGTGGTCCCGGATCGGCTCCTGCCAGGACCGCAGCGGCAGCCCCTGCTCCCGGACTTCCGTCTGGAGCAAGCGGGAGGTGTCGAGGTAGTCCGGGCCCGCCTGCGGCCGGAGAAGCTCCCCGAATTCACGCACGTCCCGCAGGGCGCGTGTCCCGTCCGGCCCGCCCACCAGCAGCTCACAGCGTTCCAGTTCGGCCAGACTGCTGCGAGCCACGTTCAGCCGGGCGTAGAGCGTGCTGGTCTCACCGGGGTTTGGACAGTAGGCGCTCTGCCCCACCTCAAGCAGCCGGGATGGCGTCCCGAACGCCCCTTCCCAGGGAGGGAGGAGCGCGGCTCCCTGTTCGTCCTGGAGCGAGACCCGGAGCCGATATTGCTCCTGCCAGGTGCGGCAGAGACGCTGCACGGGGTAAGGAACCACCACGGACGTGCGGGTCGGGAGACGCCTGCCTTCGGCGATGCGAGGCACCGCAGCCGCCTCGCTGCGGACTTTGCCGTCCGGGTCGGTGACTTCCAGCTTCAGCACCGCGCTCCGTGCGGTGCGCACGGCCTCTGCGGTGAGCAACTCCAGGTCCAGGCGAAATTCGTTGCGTCCCCACAGGCGGTCCCCCGGATCCAGATCCGTGATGCGCAGCGCCGGAACCCGCGCCGTGGGGGGTGCGCTCCCACTGTTCACTCCGGGACTCAGAACCTCAACGTCGTCCCACCAGACCGTGCCTACCTGGTTCTTCTCCACCCGGACCCCGTCGAAGCCTCGCGCGCAAAGGAAGACACGCAAGGTGCGCACCGGCCGCCGCGGCGCGAGGAATTTGCGCACGCAGCGCCAGCCCTCGGTGCCGCTCCCGGTGGTGCCCATCTTGTAGCCGTTCGGATTGTCTTCCATATCGTCGCCGAGGAAATCACCCTGGGGGAGCCACTCCCCCCGTTCATCCTGCCCCATCAGTTCCAGGGTACGGAGCCGGTCCGTCTTCACCATCGCCCGCAGTTCGATCGGACGGGGGCGGTCCTGGTTCAGCTCGATGGGTTGAGAGGCGACGGCCAGGTTGTCGCCCGGGTAGACGGTGCAGCGCAGGGAGCGCTCGCCCGAGAATGCGATCCAGGGATCGGGCACGGCGCCCCCCCGGGTCACCTTGTTCTCGCTGTGCGTCCACCCGGTGAAGAGATAGTACTCGCTGCGGAACCAGGTCCAGCGCTCGCTCCGCCCCCAGCGTGCGGGCCACCCGTCTGCGCCGGTCTCCTCGAAGCCGGGATTCGGCAGGGGATTCCGTTCGGTCGGGAGCGGTGCTTCGATCAAAGACACGTCGTCGAACCACGTGATGCCCTCTCCCGCTCCCGTCACGCTGACCACAATCCATTGGGGTGTGCCGGCAAACTGAGCCGGATCCACACGAATCTCCTTGTACTCCCAGCCGTGCGTACCGCCCGTAAAGGGAACTGAAGTCTCGAAGCGCGCAGTATCCGTAACCGGCTGAGGATCCTGAGTTTGACGAACGGCACACTCGACCCGAATTTCCAACCGCGGCGGATTCGCCGCAGCGGCGCCGTCCGTGCGGCACCACGCGCCCGCGACCAGCGGACGACGGGGCAGTTGCACGGCAAGTTCTCTGGCCAGTGGAAGAAAATCCTGGTAATACGCACCGCCGGTCTGCCAGAACTGCTCGCCCGCGCCGCGGACCCACTGGCGCGCCCGCGCCCCTGCGGCGAGACGCAGCGCGCGGCCCCCGCTGCGCCCCGCGGCGGTGTCCCAGGCAGCCGGCATGGCCGCCCCTTCGAGGCGCCAGTGGTCCGCCACTCCGTCCTGCTCCCCCACCCCCAGATCGCTGCTCTGGAGGAGCAGGAAGCGACGGTTTTCTGCGAAGCGCCGGTGGCTCCAGTCGTGCTCGAACCCGGAGTTTTGCATCAGGTTCCTGTCCTCCCGATGTGGCGCCGCAACGAGTGCTCGGGCAGGGGCCGGGGCCTGACCGCGGGTCGGCGCCGAGGTGGCGCCGCGAGTGGAAGCCGGCCCTGTGCCTCCCGCGCTGTGAAGCCATCCGCCGGCCAGGGAAATGAGCCCGGCCCCGCAAAGCATCAGCCCTCCGACCAGGGTGCAGACCCGCAGTACCCACGCCGCGCCGAGCACCGGCAAGGACCTGCCTGTGTCCCGCCGGCGCCCGCCTGCTCCGTCCCCCCGGCTGGCGCCGGGCCTGCCATTCCCGCATTCTCGAACGCTATCCGCCGCTTGCATGCCTTACTCCCCTCGAAAGAAATGCAGAATAAGGAGAGAGGTGCAGCGCGGTTCATGTACCCACGCCGGTGCGCCCGGACTCTTCTCGCGTCAACCATCTCCCACTTTGCACTCATGAAACGCATTGCTTTCATAAAGACCACCCTGCTCTGCCTGATCCCCTTGTGGGGAGTGGCTTCCTGCTCGTCGTCCGGGTCCGCGATGGACCCTGCCAGTCTTGAGGGCGCGGGAGCGGTGGCTGCCACTGCTGCGCTCCCGAAAGGGCCGCCCCCGGCTACCATTCCCTGGCTTACTTCGCTGAAAGAAGCGAAGTCCCAGGCCCTCAAAGAGAACAAGCCCATTTTGGTCACGCTTCACACCAGTTGGTGCGGATACTGCCGAAAGATGGAAGCCGAGGTGTTTCCGGACGAGAAGGTCCGCCAGGCGGCGCAACTCTTCGTTCCGCTCCGCCTCGACGGAGAGAAGGAAGGCCGGGAACTGGCGCGTCGCCTTCAGGTGACGGGATTTCCAGCCACCTGGGTGTTGACTCCTGATGCCTACCCGGCGTTGAGCATTCCCGGCTACGTCCCCAGCGAAACGCTGACCCAGGGGATGTTCGAGGGCCTTACGCGCTACCAGAAGGGGCTCGACCTGGAGAAGAAGCACCGTGCGAATCCGGACGACCTGGACACGCTGATCGAACTGACAAAACTCTGGTCGGATCGGGGCACTCTGGAGCGCGCGGAAAAATTGCGGCTCGCCCTGGACAAGGCGGACCCGGGGGACGAGAAGGGCTGGCTGCCGGGGATCTACACCCAACTTGGGATCGCCTACGTGCAGAAGGAGCAGTACGACCGGGCAATCCCGCTGCTGAAGCGGTCGGCTAAAGAGTCGGTGAGCACACAGGACATCGTGTCCAGCCACTTCAATCTGGCTGTTTGCTACGCCCTCAGGAGGGAGTTCAAAGAGGCCATTCCGCTGGTCGAACGAGTGGTAGCTCTCCCGGACCTCACACCCGACCATCGTGACCGCGCGGAGAAGCTGCTGACCGGCATCCGGCAGGAAATGGCGGGGGGGAAGCAGTAAGTCGGAAGCTGAACCCGGACGAAAGAGGCGATTGGTCTGTTTCCGGCGAACTGAGCGCAGGAACGCCAGCCGGCGCGCCGGTGCGTCCCTGCCGGCGCCGGGCAGATAGTCGTCGCCCAACCGCATTTGTCAGGATCAACCAGGAACTCCGAATGGAACCGACTTCGTCTCGTCGCACGCTCTTGCGGCGGGCAGCGACCGGCCTAGCGGCCGCCGCCGCCGGCCGCACCATTCTTGAGGGTGGCCTCCTTCCCGCACAGGCCGCTCCGAAGAAAGGCGCCGTCATGCAATCCGGCTCCGGCCTCCCGATCGTGGACACGCACCAGCATCTCTGGGATCTCACCCGCTTCCAACTTCCGTGGCTCTCCGACGTGCCCAAGTTGAGGCGCAGCTTCGTGACGAAGGACTACCTGGAGGCAACCGCCGGACTGAATGTGGTCAAGACGGTCTACATGGAAGTGGATGTAGCCCCGAATCTCCAGGTCCAGGAGGCGGAGTACGTCATTGACCTCTGCATGCGAGATGACAACCCGATGGCGGGCGCGGTGATTTCCGGGCGTCCCGCGGAGGCCGCCTTCCGTGACTACATCCGGCGCTTTCGCGGCAGCCCGTACATCAAAGGAGTGCGGCAGGTGCTGCATGGCGCCGGCACCCCGCGCGGCTTTTGCCATCAGCCGGAGTTCATCCGCAACATGCAGTTCCTGGGCGATCTGGGCATGAGCTATGACCTCTGCATGCGGGGGGGCGAGGTCGGCGACGCCGTCAAGGTGCTCGAGGCGTGCCCCGGAACGCGCTTTGTCCTGGACCACTGCGGCAACCCGAATGTCCAGGACCCAGCTCCACATTGGAAGGAGAACATCAGCCGCGTCGCCGCCCGCCCGAACGTGATCTGCAAGATCTCCGGCATCGTGGCCAGCGCCAACCCGAAGAGCTGGAAGACCGCGGACCTTGCGCCGTTCGTCAACCATTGTCTGGCGGAGTTCGGCCCCGATCGGGTCATCTTCGGCGGTGACTGGCCCGTCTGCCTCCTCGCAGCCAGCTACAAGCAGTGGGTCAATGCCCTGAAGGAGATCATTGCCGTCCGTCCGGAAGCGGAACAGCGCAAGCTCCTCGCGGAGAACGCGATCCGGTTCTACGGGATCTGACGCGAATGGGCGCGCGGGTGCAGGCGGCCCTGCTGGCCGGAACGTTTCTCCTGTTGGGGATCGGTGCGGCGGCATCAGCGTCTCCTGCCCCCGGCCGGCGGAAGCAGACGCTCGCGCCCCAACGGGAGTCGCGTCGAGCCGCGTCAGTTCCCGGCGGGCAACTCCGCCGCATTGCCGTCGGCCCCGCCCGCGCCACATTGTTCGGGTCCGGCGCAGTGCAGCACCTGGTGGTGACCGGCGAGACCGTGGACGGCCGGCTGGTGGATATCACGCCGGCCGCTCGGATCACGACAGACGCGCCGCAGTTGGTGCAACTGGCATCGGCGGAGGGACCGTCGGGCCTGCCGCGGGTGCGGGCCCTGCGCGACGGCGTGGTGCGTCTGGCAGCGCGCGTGGGTGAGTTGCGCGCCGAGACGCTGCTTACCGTGCGCGGGACCGGGCACGAGCGCCCGCTGAGCTTCGCCAACGATGTTCTTCCCCTCCTGACGAAGGCGGGCTGCAACAACGGCATGTGCCACGGCAAGGCGAGCGGGCAAAACGGGTTCCGCCTTTCCCTTCTGGGGTTCGACCCCGAGGGAGACTACGCGGCCCTGTTGCGCGAGGCAGGAGCCAGGCGTGTGCAGCGGTCCGCCCCGGAAGCAAGCCTGCTGCTCCGAAAGGCCGTCGGCGCCGCGCCGCACGGCGGTGGAGTGCGGTTTGGGGTGCGGTCGGCCCAGTACCGGATGCTGCTGCGCTGGATCGCAGAGGGCGCCCCGTGGGGGCGGGGGGATGAGCCGAAGGTCACGGCGCTGCGCGTAGAACCGGAGGCCCGGGTGATGGGCCTCCGGAGCCGCCAGCAAGTCCTCGTCACCGCCGTCTACTCAGACGGCACGACTCGCGACGTGACGGGTGACGCGGACTATGCGTCCAACGACGACGCGGTGGCGGAAGTCTCGCCCGAGGGGCTGGCACAAACCCGGGGGGCGGCGGGCGAAGCGGCAATCATGGCCCGTTACATGGGCCGAGTGGCGGTGACGCGCCTCACCGCGCCGTTGGCGCACCGGCTCCCCCGCCAAAACGCCCTGCCGGTCTATCACCCGCTGGACGCCCTGGTGGACGCCCGCCTCCGGACGCTGAACATTCAGGCGGGCGAACCGACGACAGACGCGGTGTACCTGCGCCGGGTGTACCTGGATGTCATCGGAACACTCCCCACCGTGTCCGAGGCACGCGCGTTCCTCGCCGACACAGGCGCCGGCAAGCGGGCCAGGCTGGTGGACCAGTTGCTGGAGCGGGCGGAATACGCCGACTTCTGGGCTCTGAAGTGGGCCGACCTGCTGCGCAACAACAGCCGGATCGTCTCGGAGCGGGGAGCGGAGGTATTCCACGCCTGGATCCGCAGCCGCTTCGCGCAGAACCAGCCCTATGACCAGTTCGTCCGGGAAGTGCTCACCGCGAGCGGGCCCGGCTACGAAAACGGCGCCGTCAACTTCTACCGGGTGACCAACGAGGCGCTGGATGCCCCCGCCGAACTCACGAATGCCGTCACGCAGGTCTTCCTGGGCACGCGCATGGAGTGCGCGCAGTGTCATCACCATCCGTACGAGCGGTGGAGCCAGGAGGACTTCTACGGCATTGCGGCATTCTTCGGACGCCTCGAAAAGCAACGGGATAAGAACGGCGACATCGCCTATGTGACCGGCACGCGCAACAGCGTGACGCATCCTCGCACGAAGCAAGGAGTGCTGCCCCGGGTGCTGGATGGGCCCGAGATACCGGCGGTCGCCGATGCCGATCCGCGTGGGGCGCTGGCGACCTGGCTGACGGCGAAGGACAATCCCTACCTGGCGCGGGCCATCGCCAATCGGATGTGGGCTCATTTCCTGGGGCGGGGCATTGTCGAGCCGGTAGATGACCTCCGCCTGACCAATCCGCCCAGCAACCCTGAGCTCCTGGATGCATTGGCCCGCGAGTTGACGACCCATGAGTTCGACCTGAAGCATCTCATTCGGATCATTTGCAGCTCCCGCGTGTACCAGACGACCAGCACCACAACCCCACTGAACCGGGATGACACCCGGAACTTCTCGCACGTGGTCCCACGCCGGCTCTCCGCCGAAGTGCTGCTGGATGCGATCAGCCAGGTGACCGGCGTGCCCGAGAGTTTTGAGAAGATGCGGGCGGGCGCCCGCGCCATTCAGGTCTGGAACAACCACACCCGGAGTTATTTCCTGGATACGTTCGGGCGGCCCCTGCGGGTCAATCCCTGTGAGTGCGAGCGTTCTCAGGAAGGAAACATTGCCCAGGCGCTGCATCTGTTGAATGATCCTGGGATTCAGAGCAAGCTTTCCGATCCCGGCGGCGTGGTCGCCCGGCTCCTGAAGTCGGAGGCGACGGATGACGTGCTGATGACGGAGTTCTACCTCGCGGCATTGAGCCGTCCGCCGGACCTGGAGGAGCGACGTCGCGCCGGCGAATACCTGGCCCGGGTTGCGGATCGCCGCAGTGCCGTCGAAGACCTCCTCTGGGCCATCCTGAACACGCGCGAGTTTCTCTTCAATCATTGAGCACACCTCATGCTGGACATTCCCTTCGGACCCGCTTCTCGCACCTGCGACGGCATTTCGCGCCGCCATGTGCTGCGCCTCGGGGGCCTCGGCGCCCTCGGCCTCTCGCTGGCGGACATGGATCGCGCTCAAGCCGCCGGTCGGGCGCGTGAGATCAACTGCATCCTTCTCTGGCAAGGAGGAGGCAACAGCCAGCTCGACACCTGGGATCTGAAGCCGGATGCCCCCGCGGAAGTGCGCGGTGAGTTCCGTCCCATCCCCACCAACGTCTCCGGCATCCGGATCTGCGAATTGCTTCCCGCAACCGCACGCCAGATGGACAAGTTCGCCATCCTGCGTTCGGTGGTCCATCCCGACTCGGGCCACCTGCGGGCGTGCCACAAGATGCTCACCGGATACTTCCCAGCCAAGGCAGTCGGCGTCGGCACCCCGTACAACGAGAATCCCAGCCTGGGGGCCGTGATCGGGCACGAGCGTCCGACGCCGGTATCGGGCCTGCCCGACTACGTGGTCCTGCCGAAGATGATCCCGCAGGCGCACTCCGCCTATCTCGGCGCCCGCTGCAACCCGTACCTCATCGAGAGCGATCCCGCCGCGCCGAACTTTACTGTGCGTGACCTGCAGCCGCCTACCGGAGTCGGCCCGCGCCGCCTGGCAGACCGCCGCGGCCTGCTGGCAGCCCTGGATCGCCTGGCCCGTGACCGTGATGACCCCGGTCATCCGGTGACGGGCATGGACACCCACTATCAGCGGGCGTACGACATGATCACGTCGCCGGCCACCCAGAAGGCATTTCACCTCCAGGCGGAGCCGGAGAAGCTGCGGGATGCCTACGGACGCACCAGTCTGGGGCAGTCTACCCTGCTGGCGCGGCGCCTCGTGGAGTCAGGGGTGCGGTGTGTGACCATCGCCTTCGGCGGGTGGGACACCCACGCCAAGAACTTTGAGGCCCTGCGCACCAAACTTCCGGAGATTGACCTGGCGTATGGAGCCCTCCTCGCGGACCTGCACGACCGCGGCCTCTTGAGCACCACACTGGTGGTCATGATGGGTGAATTCGGTCGCACCCCGAAGATCAACAAGGACGCCGGCCGCGACCATTGGCCGAACGTCTGGTCGCTGGCTATGGCCGGCGGCGGCATTCGGGGCGGACAGGTGATCGGGGAGTCGGACTCCCTGTCGGAAGCACCCGCCGTCCGCCCGATTCCGGCCGAAGATGTGCATCGCACCATCTATCACCAACTGGGCGTGGATCCAGAGAAGCACTTTCTTGCCGGAAACGGCCGACCGATCCAGGTGCTGTCCGGCGGCGAAGTGATCCGTGAACTCTTCACATAGGAACCGTTGCACGAGGGAGTCATAGATGCCCGAGTATTGGCAAGTCGCAGCCGGCAGCAGGAGTCGCGAGTACGCGAGCGAGTTTCTTCGCTTCGGGCTGGCGTTTGTTGGGGAGCCGCAGCGCGCGGCGATGGAGCAGATCCGGCCCGGTGATATCCTGCTCTTGAAGCGCGGGCTGTCGGTCGTTACGGCAGTTGGTCGCGCGGTGGAACGGGGCGGCACGTGCGTCGGCTTCGGCGATAAGCCGTGGCTCCGCGACATGGACGGGTGGGACCTGCCGAGCTATTGCAACGTGGAGTGGCACGTTCCCCCTGAACCGATCGAAACCAGCGGGCTCGCGCGGGCGACGATCCAGCGGGTCAACCAACCGCACCTGATTGCACTCGCAGACTCCGTTCTGCACTCCGTGCCTGTAAGCACCGAAATCGCCGCTGACCCCGTGCCGACACGCCGTGTTGAGGATCAGGAGATTCTGGAGTTCTTAATCCGAGAAGGGATGCGGCCGGCCCAGGCGGAGGACCTGACCTCGGCATTCCGGCGCATCCGGCTTCTCGCGACCTACTACTACGAGAACTGCCGCTGGGACGACGTACGGGAGCACGAAACACGGACGTTCCTGATTATCCCGCTGCTCCTGGCTCTGGGCTGGGCGGAGCAGCAGATCAAGATCGAACTGGGGGTCAGCGGGGGCCGCATTGATGTGGCATGTTTCACGCGGCCCTACCGTCGCGACGAACGTGGCAACGCCAATGAGTCCGACTGCGTTCTGCTGCTGGAGAGCAAGGGCTTCAGTTCCGGCTTGAACAATGCCCCCGAGCAGGCGAGAGGTTACGCGGCACACTTCCCTTCCTGTCAGGTGGTGGTCGTCTCGAACGGCTACTGTTACAAGACCTACGTGCGCACGAACGAGGGTTTCAGCACATCGCCGGCCGCCTACCTGAACGTGCTGAAGCCTCAGGATCGGTACCCGCTCGACCCGGAGGGAGTTGATGGGTGCCTCGCCGTGTTGAGATGCCTGCTGCCACGACCCTGGGGGTAGGATGCCGACCGTGTGTCGGAACACGGCTGCCGGAAATCTCCGAACCCGCGGGCGGCGATTCCGCATCCGCTTCCCTTCCGGCAGGGGCCACGCGCGCAAGCAAGTGCTCCGCGCAACAGCTGATGACCACCCCCCCCCACGCACCCAAGCCACGCGCGCAAGCAAACGGTCCGCGCGTCACAACCACCCGGCCTCCGTACCCGAGCCACGCGCGTAAGTAAGCGGTCTGCGCGTCACAGCCACCCGGCCTCCGTACCCGAGCCACGCGCGTAAGCAAGTGGTCCGCGCAACGGCTGATGACCGCCCCACGTACCCGAGCCGGGTGCGATCCACGAATGGGGCAAACGCGTGAACGAGGAGTCATAAGAGTTGCGGGTCGTGAATCTATGCCCTGGGGAGCGCGTTGCCTCCCAGGGAGGGACGAGGATGGCTGGACAGCAGGAGTTCGTGGAGGCGCTGACCGTCCGGCAAGCCTGATCCGACCGGTACGCGTGCGGCGTATGGAGTGCCGCGCTTGCCGGTATCTGCCCCGTTGGCAGGCTGCCGAGGGCAGTTCCCGCCGCTCACTGGAGGTCCAGTTCCTCCAGGCTCCGGGCCCGCAGAATCCGCCGCAGGCGCGCCTCGCACCAGGCCTTGTCCGCCGCCTCCACCCGCGCCACCTGCGTTTCAGGGAGTTCCCCGAACTTCTCGCGCAACTGCAGGAGTAGGATCGCGCGCGTCGCCGCCGCTTCCCCGCGCAGTTCGTAGGGGCTGATGAGGTAGTTGACTTCCTGGAATTGTGGGGTCTGGATCATCTCCTGAAACTCCTTCTCTTCGCTCCGGTCCAGCGGCAGGTACGTCTCGACTATGTGTTCCAGCAGCACCCGCCCGGCGTCGCTCACCTGAGCCTGCGCCACCCCGAGTAGGCAGTGCGCTTTGTGGCTCACGCGGCTCTCCCCC
>SYMT01000492.1 GCA_005805375.1 Actinomycetota bacterium
AGGATCAGGGAGACATCCATCGCCCGCTCCGCGGCCGGATCCGCCGCGACGGCCTCCCCACCCTGCGCCAGTAGCCGCAGGAGATGGGCGGCGTGGCTGCCGTCCGAAGCGGGAGACGGGGCGGGGCGCCCCTGCCGGGCGCAATTCCATTCGGCAATCAGCGCCGGTGTCTGCGCCAGCAAGCGCACGGTCTTGCGCAGGTTCGCCTCACGGCTGCTGTCGGCAGCGTCCGGATCGAAGTGGGATTGGAAGGACACCGCGGTGCGCAATGCATCCATCGGCGGAGCAGAAGCCGGGATCTTGCGCACGAGTTCCGCCAACTCCGGGGACAGAGCCCGCTGCGCGGCCAGTGATTGCTGGAAATTTCTCCGCTCCGCTCCGTTGGGCAGCTCCCCATGAAGCAGAAGATAGGCGACCTCTTCGAACGTACACCCGTCGGCCAGTTCCTGGATCGAGTACCCCCCGTAGGAGAGACCCTGCTCGTTGATTGTACACAACGCCGTTTCTCCGGCGATGACTCCTTCGAGACCGGGACTATACTCCGCCATCTCTGCCTCCGTAGCCGGCGATCTTCTCGTCCAGCTTCGCGTAGTCTGCGTAACGCACCAGGTCGTACAGTTCCCGCCGGGTTT
The DNA here is from genome assembly GCA_005805375.1 of Actinomycetota bacterium. GTDB lineage: Bacteria > Armatimonadota > SYMT01 > SYMT01 > SYMT01 > SYMT01. Next base: position 633 of record SYMT01000492.1, read on the forward strand.
GCATTCTTTCCAGTAGTTCTCGCTGTGTGCCGGTTTCACGCAAGTGCCGCAGCGTTTCCCGAACCGCGCCCATCGCGACGCGAAACGCCGTCATGGGAAACAGCACGAGGCGGTACCCCAGATCCGCAAACTCCTGAACCGACAGATACGGGGTCCTACCGAATTCGGTCATGTTCGCCAGAAGCGGCACGGGAATCTCGCGCGCGAAGAGCGCGAACTCCTCGCGAGAAGTGAGCCCCTCGGGGAACACGACATCTGCTCCAGCGGCAACGTAACGCCGGGCGCGCAGCAGCGCACCCTCGGCGCCCTCAATGGCGGCGGCATCCGTGCGCGCTATGATGACGAAATCGGCATCGCGCCGCGCGTCAACGGCAGCAGCCACCTTCCGTTCCATCTCCGCGAGCGGAACCAGTCGTTTCCCCTCCAGGTGGCCGCACCGCTTCGGGTTCTCTTGATCCTCCAGGTGCAGCCCGGCGATCCCGGCCGCTTCGAACTCGCGCACCGTACGACGCACGTTCAGCGCCTCGCCGAAGCCGGTGTCCGCGTCCGCAATGACCGGAACGGAGACAGCTTCGGCCGTGTAGCGGGCGTGCCGCACGACTTCCTCCAGGGAGAGCAGGCCGATGTCCGGATATCCTGCGACGCCGTTCGCGGTCCCCGCGCCCGACACGTACACCGCCGGGAAGCCGGCCTCCTCCGCCAGAAGTCCCACGGCCGCATTGAAAACGCCGGGCACCGGGTGCGTTCCCGACGTCAGAAGCTGACGCAGCACACGAGGAGCGCAGGACATCGCGATCAGATCCCCTCGCCGCCTTCTCCGCCGGCCGGCTTCAACGCAACGCAGTGGAAGAACGGTGTTTGCAGCGGTTCGGGGCGCCGTCCAGGCAGCGGGTTTCCCTGAGCATCTTCACCGCACATCGCGAGGTCGGCGAGACCCACCGCCGCAATCAGTGTGCGCAATTCCGGGAGTGTGTAGGCCCGGTAGCGCGCCGGAGCCAGTTCCTGACGGCGGCCGTCGGGAAAGATGCACCGCACGCGGCTGGTGACGGCGCCGCCGTCGAAGTCGAAGCCCCACCGCCGCAGCACATCAACCCCTTCAACGATGCGATGCTCCATCTCCGCAGGGCGCGCCCAGTAGTGTGGATTGCAGCAGGAGAACGCCATCCGTCCGCCGGGGCGGAGTGCCGCGACCGTACAGCGAAGCTGCTCGGCATTTTCGGAGTCCGACAGTGTGCCGTAATCCAGGATCACCGCGCCGTCAAAGTGATTGCGCTCGGCGAGCGTGATGCGGGAGCCGGTGCGCAGTGCCACGGTGATCCCCCGGCGGGCCGCCGCCAGCCGAGCCTCGGCAAGCATCGGCTCCGAGTCCTCCACCCCGGTCACCTGATATCCCCATTCGGCCACCCGCACCAGAAACGATCCGCGCCCGCATCCGAGTTCGACGAGCGTGCCGCCCGCGGGCAGGTCGAGTGCGCCAATGAGGTAAGGGACGAAGCCGTCCACCTCGGCAAAGTCGCCGAACCGGGCCAGTGCTCCCAATTCGGGCAGCGCGCGGAGGTGCGTTCGCCACCAGACGTGTCTCATGCCCGGTCTCCCCGCAGCAAAGGCGCGGCTTCCTTCGCATGGTAGGTGATGATGAGGTCGGCCCCGGCGCGACGGATGCCGGTCAGGATCTCGAGCATCACCCGCTCGCCGTCAATCCAGCCATTGGCGGCAGCCGCCTTCAGCATCGAGTACTCCCCACTCACATTGTACGCTGCAACCGGGATCCGGGTGAGTTCCTTGATTTCGCGGATAATGTCGAGGTAGGCCAGCGCAGGCTTTACCATCACCATGTCCGCCCCTTCGTCAATATCCAGCAGGACCTCTTTGACCGCCTCGCGGCGATTGGCAGGGTCCATCTGGTAACTACGGCGGTCCCCAAACTGCGGCGCCGACCCGGCCGCGTCCCGAAATGGGCCGTAGAAACCGGAAGCGTACTTGGCTGCGTATGAGAGAATAGGAACTTCGTCGAAGCCAGCCGTATCCAACGCATGACGGATTGCGGCGACTCGCCCGTCCATCATGTCACTGGGCGCAATGATGTCGGCTCCCGCCTCGGCGTGGGACACAGCGGTCTCGGCCAGCAGGCGCAGGGTGGGATCGTTCAGTACCGCACCCTCGTGAACAACGCCGCAATGACCATGATCCGTATATTCGCAAAGGCAAACGTCGGTGATTACCAGCAACTCGGGGACTACCCGCTTGATTTCCCGCACCGCAGCCTGTACAACGCCGTGTGGATCGTACGCACCGGCGCCCACGGCGTCTTTCTCAGCAGGAATACCGAACAGCAGGACCGCCGGAATGCCGAGCGCGGCCACTGTCTCGCACTCCGCCGCCACCCGGTCCACCGACCAGTGGAAGTTGCCGGGCATCGAAGGGATCGGGCGGCAGGTATTTGCCTCGTGCGTGATGAAGAGCGGGTAGATGAGATGCTCGGAGGCCAGCACGGTCTCGCGCACCATCCGGCGGAGTGTGTCGGTGCGACGCAGCCGCCGGGGACGGCGAGCGGGGATCGGCAGGGAGGTGGCAGTTGCCATCGAGGCGGTCCTGAGAACGAGGGGAATACTGGGTGCTATCGGAGCGAACAGCCGGGAGTACCGGCGGGAACCCGCAGCGGACGCGAGCCTGCCACAAGGATAACGCGTTCGTGCGCCCGGTGCGCAGCCATTCCCGCCGGGCCGACAACCTGGTGGCTCTCGACTGGTGTAATCCCCAGAGAAAACAAGATGGGCGAAGCAGTGGTATACTTTGAGCACGTTCCGAGGGGAAGCGCTCCCCACTGGAGGGTTCGACAGTGAACAGGTGGGTGAAGCCCGTCCTCTGGCTCCTGGGCTTGGCGGCAATATCGGTATTTCTGGCACAGCAGCTCGGGCCGTTCTCGAATCGGGTCACGAATATCAAGTACTCCGATTTCCTGACCCGGCTTGAGAAAGGGCACGTCAAGCTTGTCCGCGTAGAGCACCTTCAGGCAACCGGGCAGTTGGCAACGCGCAACCCGGGTGAGATGCTTGATTTTCGCGTGGAGATCCCGAGTGGGAGTGATGCGCAGGCGTTCCTGATTGATAGGCTGACCAAACAAAAAGACCAGCAGCCGAACCTGGTTTTTGAGTTTCCGAATCCGCTTTTCTCCGACGATCTGCGTTCGTTCCTCTTCTCGGTGCTGCTGCCCGTCGGCCTGATCGCGTTCATCTGGATCGTGCTCATGCGCCAGGCGCAAAGCACCGGCAACCAGGCACTGAACTTCGGGCGGAGCCGGGCCAAGCGGCTCACCGACAACGTGCCCCAGGTAAAGTTCGAGGACGTGGCTGGTGTCGAAGAGGCCAAGGCGGAACTTCAGGAAGTCGTGGAGTTCCTGAAGAACCCGAAGAAGTTCCAGGCGCTCGGCGCGAAGATTCCACGCGGAGTCCTGCTGCTCGGCCCCCCCGGCTGCGGCAAGACC
>SYMT01000493.1 GCA_005805375.1 Actinomycetota bacterium
AGGGGTAGTATTCCGGGTCGTCGGGACTCAGCGTGTCGTCGTAGGTGAATACATAATCGGGATAGAGGCGTGCCCCGAGCGCCCATTCCGGATCCATCTCGGCGAGTGGTGGGGGCGCCTCGGCCGGGGGGCATGCCCGAGCGGGAGCGGTCCGTGGAGCGAGCGCGGACGCAGCAGTAGTGGACAGCACAGGAGGGGCAGTCAGATCCATGAACAGCTCCGGGGACGCTCGATGCCCGCACGGCGTCACCCTGTTCCCCAGGCGCGGGGGGGACGCAAGACGTCGTGCCGGGCCATGTTACCGCAAGGCAAGCCGGGGTGTCCGTCCGGTGGCGCCGGCCGGCGTCCAGCACCGGAAGAATTCCCCGCACGAGGACGCCGCAATGCTGCTTGCTCGGGCTGTGGCCCGTCGTGTAAACTGGCGTCGCCCGGCAGAGCGTGAGTGACGGGCGGAGACAGAACCCCCGATGATTGACCTGCGCCTGCTGCGAGAGAACCCGGAGCGTTTCCGGGATGCCGCCCGGAACAAGCGGATCCCCGCCGACGTGGATGCTGCCGTCGAGACGGACGTGCGCCTGCGGGCACTGCGGGTGGAGGTCGAGGCCCAGCGCAGCCGGCGCAATCAGGTATCCAAGAGCATCTCCCGCCTCCAGGGCCCCGAACGGGAAGCGGCGTTGGAGGAAGCGCGCCTGCTGCGGGAGCAACTGGAAGCGAACGAACCGCACCTCAAGGAACTGGAGGAGCGCCTGGCCGCCCAGCTCCTCACGATCCCCAACCTGCCCGACCCCGCCGTGCCGATCGGCGCCGCCGAGGAGGACAACGTCGAGTGCTCGCGCTGGGGAGAGCCCCGGCAGTTCGATTTCGCGCCGCGCGATCATGTGGATCTGGCGCTGTCGCTGGATCTGGCGGACTTCGGCCGGGGCGGCAAGGTCTCCGGAAGCCGATTCTACTACTTGAAGAACGAAGGCGCCCTGCTGCAACTGGCGGTGATGCGCTTCGCCGTGGACGTACTGGGAGAGCGCGGCTTTTCCCCGATGATCGTTCCGGAACTGGTCCGTGAAGAGGCGATGACCGGCTCCGGTTATTTTCCAGTCGGTCGAGACGACGCCTATGCCCTGGAGAAGGACGATCTGTTTCTCGTCGGCACATCGGAGGTGTCGCTGGTGGCGTTTCACCGCGATGAGATTCTGAAGCGCGAGGAGTTGCCGCGCCGGTATGCAGGCATCAGTTCCTGCTTTCGGCGCGAGGCGGGAGCGGCGGGCAAGGACACGCGTGGGTTTTACCGGGTGCATCAGTTCCAGAAGGTCGAGCAGGTGGTCCTCTGTGAGAACGACCCTGAGGTGATGCGTGCCGAACACGCCCGTTTGGTGGCCAATGTGGAGGCGATTCTCCAGGCACTCGAACTCCCCTACCGCACCGCCATCGCCTGCACGGGTGAGATGGGGATGGGCCAGGTCTACAAGACCGAGATCGAAACCTGGATGCCGAGCCGCGCCGCCTATGCCGAAACGCACTCCTGTTCTACCCTGGGCGAATTCCAATCGCGCCGCCTGAATATCCGCTATCGGCCGGAAGAGGGACCGATCCGGTTCTGCGGCACGCTGAACAACACGGCCGTTGCCAGCCCGCGCATCCTGATTCCTCTCCTGGAGACCTATCAGGAAGCGGATGGGAGCGTGCGCATTCCGGCGGCGCTCCAGCCGTATCTGGGAGGGCGGACCGAGTTGCGGCCCCGCTGAGCCGATCGCGTCCGCTTCCCGGATTTCCTACTGTTCGCGTCATCCTTCATCCTCCAGATCGGTCCGGTCTCGCCAATAACACCCTCAGGAAAGTGATGCGGAGCCGCGCAGCGGTGCTTCGCAAGAGACAAACGGGCCGGAGTGCGGCCCGCAATGTGAGCCAGGAGACTCTGTCTATGACAAGTGAGGATCTGCGCCTGTCGCCGGGCGCCCGGGTACTGGTGGCAGAGAGGTCCGAATCTTCCGCGCGCCAGTTGGTGGACTACCTGGAGGCCGTAGGACACGAGGTGTCGGTAGCGTTGGACGGAGAGGACGCGCTGCGACAGATCCGCAAGCACGATCCGGAAGTGGCGCTCCTGGATGTCGAGATCCCCAGATTGAACGCCTACCAACTGTGCGAACGGGTCAAGAGCCATCCCACCACGCGCAACCTGCCGATCATTCTGCTCGTCTCTTCCGGCGCGCAGGATGAGAAGATCCGCGGCCTGGAGGTGGGTGCGGAAGACTTTCTGACGCGTCCGGTTCACAAGCTGGAACTCCTCGCACGCGTCAAGTCGCTGGTGAAGGTGAAGCGCCTGAACGATCAGGTGGAGACGACCGAGAGTGTGATCTTCGGCATGGCGACCATGCTGGAGACGAAGATCGCCGCCACCGGCAGCGATTCCGCCCGGCTGGCCGATCTCGCGTGCCGGCTGGGGCAGGTTGTGGGCCTGATCGAAGAAGATCTGGAAACCCTGCGGCGTGGTGCGATCCTGCACGACATCGGCAAGATCGCCATCCGGGAGGAAGTGCTGTTGAAAAACGGCAGCCTCACCACTGAGGAATACAATGAGGTGAAGTTGCACCCGGAGGTGGGCGAGCGGATCTGTCGCCCACTCCGCTGTGCGGATGAAGTGCTGCCGGTCATTCGCCACCACCAGGAGCGCTGGGACGGGCGGGGTTATCCGGACGGGCTGCGGGGCGACCAGATCCCGCTCCTCGCGCGCATCCTCTCCATCGCCGACGCCTACGACGCCATGCTCTCCGACCGCCCGTACCGCCCGGCCCTGACTCCGCGGGAGGCAGCCGAGCAGGTCCGCCGCGGCGCGGGGTCTCAGTGGGATCCGAATCTGGTCCATCTGTTCCTTGAGGTCGTCGGCTCCCGGCAGTTGGCGGCGGCCTGAATCGCAGAAACTGCGGGGGAGCGGGGTCGCGCATGGCGAACCCGCTTCCTTTTCTCTTTCTGGAGTGGGGTTCGATCCGCTATAATAACCCGGTTGCTGCGGGCTACGTCC
>SYMT01000494.1 GCA_005805375.1 Actinomycetota bacterium
CCCGCAACCCGCAACCCGCAACCCGCAACCCGCAACCCGCAACCCGCAACCCGCAACCCGCAACCCGCAACCCGCAACCCGCCGAGCCGCCAGCACCATGCCGACCTTCGAATTGATCACGCATTTGAATGCCGCCCCCGAGCGCTGCTTCGACGCCGCGCGCGACATCGACCTGCACGTGCGGAGCTTAGTGGGAAGCCACGAGCAGGCTATCGCCGGCGTTACTACCGGTCTCATCGGAGCGGGGGAGGAGGTAGTGTGGGAGGGGACCCACTTCGGATTCCGCTTGCGCCATCACACCCGGATCAGCGCGTTCGAACGCCCGCGGTACTTCCAGGACGTCATGCTCCGCGGGTTCTTCCGGTCCTATTGCCACGACCACCACTTCGACCCCAAGGGTGACGTGACGCGGATGCGGGACGTGGTCACCTGGGTTTCGCCCCTCGGCATCCTTGGGGTTCTCGCGGACCTGCTGGTCATCCGCCGGTACCTGGGACATCTGATCCGGAGCCGGAGCGCGGCCATCCGCGCCGCCGTCGAGGGCCCCAACTGCTGAGCTGCGCCGGGCGTTCGTTCTACGGCCGACCTTCGCGTTGGCGTAAGAGGCTGTTTCGAAAGACGAGAGCACGCATCTGCTCCTGGATTTCACGGGTCCCCAACCCCGGAGGGGTAGCGAGATCGTAGCCCGCGGTGGAAGCCGTGGGATTCGCGGCGGAGACGAACTGCCCAAAACCCCGGATGGGGGTGGCCGGAACACTCCCCGTACCGCTCCTGCGACCCCTTTTCTTGCTCGCCGATCAGGTGCGAGTCCACGGGAAGCCCCGAATACCGGGACTCCGGGCATGGCGCAAGAGGCGTACCCCATTGAGCCGCAGGCCGCTGAGGATGGCCACCGACGTTTGTCTTTCGAAACTGCCTGTGACCCCGGGGACGGTGATCTTGCAGGATGCAGACTTCTGAGGGAAGCTCGCGGCGATAACTGTCCCATATATAGCGGCGCCACGGACACCTGCATACTGCACCCACAGTATCCGGCATCCGGCCGGTCGTCTCGGGATCGTTGATTCCGTCTGGGTCCCTGATTGGTGCGCGGCGGCGCCGGCACGGTCCTGTTTGTGAGCCACCCTGCCGCCCGCCTTCGTCGCTGGAAGTTGTGTGCTGGTCCCGGCGGCAGGCCGGCCATGAGAGCCGGTCCCCACAACGACCTGCCGGTCCGCCGTTCGCGGCTCCCAGTGCAGTCCGTCGCGGTGCTCCTGCGCGGCAAAGCCGAATTGCCGGCGCACCCAACTGCCCGGCAGGTCGTTCCGCCGTCCGCGCAAGATTCTACACACCGGCAGGATGCGTGGTCGGTATGGAAAACGCCGGTCGGGAGAATTCGCACCCAGCCGCAGGTGGAGGACCTTACGCATCGTCTGCTGAAAGTGGAGTGCTGGGCCGAGTTGGCGGCGCACAAGTAGGCGCCTGGACGTGGCGGGGAGATGCGGGGATGGTGAATGATTAGCGGCTTCGGGGTGGTCGGAAATGGGGAGGTGCTCGCTAAAGTGCGGGGGGACGGGGTCGCCACCGAGGCGTATTACCCTTCCATAGGGTTTTTCCGGCACCTGATCCAATCCCACTTTGGGATCCACATTCGCGGCGCCGATGGAGAGCCAGGACCTTGCCGTTGGTTTGCGCCGCCGGAATTCGTTACCGAGCAACGCTATTTGGAAGATACCAACGTTCTCCAGACGTCCTATCTGCGGCCCGACATTCGTGCGGAGGTCTTCGACTTCGTCCATCCGGACCACCCGGCATTCTTGCGTACGCTTGAGGTGCACAACACCACCGCCGAACCGCTCGTCTGCGATCTGTTCCACACCGAGGCCTCTTCGGTCGCTGACCACAAGGGCGAGTTCGGGTACAACGTTGCCTACTACAACCGCCTGGGAGAGCATGTGGTCCGGTACCGGGGTCACCCGTGGAACAACGCGGTCGAGTCACAGGTGGTCTGGCTCATCAGCGGTGAACCCCGCCCGGACACCTACCAGTGCGGCGTGTCCTATCAGGAAGAAGGCGGGGGCCTGGATGCTTACCTGGATGTGCGCGACGGCATCTTGAACGAGAACCGTTACGCCTTCGGCGACCCTGCCGGCACCACCAGCGCCTTGATGTGGCGTCGCACGATTCCGCCGGGCGGGACCATCTCCGTCACCGTCCTTTTCGTGGCGGGCATGTCGCTGTTCGAGGGCGAGGACAATCTGAAGGGCATGCGGCTCCAGAGCGCGGAGCAGCATCTCGGCAAGACGGTGAGCTACTGGCGGGACTGGATCGAGACGGGCAAGAAGACGCAGCCCAGGCTCGGTGACGCGCGGCTGGAGAAGCTCTATCTCCGGTCGCTCCTGCTGCTCAAGCTCTTGCAGGATCGGAAATACGGCGCCCTGATCGCCGCCCCCACGCTCGACCCGGACTACCGCTACTGCTGGCCCCGCGACGGCGTGTACCTTGCCTGGGCGCTGGATCGCTGCGGCTATCACGACGAAGCCCGGCACTACTACCGGTGGTGTCAGCGCACGCAGCGCGGCGAGGGCCTCTGGTCCCAGAATCACTACACCGACGGGCGCCGCCACTGGGCCGGTATCCAGGTGGACCAGGTGGGCACCATCATCTGGGGCGCCTGGGAGCACTTCCTGTTGACCCGCGACCGGAACTTCCTCGTCGAGATGTGGCCGACGATCCGCCGCGCCGCCGATTACCTGGTGTTTCGCACCGATCCGGAGACTCGCCTCGTCTACTCGGAGCAGGACCTGTGGGAGGAGACCGGCGGTTACCTTGCGTATACCAACGCGGCTTCGGTGGCCGGACTTGATGCCGCCGCTGCATGGGCTCGCGAGGTAGGACGGGAAACGCACGCCGCACGCTGGCGGGCGGGGGCGCAGGACCTGCGGCGGAACATCGAGCGGCAGTTGCTCCAGGACGGCGTGTACGTCGGAGAGTTCCAGCCCCGGCAACCGTTCGCCCAGCGCGCCGACTACCTGCTCGACATCAGCAACCTCGGACTCGCCGTGCCGTTTCGTGTGGTACCGGCCGATCAGGAGGCGATGGTACGCACGGCCCAATGCCTTGAAGCGGATATGGTCTATCCGATCGGCGGCATCGGACGCTATGCCAGTGACCTGTTCGTCGGCGGCAATCCGTGGTCGCTCTCTGGGATCTGGATGGCGCTCTACTATGCCGAGACGGGACAGATCGGCGAAGTGTATCGCCAACTGGAATGGTGTCTCAAACACGCCATGCTCCATGACTTCCTGCCGGAACAGAGTCAGAAGCAGTCCGGCGCGCCCGCGAGCGCGGCGCCGCTTGGTTGGAGCCACGCATGGGTGATTGTGCTCTTCCAGCGCCTGGGCAAGCTGCTCGCACCCCAGAACCCTCCGGACTGACGGTACATCCCGGATGCCCGGTGGCGCGCTCGACGGCAGGGATCCGTCCGACGGTTGGCGACCACCGGCTCCGGCGAAAACGCGATGGGGGGCGCGTCCCGTCGGGTGCCTGGCTCATAGCGTGTATAGAATGACGGTGGCCCCTGTCCGCACGGGCCGGGCGCCGTGAGCAGCGCCGAACCAGTGAAGAAACGCCCGGTGCACCCCAGCCCGTGGTAGGGGCAATCCCCCCGTGGTTTCCCCTACCACCCGCCCCGGGCCTGCCCCTGCCACCCGCCCCGTGGCTACCCCCTACCGGGAGCGCGGGTCCAGCCAATCCCGCAGGCCATCCCCCAGGAAGTTGAAGGCCATGATGGTCAGCGCCAGCAGGGCGGCAGGGTAGACGGTCAGGAACGGGTCGGAGCGGCGGAGTTTCCACGCCTGGTTGATCATGGACCCCCAGGAAGGCTGCGGCTCCTGGATGCCCAGGCCGAGGAAGCTGAGCGTGCTCTCCGCCAGCACGATGGCGCCCATCCCCACGGTCGCTGCGACCAGCACGGGGCCCAGAATGTTCGGCAGGATGTGACGGAGCATGATCGTGACGTCCGATGCGCCCAGGGCCCGGGCGGCGTCCACGAACTCTTTGTCGCGCAGTGCCAGCGTCTGGGCGCGCACCAGGCGCACCATCCCGGGCCAGCCCACCAATGCGAGGGCGAGGAGCACGCCGAACAACCGCCCTCCCGGCAGCCGGTCGAAGAAGCCGCTCCCCCCCAGCACGCCGGTGATGAGTATGGCCAGCAGGATATCGGGGAAGGCGAACATCAGGTCGGTGAAGCGCATCACACACTGGTCCAGCCGCCCGCCGCGCAAACCCGCCAGCATGCCCAGCGTCAGGCCGAACAGGAGCTCGACCCCTTCCACCGTTACCGCGACGGTGAGGGAAACGCGCGCCCCGTGAATGAGGCGGCTTACCACATCCCGGCCGAACTCATCCGTGCCGAGCGGATGGCCGGCCCCCGGGGGCTGCAGGCGCCGCACCAGATCCTGTTTGGCGAAATCGTGCGGCGCAAGAACCGGCGCGAACACGGCCGCGATCACCACCAGCACCAGGAACAGCCCCGCCAGTGCGGAACTGGCGCGGCGCAGCGGCGCGGGAAGGCGGCTAATTGGCGACTGTCGCCACGCGGAGACGGGGATCGAGGAAACCATAGAGGAGGTCCACGGCCAGATTCACGATGAGAAAGACGGTTGCCCCGAGAAGGGTGACTGCCTGGATGACCGGGTAATCGCGCGCTGGGATCGCCGCCACGGACATCTCTCCGATCCCCGGGATGCCGAACAGGGTCTCCACCACGAAGGAACCGCTCAGCATGTACCCCACGCTGGTCCCCAGCACGGTGAGTACGGGCACGAGTGCGTTGCGACCGGCGTGCCGAAAGAACGCCGCGGACCGGCTGAGGCCCTTGGCGCGGGCGGTACGCACGTAGTCCTGCCCCAGAGTGTCGAGGAGAGAGGCGCGCGTCATGCGGGCGAGGAGCGCGGCGGGTCGCGTCCCCAGCGCCACTGCCGGGAGCAGGAGGTGCCACCACTGCGTTTCGTAGGTGACGGGGAACCAGCGCAGGCGGAGGGAGAAGATCAGCACCAGCAGCGGCAGCAGCACGAATGCGGGCACCGAGACCCCGGCCAGCGCGAGGGTGGTCGCCAGGCGATCCAGCCAGGTACCCGGTCGCCAGGCCGCCAGGGCGCCGAGCGGCACACCGAGGACCAGCGCATAGGCTGCGGCCATCAGCGCCAGGCGTGCGGTCATCGGATAGCGCTGCAGGATCGTGGGCCCCACCGGCTGGCGGTCGCGAAAGGAAATCCCCAGATCACCCCGGCAGAGGCCCGCCACCCAGCGGGCGTATCGCTCCGGCAGGGGCCGATCCAGGCCAAACTCCCGGTTCAGTTGCCGCGCCGCCTCCGGATTGGCATGCTGCCCCAGAATCACTTCCACCGGTCCCCCCGGCGCGAGTGCTCCCATCAGGAACGTCACGACCGACAGCACCCAGAGTGTGACAAGGGCCTGGAGCCCGCGAAGGAACAGGAAGCGAAGCAATGAGACCGATTCCTACGGCGCAAGTGAGGTGCGCTTGTGCGGGAGGTGCCCCATCAGCATGTCTTCGACCCCCTGCAGCTTAGGATTCCAGAGCTCCACATCGGCCTGGAAGTAGATCGGCACCCAGGGGGCATCCGCGACGCCGATCTTCTCCGCCTGATGGTACAGCTCCATGCGCTTCTTTGGGTCCCGTTCCACATCCGCCGCATCGCAGAGGCGGTCAAACGCCGGATTCCGGTAGCCGATCTTGTTTTCCGGGGTGCCGCTGCGCAGCATGGTGGAAAGGAAGTTCTGCGGGTCCAGGTAGTCCGCCATCCAGCGCAGGAAGTAGAACGGCATGTCCCCGTTGTTGCGCTTGCGAATGAAGAGCGCCCACTCGGTCTCTTCCGGTTGCACCTGGATCCCGAGATTCTCCTGCAACTGGGCGGCGATCGCGACCGCAGTGTTCTTGATGTCGTCCATCTGCGCGCGGAAGTGAATCTTCAGCGGGGGGAAGTTTTGCCCGTTCGGATACCCCGCTTCCGCCAACAACTGTTTCGCCTTCGCCGGGTCGTAGGGATAGCCTTTGAGTGCAGGGTTGTAGCCGGGCACTCCGTAGGGCACGATCCCTTCCGCCTGCCGCGGCACTCCTTCGTGAACCTCGCGGAGGATGCGGCCCTTGTCCACCGCGTGGGCGAATGCCTGGCGCACCTTCGCGTTCTGAAACGGCGGAAACGCCGTCTGGTTCAGGGCCAGGTAGTAGATCGAAGGCCGCTCAAACTCTTTCAGCAGCGGCTTCAATTTTTCGTTCTGCCGGTCGGCCCGGTACGTCTGCATGCTGACATCGGCGAGATCCAGTTCTCCCGCCTCGAACTTGTCGTGGCGTGTCTGGTTGTCCAGCACGATGCGGCGCTCCTGCCGGGCGATTTTCGGCGCGCCGTCCCAGTACTCCGCGTTCGCATCCAGCAGAATGCGGTCTCCCTTGCGGTACTCCGCCAGCTTGAACGCACCGGTGCCGATCAGGCTCTTCTCGTTCAGGACCCCGCCGGTCTGCTCGATGGCCTCTTTGCAGATGGCGTAGCCGGTCGGATAGGTGAGTTTGGCCAGGAAGAATGCCTTCGGCTGATCAATCGTGAGCACGAGCGTATGGGCATCCGGGGCTTTGATTCCTGCCACCGCGGGAGCAGTGCCGGCATTGAACGCGGCCGCTCCGACGATGTCGTTCAGATAGACCATCGCGACCGGGGAGGCCGTCTTCGGCGCGAGCGACCGGGAGAGGCTGTAGACGAAGTCCTCGGAGGTAACGGCGCGGCCGTTATGGAACTTCGCAGCCTTGCGAAGATGAAACGTATAGGTCCGCCCGTCCTTGCTCACGTCCCAGCTTTCCGCCAGGCAGGGCGCCAGCTTGTTCTCCACGTTCCACTGCACCAGGCCCTCGAATACCTGCATCAGGAACTCGATCGTGGGCCCATCCTGCACCTGCGCCGGGTCCAGGGTGACGGGCTCTACGGCCTGCGGCACCCGCAGCGTGGCGCCCGTTGGCGTCCCGACGTCCCCGCCGGGCGTCCCCACCAGGGCCGGCGAGCCGGTACCCGGTCCCGAGACGGTGTCGGCGCCCCCTCCGCAGCCTGCCAGGAACAGACCGGCTCCAATCAGCAATGCCGGCGCAGTTCCTCGCCGGATTCCTCCCAGGCGCCACCCGTCCATGTTTGCAGTCCTCTCCTCGTGTGTCGGATCCGCGACCGGGCGGGGCGAACTCCGCCCTCCGGCGCCGGCCCCGCCGCGCATTTCGCACCGATCAGCGTCCAGCCGTGCCGCGGGCGGTCCCGCAATTCGCCCCGAGAATGATACCACCCCGGAGGAACTGCCCGTACCGCGCTGACGACCGGCGGCGGGAGCACCACCCGGGAAGCGGCGTCGCGCCGAAGCAGAACGCCGGCGGTCGGCCAAAGCCGTGGTGGCAGCGGCGGAAGAGCGGCATCGCGCCGAGACCGCGGAGCGGGCGCAGGCGGTCGCCGAAGCCGAGGCGCCAGAGATGCGGGCGGACGTGGCCCGACCATTGGAGCGCCGCTGGTTGGCGGGGACCACTGGGTGAGGGCATCGGCAGGAAAGACGATCCACTTTGCGGTCGCGCCATGAACGGCGGCGCCCGCAATATGCGGCTCCTGGCCCGCCCGCCGGGATCGTGTATTTCTGCCCGGATCCCTCACAGATGTGCATGTCCCGGGCGCGGACGGTTGTGGGGGCGAAGGGGGACCACCTGCTACGCCCAGGGGGCACCCGGCGGGGCTCGGGTACGGACGGGGGGCCGGCGTCGATTCCGGAGCGCCCGCCCGCGCCGCTTTCCGCCTCTAGCCTGCCGCCTGCACCTTTCCGATGACCCGGGCCAGAGCGTCCGCCCCGCGTACGAGGTGGTGAGACTCCAGCGCGGCCGACATCTGCACGCGGATCCGGGCTGTGCCTTCGGGAACGACCGGGAAACCAAATCCGGTTACGAATACACCCTCTTCCAGCAGCATCCGGCTGATCCGGATCGCAAGCGCGGTCTCTCCGACGAGAATCGGGATGATGGCTGATTCCCCTTCCAGCGGGGTGAGGCCGCGCTCGAGGAGTAGCGCGCGAAACTGCGCCGTGTTGTCCCGCAGCCTGCGAACGCAGCCGGGATCCGATTGCAGCACCCGAATCGCCGCGCCCGCGCTGCACGCCACGGTAGGTGGGAGCGCGTTGGAGAACAGTTGGGGTCGGGAACGCTGAGTGAGGACGTCGCACACCGCCCTGGGTCCCGCCACATACCCCCCGGCTGCCCCTCCCAGGGCCTTGCCGAGCGTGCCCGTCAGGATGTCCACCTCGCCGAGCAGGCCGAAATGTTCCGGCACCCCCCGCCCCGTAGCCCCCATGACGCCGACACCGTGCGAGTCATCCACAATCACGACACCGTCGTACTCGCGCGCGAGTTGGACGATGTCCGGAAGGCGCGCCAGGTCGCCTTCCATACTGAAGACACCATCGGTGATGATGAGCTTGCGCTGCTGCGGATCACAACCGCGCAGACCGTCGCGCAGTTCATCCATATTTGAGTGCCGGTAGATGACCTTGCGGGCCGGACGCGCCAGCCGCATGGCGTCAATCAAACTGGCGTGGTTCAGCTCATCCGACAGCAGCACCGTGTTCCCGTCCGTCAGCGTGGGGATCAGCGCCTCGTTGGCGTTCCAGCAGGACACGTAGGTAGTGGCCGCCTCGGTACCCAGGAACCCGGCCAGTGTCTGCTCCAGTTCCAGATGTGGGGTGCACGTGCCGCAGATAAAGCGCACCGAGGCGGTGCCTGCGCCGTAGCGCCGGAGACCCTCCACCCCTGCGGCGATCACCGAGGGATGCGCGGACAGGCCCAGGTAGTTGTTGGACGACAGCACCAGCACCTCGCCGCGCCCCTGCATCTGCACGAGAGCATCCATCGGCGAGTCGAGGCAGTTGAACGTCTTGTAGGTGCCGGCATCCCTGAGTGCCTGGAGTTCGGCTTCAAGTTGCTCCTGCAGGCGACGGTTCATCGGTGACTCCATTTGGGTGCGCCGGTCTCTGGCACGACGGGGGCAGCAACGGGAGGAGCGGCAATTGGGTCCGGGAACACGGGCGTCCCGCCCGACTCCACAACAGTCGCGATCGTCCCGCCCGGCGCGCGCGGCACATCCCCGTGCGGAAACAGGACGATCTTGCAGGCGAGGCCGGCCTGGATCTGCTCCAGCGCGGCATGAATGTCTTCCAGCCCACAGCGGTGTGTGATGAGCGGGCGGAGATCCACGACTCCGCTCTCCAGCATCCAACGGGTCTTGTACCACGTCTCAAAGATCTTGCGCCCGTTCACCGCGAGCACGTTCAGGTTCTTGAAGATGAGTGCTTCCGCCACGTCTATCTCCACCGGGCGCGACGGGATGCCGAAGAGGATCACCCGGCCGCCGTTGCGCACGATTTTGAACGCGTCGGTGATCGCCCGGGGGGCGCCGCTCATCTCGAACACGATGTCCACGCCATGCCCTTGATTCTGTGATCGGAACCAGGCGGGCACATCCGCAACCTCGCGTACATTGAGCGTCAGGCTGGCCCCCATCGTCCGGGCCAGTTGCAGACGGAACGGCGTCTGGTCGGCGGCATAGACCGTGGCGGCGCCCGATGCACGCGCGATACCGATTGTGAAGAGGCCGATGGGTCCGCAGCCCAGCACCGCCACGGTCCGCCCTGCCAGATCCTGCGCGCTGGTCGCAAACACCGCGTTTCCGAACGGCTCCTGCAGCGTCGCCACCTCCGGCGGGAGCTTCGTCCGATCGTTTTGCCACAGCACCGTCTCCGGCACCGCGACGTATTCGGCGTATCTTGTCGGAGATCGGGGGAGACGTGCTGGGAGGCCGGGGAGGAGGCGTGCGGACGGGCGCGGCGTCATCCCGTCCGGGGGGGCTCCGCCGCTTCCCAGGAAGCTCCCAACCCGAGTTCCTGGGCCCGCGTGGTGA
>SYMT01000495.1 GCA_005805375.1 Actinomycetota bacterium
AATTCGTGGACATCTACCCGACGCTCTGCGATCGGGCGGGTCTGCCGAAGCCGGAGGGACTGGAGGGAGCCAGCTTCGCTCCCGTGCTGGATCAGCCCGACCGCCCGTGGAAGCGCGCCGCGTTCAACCAGTACCCGCGTGGCCGCATCGTGGGCTACTCGATGAAGACGGACACCCACCGCCTGACCCTCTGGGTGGATCGGGAGGACAACAACCGGGTGGTGGCCGAAGAACTGTACGACCACACGCGTGATCCGCACGAAAACGAGAATGTCGCCGCCCGCCCGGAGAATACGGAGACGCTGGCACGCCTGAAGCAATGGCACGCTGCCGGTTGGCGCGGCGCCCTGCCCCCGCAGTGAAGTCCAGCGACCCGGAGGTTCCCAGGCCCGCAGAGGTCTGGTAAGATAGCGGCAACGGGCCTATAGCTCAACGGCAGAGCAGGGGACTCATAATCCCGGGGTTACAGGTTCGAATCCTGTTGGGCCCATCCCCACACCCCGGAGAAGTGTGAGCGGAACCCCCGGCAATACGCGCGCAGCCCGGGACGTCGCGGGGCAGGCGGAGGGAGCACCGCTCACTCGGGCAGCAGGAGAGAACGCCATGCACCCGGGCGGCACTGGTAGATGAACTCGCCCAGAGGCTGCGCAAGCCTGGCGCAACTGTGGCCCCACGTAGCCGAAATCGACGCGCAGATTCGGTGCCTGAATGAGAAACTGGACGAGTTGGAACTGGCTCGCCAGCGCCTCAGATCGGACCAATCCACCGTGACGAGCAAGTACCCTCCCCGGATCAGGACGTATCCGACTCAGCACCTCTCGGGCGGGGGCGGCGGCTGGCGAAGACAATCGGCACAAGCCCCGTGAGCAGCAGCGATAGCGAGCCTGGCTCGGGTACCACCGAGAGGGAGCCATAGGTGGCTGCCAGTTCAGGGAAATAGGCGCTGTTGCTGGTTTCCTTGGAGAAGAAGTGCAGTGTGTTGCCCCGGTCTGCCATAAGAAGTAGGCCGTAGTTGGGGGCACTCCCCGTGACCCAGGTAGAAGCCAGTGGCGTCACATCCCACTGCAGGCGTCGCAGGGCGCCTTCCGGCACAGAGTCGGTGTTCACCGCGTAAGGGTTGGTATTGTAGACCCCGGTGGTCCCGACGAAATCCCCCCCGGGCTGCATCCAGGGCGAGCCAAGGGAGGCTACGTTCCCGGTCGCTCCGATCTCGGTCCAGGGCGTCGTCAAACGGAACAGGGAGGTGGGATGCCCGTGATCCGAGCTCTGGACGAAGGTTCCGGGCGTCCACAGGGAGAGGACCGCCGACTGCACCGTGGTGCCACTGGGTACCGCGCTCAGACTGCACTGCAAGAGGGTTCGCTGGACATTGTCGTCGTCGTTCGTAGTGGTCAGGTCGAAGTGGTGCACTGAAAGATTAGGACCGGCCCCTTCATTCCCATCCCGGTTGAAAGTGAAGATCCGCGTATCGGCGCTCGGAGTGCTGGCGGTAGTTGTTTGGGCGGTCGCGGGGGGTAATCCGAAGCCGAACAGCAGACCCACCAGTATCCACGGCCAGCTTCGGACAGTTAGACATAAGGCAGGTCTCCGGGGCAGTCAGCAGGGATGCGCGACTGCCTGTTCTACGCACATTTGCCGCGTTTTTCGATTGGGGACAGCGGCTCTGCGAGCGCCTGCAAGGTGGTGAGTCCGCACCAAAGAGGGAGGAAGAACTCGGATGGAACTCGCCCTGGCGATCGTAACCGGTGGAGCGCTCATTTTTCTCGCGGTGGTCCGGCGGCGGCGCGCCCTGGAATTAGCGAAGCGACTGGAGGAGGTGGACGACCCGGTGGTGGCGGCGACCCTGGTTGATAGCGCAATCCGGGACTGCCGGCGCGATCAATCCATCGCGCGGAAGCTGCGTGGGTGGCGGTAGCCCGCACCACGGCGCGGCCGTCTCATTGGCGATCGTGTGTTTCGAGTGTTGCGTATGATTCGAGTTTGTGCGAGGATGGAGGGAGTAGATGTGTTCTGGAGACGTCCATGCACCCCCTGCTCACCGGACCGCTGCGCGCGGTCACCCTTCCCGAGCCCGAACAGGGTCTGGCCCGCAGTGCCAGCGAGTCGCTGGCGCGCTTCCTCCCGGAAGCTGGGCCACCGCTCACCGTGCGCGTGGAAGACCCGGGAACGGGCCGGCAACTGGAAATCCAGGTGCCGGCCGCAGGCCTCCGAGTCCTGGCCGAGGCGCTGGCCCAACTGGCTTTAGGTCATCGCCTGACCCTGATGCCATTGGAGGCCGAGTTCTCCACCCAACACGCCGCGGAGTTCCTGGGGGTCTCGCGCCCCTACTTCGTGAAGCTGTTGGAGCAGGGCCACATTCCGTTTCGTAAGGTCGGGGAGCAGCGCCGTGTGCGCTTTCTGGAACTCCTGCGCTACCGGGAAAAGCACACGCAGGCGGCAGTCGCCGCAGTTGCCGCCATGAGCAGCGAGCACCAGCAGTTGGGGCTCTACGAGTGACGGTCGCGCTCCTGGACGCTTGCGTCCTCTATCCAGCAGCGCTGCCGGATCCCGCCCCCAGAAGTGCGTCCCGTGCCGCGCAGGCCCGCTCTCAAGCGAAGTGGTCTTGCGCGGGCCCGCTCCGTGGACTACTTCGGAGACCGCCGGTCAGCCGCCTGCAGGAGATCAGAAGTAGAATGCGCGTGAGATACTTCTGGAACAGCCGGCCGGCCGCCGGCACAACGACAGGGGACAGACCATGCGCAGGGAAGGGTGGGTGCTGATGCTTGTCGGGAGCCTTCTCACTGCCGGCTCGCTGGGCGCGGGCGAGCCGTACGCGCCGCAGGTGGGGCGGCCACATCCGAACTTCGTGTTGCCTCGCCTGGACAACCGCAGGCCCGTTTCACTCTCCGAGTTCCGGGGCCGGAAGGTGCTGCTGATCCAGTTCGCTTCCTGGTGAGCGGGATGCCGTACGCACGTGCCCGTGTGGCACGCCGCCGTTCGGAAGTGGGTGCAGGAGGGTCGCCTGGTGCTCCTTGGTGTCACACAGGAGCAGCACCCGGACCGCTGCCGCCTCTTCGCCCAGTGGAAAGGCTTCGACTGGCCGATTCTGCACGACCCCATCAATCTGCTGGAGGCTGCCGCGGTCCCCATTGTGGTGGCGATTGACGAGCAGGGGGTGGTCCGCAGCGTGCGCCCGAAGCCGGAGACGTTGGAACAGGACTTTCTCGATCGAGAGTTCCACACCGGCGGTGCGGCGCCCGTCCCCATGCGACCCCCAACTCCCGATCCGGAGCAGGTGGCCCGGCAGGCCGGAGCGGAGAACACAGCGCCTGCCTGGCGCCGCCTGGGGGATGCCCTGGTGCTCTGGGGAGGCGCCAACCGGGTGAATGAAGCCATCGCAGCCTATGAGGAAACGCTGCGCCGGGCACCTGGAGATGCGATCGCGCGGTTCCGCCTGGGGGTGTGTTACCGCCTGCGCTCGGAGGGACCGAAGCGCCACCCGGGAGACTTTCAGGCGGCCGTCCGCGCGTGGGATCGGGCTTTCGCAGCACACCCAAATCAGTACATCTGGCGGCGACGCATCCAGCAGTACGGCCCCCGGTTGGAGAAACCTTACCCATTCTACGACTGGGTGGATCAGGCGACGGCGGAAGTCAGAGCCCGCGGGGAGAAGCCGATTCCTCTGCCCGTGCCGCCGTCCGGGGCCGAGATTGCCGGACCGGTGCGAGAGTTCGGCCCGGAGGCGTCGCCCCCGCGCGCTCCGGATCCGGAAGGGAGAATTCTGCGGGACGGGGACGGGTTGATCCGCACCGAGGTCGTTGTCGTCCCATCGCGCATCCCGGCGGGGCAGAGCGCCCGGATTCACGTTTCCTTCCATCCCAACAGCCGGAGGATGGCGCACTGGAACAACGAGGCGGAGCCCCTCCGACTCTGGATTGACCCGCCGCCGGGCTGGGAGATTTCCCGTCGTCTGCTGGTGGCGCCCCAGGGGGATCGCCCCGAGACCAACGAGGTGCGGCGGCTGGAATTCGAGGTGCGGGCTCCGGCGACCGGGGCGGGCACCGTGCAATTTTCCGCCTACGCGCTCTACTATGCCTGTGAGAACATTGGGGGGACCTGCCGCTTTCTGCGCCAGGACATCCCGATCACCGTGGAAGTCCGTCGCTGAGGATCGTCAATTCAATCACTTCCTGATTTCAGGGACCCCTATTCGGAACCGCCAAATCGGGAAGTGATTCCCTCGGTGATCCTGAACGTCCGTGATGAAGAGAGAGGGAGCAGACGCATGGCACTCGCCGCCTACGCCCGTGTGACCGAAGAAGAGTATCTGGCCCGCGAACGCTGCGCCGAGACAAAAAGTGAGTTCGTCAACGGCGAAATCTTTGCCATGTCCGGCGCCCGCGAACCCCACAATCTGGTGGCGATGAATGTCGGAGCGTCGCTGCACTCCCAGTTTCGTGGGCGCCCGTGCCGGGTCTACGGGAGCGACATGCGGGTGCGCGTCTCGGCCACCGGGCTGAACACGTACCCGGATGTCTCCGCGCTGTGCGGCCCACCCCGGTTCCACGACGCCATCCGCGACACGTTGCTGAACCCGCAAGTGCTGGTGGAGGTGCTCTCAGAATCCACCGAAGCGTGGGATCGGGGCGGGAAGTGGGAGCACTACCAGCGCCTGGAGTCGCTCACGGACTACCTTCTCATCGCGCAGGACCGGGTGCGCGTGGAGCACTTCACCCGCGGCCCGGACGGCGCCTGGACCTGCCGGGAGTACACCCGGATGGAGGAGGTGATTGAACTCCAGTCCGTCGGCGCTCGCCTGGAGGTGGAGGCCATGTACGACAAGGTGATCTTCCCTTAACTGAGAAATCCGCGATCGGGGGATCCCCGCGTACGTTCGCCCCGGTTGAAATCGGTCCGGGGCCCGTATTTCGCGGTTCAGGGAATCTTTTGGATTCGGGCAGCGTAATCTCCTCTGAGTGCCCTGCCCGCGTGCGGGCCTCCAGGTGGTGTTATGTCCGTCGCTCCCACCATCGAAGCGGTCCGACCGGTCGGCCCACTGC